>JBEKVR010000090.1:0-19966 GCA_049513815.1 Roseiarcus sp. | reverse complement strand
TGCTGTGCGGGGTGTCGCAGAACATCGAACAGATGGTGCTGTTCCGGCTGACCCAGGGCGCGTTCGGCGCGGCGCTGGTGCCGCTCGCGCAGGCGGTGATGCTCGACGCCTACCCAACCGCCCAGCGCGCCGCGGCGATGGCGATCTGGGGCATGGGCATCATGCTCGGGCCGATCATGGGTCCGGTGCTCGGCGGGTATCTGACCGAGACCTATTCGTGGCGCTGGGTGTTTTACGTCAACGTGCCGTTCGGAATTCTGACGGCGCTCGGCCTGTCGGTGGTCATGCCGGAAAGCCGCATCCGCCGCGATCTGCCGTTCGCCTGGTTTGGCTTTCTGTCGCTGTCGTTGGGCGTCGGCGCGCTGCAGATGATGCTCGATCGCGGCCAGGACATCGGCTGGTTCGATTCCAGCGAGATCTGGGTCGAGGCGACCCTGTCGGCGGCCGGCTTCTATTTCTTCGTCGTCGACAGCTTCACCGGCGAGCGGCCGTTCATCGAAACGCGCATCTTTCGCGACCGCAACTTCTCGCTCGCGCTGGTGCTGATGTTCCTCAACGGGCTGGTGCTGATGGCGACGATGGCGCTGTTGACGCCAATGCTGCAGAACCTGCTCGGCTATCCGGTGCTGGCGAGCGGCTATCTCCTCGGCGCCCGCGGCGTCGGGACGTTCGTGGCGATGAGCATCGTCGGTCGCCTGCTCGGCACGCGCGACGCGCGGCCGTTCATGCTGTTTGGCCTCGCGCTGGCGACGCTGGCGCAATGGGTAATGGTCGGCTGGAACGATGACGTTTCTGGCGGCGCCATCGCCATCAACGGGGTAATGCAAGGCTTCGGCCTCGGCTTCGTTTTTACGCCGCTCAACATCGTCGCGTTCTCCACCCTGCCCAAGGAGCTGCGCACCGAAGCGACGGGATTGTGGACGCTGGTGCGCAACATCGGCGCCTCGATCGGCATCTCGATTCTGATCGCTAGACTGGTCAGCGGCGTCGCCTACTTCCACAGCCAGATCGTCGAGCACGTCACGCCGTTCAACGACGCGATGAGCCTGCCCAACGCCGCGGCGCTCGGCGACCACAGTCTGCGCAGCCTCGCCGTGTTGGACGGGATGGCGACGCAGCAAGCGGCGGTGATCTCCTACTCCAACGACTTCCTGCTGATGACAATCGTCTCGCTCGTCGCCTTCCCAGTCGTGATCATGATGCGCAAGCCGAAGACGCCGCCGGCCCCGGTCGCCGAGGACGCGGCGGCGGCGCCGGCGGAGTGAACGCATGACGAACGGTCAAACGACCAGCGCGCGCCGAGGCCGCCGCGAGCAGGCCGGAAAGGTCCGCTCCAGGCCCGTCAACTCGCCAAGAAGCATGTGGATACGCTCCAAAATTAAATCGGAACTTGAATGATTACCCAGAATCTTCAGTCGCCTCCCCTTGCAGAGCCAAACCCAGCTTATTATAAGTCACCATATAATAAGCGAGACAAAAATTTGACCGCCGCCTCCCCCTCGCGCGAGTTCGCATTCGCGCTACATGATGTTGCGCGCATGTTGCGCACCTACTCCGATCATCGCGCCCGCGAGGTGCACATGACGCGCGCCCAATGGGCTGTGCTCAGCAAGTTGAGGCGGCGCGAGGGCTTGAAGCAGCGCGAGCTCGCCGACATGCTCGATCTCGCGCCGATCTCTCTGGCGCGGCTGATCGACAAGTTGACCGCCTCCGGTCTGGTCGAGCGGCGCGAGGACGCCGCCGACCGCCGCGCCAACCGCCTCTTTCTGACTCCGGAGGCGGCGCCGGCGCTCAAACGCCTCGATGTCCTCAGCGAAGACGTGCTCGGCCGCGCGCTGAACGGTCTCGACGAAGCGGCGATCACGAACCTACGGGCGGGTCTCGAGCAGATCCGCTCCAATCTCAAGCACGAACTGAAACTGAGCTGCGGAGGCTAAGCCAGTGTCGCAATCGTCAACGAGCCCCCGCGAACCGCGCGACCGGTCGAACGAGCCGACCCCGATCAGCCGCGGCCAGACCCCCGCGCGTCCTGTCGAGCCGGCGCCCACTACCGCTCCTGCCGCTCCCGCGGCGCCGCAGCGCGAGGAGGCGCTCGCCGCCCCCGCGCCGCGCAATCGCTCGGGTTTGGGCCGCTTCGTGCTGCTTGTCGTCGTGCCGGCCGCGGCGGTGGTGCTGGGGACGATGTGGTGGCTTTCGGCCGGCCGCTATGTTTCGACCGACAACGCCTATGTCGGCGCGGACAAGTCGCTGATCACGCCGCAGGTCACCGGCCCGATCGTCGCCGTCCACGTGCGCGAAGGCCAGCGGGTCGAAGCCGGCGCGCCGCTGTTCGACCTCGACCCGGCGCCCTACCAGACCGCCCTGACTCTGGCGCAAGGGCGCCTGGCGGCGGCCAAGGTCGAGTTCGCCAACTTGCAGGCGAACTACGTCAGCAACGAGAACCAGATCGCGATGGGCCAAAAGGCGGTCGACCTGCGCCAGAACGATTACAACCGCAAACTCGATCTGGTGAATTCGCATGCCGGCACCCGCGTCGATCTCGATACGTCGCAGGCGGCGTTGGTCCAGGCGCAGCAGATTCTCGAGTTCGTTCGCAGCCAGCAGGAATCAACCAAGATCAAGCTCGGCGGCGGGCCGACGGCGACGATCGACTCCTTCCCTGACTACATCCAAGCCAGGGCGGGACTCGACGACGCCGAGCGCAATCTGGCCCGCACCCACATTGTCGCGCCGATCGCCGGCGTGGCGACCCAGGTCGACCAGATCGAGCTTGGCCGCGTCGCGCCCGCCGGCCAGCCGGTGTTCGCCATCGTCGAAGACCGCGGCCTGTGGGTCGACGGCAATCCGAAGGAGTCGGACCTCACTTACGTTCACGCCGGCCAGCCGGCGAGCGTGACGATCGACACTTTCCCTGGGCGCGACTTTAAGGGCCGGATCTGCTCGATCGCGCCCGGCACCGGCTCGCAATTCTCGATCCTGCCGGCGCAGAACGCGAGCGGCAACTGGGTGAAGGTGGTGCAGCGCGTGCCGTTGCGCTTCTGCTTCGACCCCAGCGAGAGCACCGAGGGCCTGCGCGCCGGCATGAGCGCGAACGTCTCGATCGACACCGGGCGCACGCGCTCGCTCGGCGAACTCGTGACCGCGCCCGTCGTCTGGATCGCGTCCTGGTTCGTTTCGCCGTCGGCCGCGAAGGCCGCCGCCCCATGAACCAGCAGACCGCCGATAACATGGCGCCGATGACGCGCGCCATGCTGACGGTCTGCGTCATGATGGCGACGGTCATGCAGGCGCTCGACACGACGATCGCCAACGTCGCCCTGCCCTACATGCAGGGGTCGCTGTCAACCACCCAGGATCAGATCAACTGGGTGCTGACCTCCTACATCGTCGCCGCGGCGATCATGACCTCGCCGCTCGGCTGGCTGGCGACGCGCGTCGGCCGCAAGAAACTGTTCATCGTCTGCACCGCCGGCTTCACCCTCGCCTCGATGCTGTGCGGAATCGCGCAGAGCATCGAGCAGATGGTCGCCTTCCGCTTGCTGCAAGGCGTGTTCGGCGCCGCGCTGGTGCCGCTCAGCCAGGCGGTGATGCTGGACGCCTATCCGCCGGCGCGGCGCGGCGCGGCGATGGCGATCTGGGGCATGGGCGTGATGCTCGGCCCGATCATGGGCCCGACGCTCGGCGGCTGGCTGACCGAGTACTATTCGTGGCGCTGGGTGTTCTTCGTCAACTTGCCGTTCGGCATCCTGACCGTCGTCGGCCTCTCGGCCTTCATGGCCGAGAGCCCGATCCGCCGCGACGTGCCGTTCTCGTGGTTCGGTTTCCTGTCGCTGTCGCTCGGCATCGGCGCGTTGCAGATGATGCTCGACCGCGGCCAGGATCTGGGCTGGTTCGGCTCCGGCGAAGTCGTCGCCGAGGCGATCCTGACGATCGTCGGCTTCTATTTCTTCCTCGTCGACTCGATGACGTCGAAGCGGCCGTTCATCGCCGTGCGGATCTTCCGCGACTGGAACTTCTCGGTCGCGCTGATCTTTATGTTCCTGATCGGCATCATCCTGCTGGCGACGATGGCGCTGGTGACGCCATTCATCCAGAACCTGCTCGGCTACCCGGTGCTGGCGAGTGGCTACCTGCTCGGCACGCGCGGCGTCGGCACGTTCTTCGCGATGATGTTGGTCGGGCGGCTGCTGGGCAAGTACGACGCGCGCATCCTGATCTTCTTCGGTCTTGTCCTTTCGACCGTCTCCTTGTGGGCGATGGTCGGCTGGACGACGGACACCTCCGCCTACACGATCACGGTCTATTCGGTCGTCCAGGGCGTCGGCCTTGGCTTCGTCTTCGTGCCGCTCAACACGGTCGCCTTCGCCACCCTGCCCGGCGCGCTACGCACCGAGGGCGCGGCGCTGTGGACGCTGATCCGCAACATCGGTTCGTCGGTCGGTATTTCGATCGTCATCGCCCAGCTCACCAACATGGTGACGACCTTCCACAGCCAACTGGTCGAGCACGTCACGCCGTTCAACGATGCGATGAAGCTGCCCGACGCCGCGCAGATCGCCGGACAATCGCTCGGCACGTTGGCGCGGATCGACGGGATGGTCAATCAGCAGGCGGCGATCATCGCCTATTCCAACGACTTCCTGCTGATGATGTTTGTCTCTCTCTCGGCGTTCCCGCTGCTCGCGTTGATCCGCTCGGCCAAGAGCGCCCCGGCCCCGAGTCGCGAGGGACATTCGGCGGCGGCGGCGATGGAGTGAGGCGAGCGGCGCTGGCGGTTCACCGCAACATGTCGACGAGGGCGTGGCGCATCGAATCGCTCGGCACGCCGAACAGGCCGCCGTAAGGTATGTCGAGATCGTGAATGACGAAGATCGCCGAGCTGACCGAGACGGCGCACATCGCTATGACAATGACGTTGAGCGCGTTTGGCGGCGCGCGCAGGCCGAAGCTGGCGAAGACGATCGCCAGCCAGAACACCAGCACCCAATAGAACGGCGCTGAGATCGACCCGTGCACGCCCTCGATCACCGCCCAGCGGCTCTTGACGACGTCGGCATAGTCGCTCGCGCACGCGCTCGCCTGGGCGCGGTGGAAGGCGTCGGTCGGCTCGAGCCCGCGCACCGCCAGGCCGATGTCGTCGATCACATTGCCAAGCGTCAGATCCTCGCCGATCCCACGCATATCGGGGGTGTTGGGGTAAGCGACGCCCTGCGGCGCCGCCTCGTCCGGCCAGGTCGAGGCGATGACCGCGGCGACGTAGCTGCGCAGTTGCGCACGCGGCGCCGCCGTCTCGGGTCCATAGTCGCGCAGGCAGCGATCGAGCTGGGTGAGCTCGCCGGCATAGAGGCCGCCCGCCTGATAGGCGTTCTCGAATCCCGTCTTGACCGAAGACGTCAGAAGGCCAAGCACGATTGCGGTGAAGGTGACCAGCAGGCCGATCGCCAGATGGACGAGGTCGATCGAGTCGGGCGTGCGATGCCGTTCGTGAAGCCGGCCGTTGATGATGAAGCCGAGCGTCGCGCTGGCGCTCAGGACGAAGAAAATCAGCAGCGGCGGCAACAGCGAGGACATGGCCGAAACTGCGCAGGACGGGCCGCGCTCGTCAATGGCGCCCTGCGCCGCAGGCCTCAGGCGGGGCGACGCGCCGCAAGGAAGGCTTGCATATGGAACGCCGCCTCACGTGGCTCTTGGGCGCGCTCGGCGCCGACCGGACAGGCGCGCCGGGCGAGGCAGCCGCGCTCCATGCAGTCGCGGCCGGCGGGATCGCCGAGATGCGCCGCGCAGGCCGCGACGTCGTAGCTCGCGCCGGTGAAGGCGCCGACCGGGCAGCCCGAGAGGCAAGGCCGCGCGCAGCAGGTTTCGCAAGGACTCGTCGCGGCGCGGACCGGCGGGACGGCAAGGCGCTCGGCGAAGGCGAGCGCGCCGCGATAACCGCGCCACAAGCCGTCGCTCTGGTGGATCAACAGGCCGAGCGGCGAGACGTGCATCGGCTCCGCCCGTCTCGCCCAACGCTGAAACGGCCAATGCGGCGGACCGTCGAACGGATAGAGAGAGCGCGCGCCGAGTTCCGCCGCCAGGCCGTCGACGACGCGCCGGCTCCAGCGGTCGAGCGGGTCCGCGGCGCCGTCCTCAGCCTCTGGCGAAGCGGAGAACGCCGCCCAGCCGCTCCGCCCGCCAAGACCGACGAGCGCGATCGTCGCGACGTCGGCGAGCTCGCCTTCCCGCTCGTCGTCGGCGAACGCAAAAGCGCCGTGCGCGGCGAGGTCGCGCTGTCCGATCGTTCGCACGATCGACGCCCAGGCGAGCATTCGGCCTCCCTGTTCGCCAGCGCCGTCAGCGTAAGACGCGCTGCAACAAAACCGTGTCGCTGCGGCGATAGCCGAGCGACTCGTAGAAGCCGAGCACGGCGCCGTTCTCGGCGCGCACCATCAGGTTGAGTTTGGGCGCGTCGCGCTGCGCGAGCCAGTCCTCCGCCGCCTTCACCATGCGCGCGCCGATGCCGCGGCGCTGCAGATCGCGCGCCACGGCGAGATAGTAGATCCAGCCGCGATGGCCGTCCCAACCGACCATCACGGTCGCCGCGAGGCGCGATTCCAGGCGAGCGGCGATGATCGCCGAACTCGGCCCGGCGAGCGCGAGGCGAATATCGGCGCGTGGGTCGTTCCACGGCCGCAACAGACCCGCCTCTCGCCACAAAGCGACGGCGGCCTCGACCTCCGCCTCGTGCAGTTCACCGATTTCGAGGCTCGCTGTCTCCAACATCAGAACACCCCTGCGCCGCCCGCTACCAGCGGATCAGCGCCGCGCCCCAAGTGAAGCCGCCGCCCATCGCCTCGATCATCACCAGATCGCCCTTCTTGATCCGCCCGTCCTTGACCGCGACGTCGAGCGCGAGCGGAATCGAGGCGGCCGAGGTGTTGCCGTGGCGATCGACGGTGACGACGACCTTCTCGTGCGCCAGGCCGAGCTTGTCGGCCGAGGCGTCGATGATGCGGCGGTTAGCCTGATGCGGCACGAACCAGTCGATGTCGGCGGCGGTGACGCCGGCGTCGTCGAAGCAGGCCTTGATGACGTCGGTCACCATGCCGACCGCGTGCTTGAACACCTCGCGGCCTTCCATGCGCAAATAGCCGACCGTCTTGGTCGTCGACGGGCCGCCGTCGACATAAAGCTTCGCGCGATGCCGGCCGTCCGAGCGCAACTGAGTTGAGATGATTCCCGGCGACGTCAACTTGCCGTCGCTCGCCGCCGCTTCGAGTACGATCGCCCCCGCCCCGTCGCCGAACAGCACGCAGGTCGTGCGATCGGTCCAGTCGAGCAGGCGCGAGAAGGTCTCGGCGCCGATCACCAGCGCGCGCTTGTGCGAGCCGGAGACGAGGAACTTGTCGGCCGTCGCGACGGCGAAGACGAAACCCGAGCAGACCGCCTGCAAATCGAAGGCGACGCCATGATGGATCCCCAGCGCCGCCTGCACCTGAGTCGCCACCGCTGGGAACGTGTAGTCGGGCGAAGAGGTGGCGACGATGATGAGGTCGATATCGGCGGGCTTCAGCCCGGCGTCGGCGAGCGCCGCTTCGGCGGCGCGCGTCGCCAGCATCGAGGTCGTCTCGCCGTCGGCGGCGATGTGGCGCTGCTTGATTCCACTGCGCTGGACGATCCACTCGTCCGACGTATCGACGATCGTCGCCATCTCGGCGTTGGTGACGACGCGCTCGGGCAGGCAGCCGCCGACGCCACGCACGGTTGAACGAAGTCTGTCAGCATTCATGAAGGAAAGGTCCCTAAGCGGGAATGGGTTTCAGGTGACGGCCGGCGCGACGGTCGGTTCGCGCGCTTCGTTGGCCTGGGCGATCATGTCGCGGATCTTGCCGAGCAGCTCCTGGCGGACCATGTCGTAGCCGACTTCGATCGCGCCGGCGACGCTCTCGGCGTCCGCTCCGCCATGGCTCTTGATGACGACGCCGTCAAGGCCCAGGAAGACTCCGCCGTTGACCCGCCCCGGGTCCATCTTGTCGCGCAGCGCGCGAAAGGCGTCGCGCGCGAGCAGATAACCCAGGCGCGACGTCCAGCTATGGCTCATCGCGTCGCGCATCCACTGCGAGATCTGCTTGGCGGTGCCTTCAGCGGTCTTGAGCGCGATGTTGCCGGTGAAGCCTTCCGTGACGAAGACGTCGACCGTGCCCTTGCCGAGGTCGTCGCCCTCGACGAAGCCATGATAGCGCAAGTTGGGCAAGGTGGTTTCGCGCAGCACGCGCCCGGCCGCCTTGACCTCCTCGATGCCTTTGATCTCCTCGACGCCGACGTTGAGCAGGCCGACAGTCGGGCTGTCGATGTCGAAGACGATGCGCGCCATCGCCGCGCCCATGATCGCCAGGTCGATCAAGTGCTCGGCGTCGGCGCCGATCGTCGCGCCGACGTCGAGGACGATCGATTCGCCACGCAAAGTCGGCCACATCGCGGCGATCGCCGGACGCTCGATCTGCGACATGGTGCGCAGGCAAACCTTGGCCATCGCCATCAACGCGCCGGTGTTGCCGGCCGAAACGGCGCAGTCGGCCTCGCCCTTCTTCACCGCCTCGATCGCCTGCCACATCGACGACGTGCGCCGGCCGGCGCGCAGGGCCTGGCTCGGCTTGTCGGTCATTTTGACCGCGACGTCGCAGTGACGCAGCCGCGACTTGCGCTGCAGGGCCGGATAGCCGGCCAGCAGCGGCGCTATCGCCGGCTCGTCGCCAAAAAGGAGGAACTCGACGTCTGGCCTCCGCTCGAGGGTGATGGCCGCCGCCTTGAGCACGACTGGCGGTCCGTGATCGCCGCCCATCACGTCGAGCGCTATGCGGATGTCCCTTTTCATACCCTTTTTCTGTCCCGCGGGGGTCCGGCGCCCCGCCGGCGCGCGGCACAATAACGTCTTCGCGCCGCAAGGCAAATCTTCTCGCGCCGTCTCCGCCCTTGCCTTTGACTTGCCGCTCGGCCGAAGATCAGGTCCGCGGTTTTGCGCGCGCCCCCAGTCAAGGCGTTGACGTGGAAGCAGCCAAGGGGGGCGACCGGGATGGGCAGTTTTGCGGACTTCGCGCGCTACGACGGCCTGGGGCTGGCCGAGCTGGTGCGTCGCGGCGAGGTCGCGCCGATCGAACTCGTCGAAGAAGCGATCGCCCGGATCGAAGCGCGCAACCCGGCGCTCAACGCCGTGGTCTACAAGCTCTACGACAGCGCCCGCGCCGCGGCGCGCGGCCCCCTCTCCGGCCCGCTGGCCGGCGTGCCGTTCCTGCTCAAGGATCTCGGCGCGACGCTGGCTGGGACGCCGACCAGCGAGGGCAACCGTCGCCTCGCCGAAATCCCACGCGACGCCGACAGCGAGCTCGTCACCCGCTATCGCAAGGCCGGTCTGGTCTTCGTCGCCAAGACCAACACGCCCGAATTCGGTCTCGCCCCGGTCACCGAACCCGAAGCGCTCGGCGTCTGCCGCAATCCCTGGGACGTGAGCCGCACGCCCGGCGGCTCGAGCGGCGGCTCGGGCGCGGCGATCGCCGCGCGCATGGCGCCCTTCGCCCACGCTTCCGACGGCGGCGGTTCGATCCGCATCCCTGCGTCGTGTTGCGGCCTCGTCGGCCTCAAGCCGACGCGCGGGCGCACACCGACCGGCCCCGTCGAGGGCGAAGCTTGGCGCGGCTTCACGATCGGCAATGCGCTGACGCGTTCCGTCCGCGATTGCGCCGCCCTGCTCGACGTCGTCCAGGGCGCCGACGTCGGCGCGCCGTACGAAATCAAGCCGCCGGCGCGACCCTATCTCGAAGAGGTCGGCGCGCCGCCCGGCCGGCTGCGCATCGCCTTCACGGTCGCGCCGATGCTCACCGAGTCGATCCATCCCGACTGCATCGCCGGCGTGCGGACGACCGCGGCGCTGCTTGCCGATCTCGGCCACGAGGTTGTCGAAGCGACGCCGCCGCTTGACCGCGAGCCGTGGCTCGACGCGTTCGTGAAGATCGTCGCCGGCGAGACTTGCGCCGACATTCAGCGGGCGACGCGATTGGTCGGCCGCAAGCTCGGCGTCAACGATTTCGAGATCGCGACCTGGGTGGTCGGTTCGCTCGGCCGCTCGTTCAGCGCCGCCGACTACGCCGGCGCGGCGCGCTTCGCCCAGAGCTGGTCGCGGCAGGCCGGCGCCTTCTTCACCGGATATGACGTGCTGCTGACGCCGACGCTGGCGCAGCCGCCGCTGCCGCACGGCGCGCTCAAGCCGACGCCCGTGGAGGCCGCGGCACTGCAGGCGATCGGCCGCCTCGACGCCGGCTGGTTCATGCGCGTGACC
The DNA here is from genome assembly GCA_049513815.1 of Roseiarcus sp. Taxonomy (GTDB): domain Bacteria; phylum Pseudomonadota; class Alphaproteobacteria; order Rhizobiales; family Beijerinckiaceae; genus Roseiarcus. The sequence continues at coordinate 9,654 of JBEKVR010000090.1, read as the reverse complement.
GGGCTGGCGCGCGCGCTGTTGAAGAAGCCGCTGAGCTTCATTCCGTACACGCCGCTGTTCAATGTCACCGGACAACCGGCGATGTCGCTGCCGCTGCATTGGAACGCCGCCGGCCTGCCGATCGGCATGCAGTTCGTCGCGCGGATGGGCGACGAAGCGACGCTGTTCCGTCTCGCCGCCCAGCTCGAGCAGGCGCGGCCGTGGTTCGACCGCGCGCCGCCGGGCTATTGAGACCCTCCTGTCGACGCGCTCGGCGAGCGCGTCTGTGCAGCCGGCGCCCGCGCCGACAAGGGCCGAGCCTCAGCGTTTCTTCTTCTTAGGATCGGCAAGCGCGGCGAACGGCGACTCCTCGTCGACCTGCGCCTCTTCAGGCGGATCGAACGCGACGCCAGGCTTGCGCGGATAGGGATCGAGGCCGAGCGCAAAGAATTCGGCCGCCAGAGCGCCGAGATCGATCTTGCCATCGACGATCGGATCGGGCGGATCCTCGCCGCCGACCTCGACCATCTCCGCGTCGTCGTCTTTGACGCGCCACGCCGCTTCGGCCGCCTCCTCCGGCGCGAAGCGCACGTCGATCGGCTCGTCGACCGTCGCCGCGAACGGCTCGAGGCTGACGACGCAGACCTGGGTGACTTCGGCATGGACCTGGCCGGTCACCCGCGCGCCGCCTCGGCCGCTGCGACGCGTCGTGAAGGCCGCCGTCAGGCTGGCGATCGCCGGCAAGTGGTTGAGCGCGGCGAGCGCGGCGCGCTCGTCCGGGGTGGCCTCAATCGTCTGGGACCGGCCGTCGGCCGGCAGCGCGTCGACCCTGACCCGGCGGCTGAACGGCGGCGCGTCGGTCATCGGGCTTCTCCTTCAGCGGGGGGAAAACGGAAGCGCCCGGCGGCGAAATCCTCGTAGCGCGCCTGGTCGAGCGCCGCGGCGGCGGCGGCGACGCGGCGGGCGAGGCGGGTCGCCTCGGGCGGCAAGGCCGGCGCGCCATAGACGTTGCGCGCCAGCGCTGCGGCGAGCCCCGCCTCGTCGCCCGAATCGAGCGCCGCGGCGTAGGCGCGGCTGCGCCCGGCGAAGTCGCCGGCCATCGTCTTGATCCGTCGGGCGACGCCGGCGTCGCCGATCGCCATCTCGCGCAGCGCGTCCTCGAAACCGCGAAAGAGGCGATCGACGAGTTCCTGCGCCATCTCCGCGCCTTGCGGGCCGAGGGCGAGCAGCCGGCGCACCAGCAGCGCCGCATGCAACACGACCATCTCGAAGCGGCCCTCGATCGTGTCGGCGACCCCGGCTTCCTGGTAAAGTGCGGGCGCGCGCGCCGCGGCCACGATCTCGCCGTGAATTTGGTCGATCAGGAGGCGGTTGGCGCGCCGGGCGCGCCAGTGGGCAAAGAACATGCGGCGCCTTGCTTTTGGTCGGCGCGTCGGGTTAGGCATCGCCGGACGATCTGGCAAGCGAAAAGCTGCGGAGGGGAGTGCCATCATGCGGCCGAACATCAAGGTCAGCGCCCCTCGCCTTTTGGCGGCGGCCGGCGCGCTGGCGTTCGCGGCGGCTTTGAGCGGCTGTCTCGGCTACGAGGGCGACTTCGATCGCGGCTATCAGGTCGACCAGCAGACCCTCGAACAGATCCAGGTCGGCAAGACCACCAAGCCGCAGGCGCTGGCGCTGATGGGCACGCCGTCGACGACTTCGACCATCGGCGGCGACGCCTGGTACTATATTGGCCAGAAGATGTCGCGCGCGCTCGCCTTCATGCCGGCCAAGATGACCGACCAAAGCGTGCTGGCGATTTATTTCGACAAGAGCGGCAAGGTCGCGCGCATCGCCAATTACGGCATGAAGGACGGCGAGGTGTTCGACTTCGTCTCACGCACGACGCCGACCGGCGGCGAAGAGCCGAACTTCCTGCGCAACATCATGACCGGCCTGTTCCGCTTCAGCTGAGCGGGCGCCGCGATTGGCGCTCGACGAGCGCCTCTCCCTGCATCGATAAGAAGAGCGCGGCCCACGGCCGCGCTCATTGTTTGGCGAACTAGGCGGCGCCCGTTGGCGCCGTCGCCGCCGCTTCGAGCGCTGCCGCGGTCGACTGGACAATCGCGGCGTAGCGCAAAGCGGCGTGGATCTGATCGGCGGGAACGCCGCCGTCGCGCAGCACTTTCTCGTGCGAGTCGATGCAGGCGCCGCAGCCGTTGATCGCCGACACCGCCAGGCACCAAAGCTCGAAATCGAGCTTCGGCGCGCCGGGATTGGCGATCACGTTCATCCGCAACCGCGCCGGCATCTTCATGTATTCCTTGTTCGAGGCGAGATGCACGGCGCGATAGTAGACGTTGTTCATCGCCATCACCGTCGCCGCGGCGCGCGCCGCCTGCTGGACCTCCTCCGGCAGGCGGGCCGCCGCTTCGGCGGCGAAGGCGTCGCGCACCTCGACGTTGCGCGTGGCGATGGCGCAGGCGAACAGCAGGCCCCACTTCGTCGGCTCGGCCAGAACCTCCTCGCTGGCGAGGGCGGAGAGGTTGAGCCGCGCGTCGCGAAACGCTTCCGGCAGCCGCGCCTTGAGCGCGTCGATCGACATCGACTCAGGCCACCTTCAACGTCGCGCCGCCGACCTCGCGGCCACAGGCGCACAACTCGTCGGTCTGCAGCGCGTCGAGCACGCGCAGCGTGTCCTTGGGGGCGCGGCCGACGTTGAGATTGGTGGCGTAGATGTGCTGGACGACGTTGCTGGGATCGACGACGACGGTGACGCGATAGGCGACGCCGTCCGGCGAACGCACGCCGAGACCGTCGACCAGCGAGCCGTTGCTGTCGGCGAACTGCCAGATCGGCAGCTTGTGCAGATCCTTGTGGTCGCGCCGCCAGGCGAGCTTGACGTGCTCGTTGTCGGTCGAGCCGCCGAGCACCACCGCGTCGCGGTCGGCGAACTCGGAATTGAGCCGCGCGAATTCGGCGATCTCGGTCGGGCAAACGAACGTGAAGTCCTTGGGATAGAAGAAGATGACCTTCCACTTGCCGGGGAAGCTTGCTTCCGTCAGCGTCTCGAACGCGCTCTGCCCGTTTTCCTCGTGAAAATGGAACTTCGGCTTCACGCCGACGACCGAGAATGCGGGAAGCTTTTCGCCAATGCCGATCATAGTGCTCTCCTGAGAATCGTCCGGATCAGGCCCGCGACGATTTAGAACCGTTCTAAGGCCTTAGGCGCGGCCCGCCTATGCGACCATTGGCCGCGTTGACGGCCGCCCGAGCGGCGCGCCGGCCAAACGAAAAGGGCGGGGTTTCCCCCGCCCTGAGCTCGTCTGTGACGCGCCGCCTTGACGGCGGCGCGTAGGGTTCCGCCCGTCAGTGGGCGAGGATCGCGAGCAGCAACAACGCGACGATGTTGATGATCTTGATCAGCGGATTGACCGCCGGGCCGGCGGTGTCCTTGTAGGGGTCGCCGACGGTGTCGCCCGTCACCGACGCTTTGTGCGCGTCCGAGCCCTTCAGGTGCTTGACGCCGTCCTTGTCGACGAAGCCGTCCTCGAAGCTCTTCTTGGCGTTGTCCCACGCGCCGCCGCCCGAGGTCATCGAGATGGCGACGAACAGGCCGTTGACGATCACGCCGAGCAGCGAGGCGCCGAGCGCGGCGAAGGCCGAGGCCTTGGAGCCGGAGATCAGCAGCACGCCGAAGTAGACGACGAACGGCGCCAACACCGGCAGCAGCGAGGGAACGATCATTTCCCGGATCGCCGCCTTGGTCAGCATGTCGACCGCGCGGCCATAGTCCGGCTTTTGCGTGCCCTGCATGATGCCGGGCATTTCCTTGAACTGCCGGCGCACTTCCATCACCACCGAGCCCGCCGCCCGTCCGACCGCGGTCATCGCGATGCCGCCGAACAGGTAGGGGATCAGACCGCCGAAGATCAGGCCGGCGACGACAAAGGGGTTGGCGAGGCTGAAATCAACCACGCCGACATCCTTGAAGTAAGGCACTCCGGTATCGACGAAATGCTTGATGTCGTTGGTGTAGGCCGCGAATAGAACCAGCGCGCCGAGGCCCGCCGAGCCGATCGCGTAACCCTTGGTGACCGCCTTGGTGGTGTTGCCGACCGCGTCGAGCGCGTCGGTCGAATGACGCACCTCCTTGGGCAGCCCCGCCATTTCGGCAATGCCGCCGGCGTTGTCGGTGACCGGGCCGAAGGCGTCGAGCGCGACGATCATGCCGGCGAGGCCGAGCATCGTCGTCACCGCGATCGCCGTGCCGAACAGGCCGGCGAGTTCGAAGGTGGCGATGATGCCGGCGACGATCACGATCGCCGGCAACGCCGTCGATTCCAGCGAAACCGCGAGGCCCTGGATGACGTTGGTGCCGTGGCCGGTGACCGACGCCTGCGCGATCGAAACCACCGGGCGCTTGCCCGAGCCGGTGTAGTACTCGGTGATGACGACGATCAGGCCGGTGACGACGAGACCGACCAGGCCGCAAACGAACAGCGCCCAGCCGTTGACCGCCACTTCGCCCACTTTTCCGACAACGCCCCAACCGACGACGAGCTGAGTGGCGATCGCCAGACCGATGATCGACAGCAGGCCGGTGACGATGAGGCCCTTATAAAGAGCGCCCATGATCGAGTTGTTGGCGCCGAGCTTGACGAAGAACGTGCCGATGATCGAGGTGATGATGCACACGCCGCAGATCGCCAGCGGATAGAGCATCGTCTGCGCGAGGTTGGGTGCCGTGGCGAAGAAGATCGAGGCGAGCACCATCGTCGCGACGACCGTCACCGCATAAGTCTCGAACAAGTCGGCGGCCATGCCGGCGCAGTCGCCGACGTTGTCGCCGACGTTGTCGGCGATCGTCGCCGGGTTGCGCGGATCGTCCTCAGGAATTCCCGCTTCGACCTTGCCGACCAGGTCAGCGCCCACGTCGGCGCCTTTGGTGAAGATGCCGCCGCCGAGACGGGCGAAGATGGAGATCAGCGAGGCGCCGAAGCCCAGCGCGACCAGCGCGTCGACGACGATACGGTCGGCGACGCCGTAGCCGAGCGGGCCGGTGAGAACCCAGTAGTAGCCGCTGACGCCGAGCAGCGCGAGGCCGGCCACCAGAAGTCCGGTCACCGAGCCAGCTTTGTAGGCGACGTCGAGGCCGGCGGCGAGCGACTGAGTCGCCGCCTGGGCGGTGCGCACGTTGGCGCGAACCGAGACGTTCATGCCGATGAAGCCGGCGGCGCCGGAGAGGATTGAGCCGATCAGGAAGCCGATCGCCACCGTCCACGACAACAGCAGGCCGAGGAGGATGAAAACGACGACGCCGACGCCGGCGATGGTGGTGTATTGCCTTTTCAGATAGGCCTGCGCGCCTTCGCGCACAGCAGCCGAAATTTCCTGCATTCGCGCCGAGCCGCTATCGGCGGCCATCAATTTCGTGATGGTGTACCCGCCGTAGACAAGCGACAAGGCGCCGCAAAGTATAATTAGACCCAAAGCCATGACGTCCCCCAGGGAACGGAATCGCGGCATGAAGAGCCGCCCGCTTCTGACGGGGCGGCGTATGCCAGAATCCCACCCCCCCGGCAATGAGCAGCCTCAAATGCGCCGCTTTGTTGCAACGCGATAAAATGTGACGAAACAGTCGTTCAATTCGCGGCCAGGCCGACGAAACCGGCGCTTAAGCAGGGTGAGACGCGCCCACGCCGGTCCGCGCTAATTCGCCGCAGTTCGCGCCCCTTGTGAATCGCGGCGGCGACTCACTGCGCGTCGGGCTCGGCCAGCCGGTCGGCGAAGTAGGCGATCGTTTTGGCGTAGACCGGCGCGGCGTTCCATTCGAGCAGCGCGGCGAAATTGGGCTCGCCTTCGTGGAAGCCCTGGCCGCGCCTCCAGCCCTTGTTCTTGAGGAAATTGGCGGTCGAAGCGAGCGCGTCCTCGGAATTGCCGACCAGATTGGCGATGGCGCCGCCGTCGGCGCTGGTGGCGTATTTGAGATAGGTCGAAGGCATGAATTGCGTCTGGCCGATTTCACCCGCCCAGGCGCCGCGCATTTCCTCCGGCTGCATGTCGCCGCGGGCGACGAGTTTCAACGCGTCGACGAGTTCTTCGCGGAACTGGTCGGCGCGGCGGCAATCGTAGGCCAGCGTCGCCAGCGCATTAAAAGTCGGATAATTGCCAAGGCCAGCGCCGAACTCGGTCTCCAGTCCCCAGATCGCCACCAGCACTGGCCCCGGCACGCCGAACCGCCGCTCGATCTTATCCAACGGCTCGGCGTAGGCGAGAAGCATTTGCCGTCCTTTGCGCACGCGATAGGCGCTGACCCGCTTGGCGACGAACTTATCGAAGTCCAGTCCGAACGAACCCTGGCGCCGGTCGTGGGCGATGACGTCGGGATCGTAGGCGACGTTGCTCAGCGCCGATTCGATCACCGCCGGCGGCACGCCGTCGATCTCGGCTTCCTGCTTGAAGCCCTGGAGCCAAGCGGTGAAGCCGTCCGGCGTCTCGCCGCAGTCAGCGGCCGGCGCGGCCCGCTTGGCGACAAGCAGCGCCGGCGCGGGCGCCGGAGCTGCGACGCGCGCTGCGAACGGCTGGGAATTCGGCGCAGCGAACGAGACCCCGCCGACGATGGCCAGCGCGGCGCCCGCGATGGCGGCGCGCACAAAGACCCGAACGCCCCGGGCGACGATCTCAGTCCTCTCCTCCATCGGCGAACTCCGGTTTTGCTCGAGCGACTCTCGGCCAAACGCGGCCCTAAGTCGACATGGAAGACGTCGCCGCAAAATAATGGCCGAAGCTTGGCGAGCGGCGACCCGGCGGGCTCACGCCCGCGCGGCGCGCTCGGCGGCGGCGAGGGTATTGGCCATCAGCATCGCGACCGTCATCCGGCCGACGCCGCCGGGAACCGGCGTGATCGCGCCGGCGCTCGCGGCGGCTTCGGCATAGGCGACGTCGCCGACGAGCCGCGTCTTGCCTTCGCCCTTCTCGGGCGCGGCGACGCGATTGATGCCGACGTCGATGACGATCGCGCCTGGTTTGACCCAGTCGCCGCGCACCATCTCCGGCCTGCCGACCGCCGCGACCAGCACGTCGGCGCGGCGCGCGACCGCCGGCAGCTCGCGCGTGCGCGAGTGCGCGATCGTCACCGTGCAGTTGCGAGCGAGCAGCAGTTGCGCGATCGGTTTGCCGACGAGATTCGAGCGGCCGACGACGACCGCCTCGAGCCCGTCGAGCTTGCGGCCGAGCGCCTCGCACGCCTTGTCGATCATCACCATCGCGCCGGCCGGCGTGCAAGGAACGATCGCGCGCGCGAGCGCGCCGGTCGCGAGGAGCCCGGCGTTGACCGGATGCAGGCCGTCGACGTCCTTTTCCGGCGCGATCGCTTCGACCACGCGCGCCGGCGACAGGCCGGCGGGCAACGGGAGTTGCACCAGCACGCCGTGGATCGCCGGATCGACGTTGAGCCTGCCGATCAGCGCGAGCAGTTCGGCTTCGGTCGTCTCGGCCGGCAGCGTGTGTTGCGTCGAATGAAAGCCGCAGGCGAGAGCCGCCCTGCCCTTGCTCGCGACATAAGACTGGCTCGCGGGATCGGCGCCGACCAGAACCACCGCGAGACCCGGCTTGACGCCGCGCGCTTCGAGCCGCCGCGCCCCTTCGGCCACATGCGCCAGCACGCCGTCGGCGATTGTTTTGCCGTCGAGCACGAAAGCGGGGGAAGCGGTCATCGGGACTCCTGGAGCGCAGTCGGTCCGCGCTCCTTGCCCTCTCGCGGCGCGAATCTCAAGCAGGGAAATAGCGGTAGACCGCCCGATGTCGGGCCAGCCCGCCCGGCGCGAGCGCGCGCATCGCCGGCTTCTCGAACAGATCGCCGGCGAAGCCCTCCGGGTCGCTGTGGCCCGTCCAGGCCTCGAGGCAGAGGAACGGCGCGCCCGGCCGCGTCCACAGCGCGGCCATGCCGAAGCCGGAGAAATCCATTTCGATCGCCGAGCCGTCGGCCTGTTCGAACCGCAACGAGCGGCTCGCCGGCTCGAGAAAGCACACGGCGTCGCTGGCGAAGAGCTGATCGTCCAGCGGCAGCATTTTGTCGTTGAGCGGGATTGCGCGCGTTTTGGCGCTGATCAGTCCGCCCGGCGCGATCGCGGGCGCATTGGCGGGCTCGTCCTTATCGAAGCGGACGCGCGCGCCGGCCCGTCCCGCCCCGGCGAACGGCCAACGAAAGCCAGGATGGAGGCCGCAAGCGTAAGGCGCCGGCGCGTCGCCGGGGTTGGCGACTTCGAGCGTGATCTCCAGCGCCGCGCCGGCGAGCCGATATTCGACCGCGAATTCGAACGCGAATGGATAGAGCGCGCGCGTCTTCGCGTTGTCGCGCAGCGACAGCCGGGCGAATGCGCCGCCCGCCGTCTCGACGGCGAAGTCTTCGCCGGAGGCGAAGCCGTGCAGCCGCAGCGGATACTGTCGCCCGCCGACCCGCGCGCCGTCGCGCGTCCAGCCGACCACCGGGTAGAGGATCGGGCTGATCTCGCTCCAGATCGCCGGATCGCCCGGCCACAGCAATTCGACGTCGCCGACGCGCCACGCGATCGCTTCGGCGCCGCGGCGCGCGACCGCAAGCCGCGCCGCGCCCGCGGCGAGCGCGATCGCCGCTTCCGTCATGGCGCGAGCCCGGGAATTGCGGCGACGGCGATCAGCGAGTCCTTGAGGCCCGGCGCGCAGGCGACGATCGGCGCGCCGCGCCGCAGACCATCGCCGGCGAGATAATCGCTGACGTAGCCGCCCGCTTCGCGCACCAGCGCAATTCCCGCCAGACAGTCCCATGCGTTGATGTGGTTCTCGACATAGCCGTCGCGCCGGCCGGATGCGACGTAAGCGAGCGCGAGCGCGCCCGAGCCGCCGCGCGTCACCGCGGCGCCGGCGTGCACGACCCGCCCCAACAGGCCGAGAAACGCGTCGGCGCCCGAACGCATGTTCCAGCCGACCTCGACGCCCGCCGTCGTGAGATCGGCGATCGTGGATGCGCGGATCGCCACGCCGTTCAGCGTCGCCCCGCCGCCGCGACGGGCGGCGAACAATTCGTCGACCATCGGATCGTAGATCACGCCGACCTCGACCTGGCGGTCGAGCACGGCGGCGATCGAGATGCAGAAATGCGGCGCGCCGCGGGCGAAATTCGAAGTGCCGTCGATCGGATCGACCACCCAGATCGGCGCGCCGGTCTTGCCGACTCGCCCCTCGCCTTCCTCGCCGATGAAGCCGTCTTCAGGAAAGGTCGCGTGCAGCCGCGTGGCGATGAAGCGTTCGACCTCGCCGTCGACTTCAGTCAGATAGTCCTGCGGCCCCTTGAAGCCGATGGTGAACGACGAGCGATCGAGAAAACGGCGCTTGGCGATCTGGCCGGCTTCGCGCGCCAGCGCGGCGGCGACAAGCAAACGATGGACGAAGGCGGACGCTTCGACGGTCAAATTTTCGCTCCTGATTTTAAAAGTGGCTGAACGAGCCGCGCTCGAACTTGAACGGGCGCCCCTCGTGATCGACGAAACGCGGCGTCGCGGCGCCGGCGACCGCTTCGCCGATGGACGTGACGGCGACGCCGGCCTCGTGGGTCGCCGCCGGGGGCGCGGGGGCCGTCGAGGGCGGCTGGGGCGTGCCCGGCAGAGGCGATGAGGGGGCCGTGGGCGGCACGCGCGTTGGGCGTGATCCCGCGGG
>JBEKVR010000089.1:0-31225 GCA_049513815.1 Roseiarcus sp. | reverse complement strand
GGCGAAGTCGAAGCCCATCACCCAGACGACGATCGCAAAGGCGGCCGCCGCGCCCGCCGCCGCGCCGAACAGGGCGGCGAACAGGCCGAGCAGGGCGTATTCGGCGAGGAACGCCGCGATCAACCGCGGCCGGGTCGCGCCGAGAATCTTGAGGATCACCGCGTCGGCGATGCGGGCGCGCCGGCTCGCCGCCAGCGCGCCGGCCAGCACGATCGCCGCGCTCGCCAGCGCCACCCCGGCGGCGGCGCGGATCGCCAGCGCCAGCTTGGCTGTCAGCGCCTCGATCGTCGCCAGCGCCTCGCGCACGCGGATCGTCGCGATCGAGGGGAAGTCGCGCGCCGCCGCCTTCATCAGCGCGCCTTCCGCCGCCGCGCCGGCCGCGGGCGGCAGCGCGGCGGTGAACAGGCCGGTATAGGGCGCGCCCTTGAACGTGTTGGGTGAGAAAACGAAGACGAAATTGATCGCGAAGCTGCGCCAGTCGACCCGGCGCAGGTTGGCGACCCGCGCGGTCACCTCGCGGCCGAGCACGTTGAGCGTGACGCTGTCGCCGACCTTGACGCCGAGCCCCTCGGCGACGCCGGCCTCCATCGACACCAGCGGCGGACCGCTGTAGTCGGCGCCCCACCAGTCGCCAGCGACGATCTTCGAGCCTTCCGGCGGGCTCGCCGAAAAAGTCACGCCGCGGTCGCCCTCGAGCGCCCAGGCGGCGCTCTCCTTGGCCTTGACCTCGGCGGCGGGCGTATCGCGCAAGCGGACGATGCGGCCGCGCATCATCGGCGCTTCGACGATCTTCGCTTGCGGCGCCTGATCGGCGAGAAAGCGGCGGAAGGCGTCGATCTCGCCGCTGCGCACGTCGAGGAAATAAAAGCTCGGCGTTTCGCCCGGCGACGTGCGGCGCAATTGCGCGCGCAGGTTGGAGTCGACCAGCGTCAGCGCGACCAAGGCCGCGACGCCGAGGCCGAGCGACAGCACCACCGAGGGCGTCAGCGCGCCCGGCCGGCTCAGGTTGGCGAGCGCGAGCCGCCAGACGACCGAGGCCGGCCGCGGCGCGCGGCGGGCGAGCGCCATCGCGGCGAAGGCGATCAGCCGCAGCCCGACCATCGCCGCAGCCGAGGCGACGACGACCACCAGCGCGACGCTGCGTTGCGGCCCCGAAAGGATCGCCAGCGCCGCCAGCGCCAGTGCGGCAATGCCGGCGGCGAGCCGATAGCGCCAGCGCGCCGGCGCCGACCCGCTCTCCACCAGCGAGCGGAACAATTGCGCCACCGGCGCGTCATGGGCGCGCCCAAGCGGCGCGACGGCGAAGGCGAGCGCGGTCAGCAGGCCATAGAGCGCGCCGAGCGCCAGCTCGCGCGGGAAGATCGCCGGCGCGAGCGGCAGCGGCAGCGCGGCGGCGAACAGAGCGTCGACGACGAACGGCGTCGCGGCGCCGACGCCCAAGCCCGCGGCGACGCCGATCAGCGTCACGGCGAGAAATTCGGCGAGCGCGAGCGCGACCGCCGCGCCGCCGCTCGCGCCGAGCGCCTTGAGGATCGCCAGCGTCGCCAGCTTGCGCTCGACGAAGCTCTGGGCGGCGTTGGCGACGCCGACCCCGCCGACCACCAGCGACATCAGCCCGACCAGGGTGAGGAACTCGCTGAAGCGGTCGAGGTCGCGGGCGAAGTCGGGCGAGACGTTGGCGCGGCTGCGCGCTTCCCAGCCCGCCTGCGGGAACGCCGCCTTGGCGGCGGCGACGAACGCGTCGACCGCCGCCGCATCGGGCGGCGGCGCGTCGGCCGCGCCGAGCCGCACGCGCGTCGTCCAGCGGATCAGCGCGCCGGGCAGGATGAGGCCGCTCGCCCGCAGCGCCGCCTCGCTCATCAGCACGCGCGGGCCGAAGCCTATCCCGGTCGCCAACCGGTCGGGCTCGGCGACGATGCGCGTGCGAACGACAAAATGCGCCGCGCCGATGTCGAAGCGGTCGCCGATGACGAGTCCCAGCCGATCCATCAGCGTCGGTTCGACCGCGGCGCCGAACGCGTCGCCACCGGGCGCGAGCGCCTGCGTCGGCGTCATCGCCGGGTCGAACGTCGCCGCGCCGAGATCGGGCCAGGTCTCGCCGACCGCCTTGGCTTCAACCAGCGTCGCGTCGCCGCCGGCGTTGCGCGCCATGGCGCGCAAGGTCGCCACCGTTGAAGTTGCGCCGACCGACGCAAGATAGGCGCGCTCGTCGGGCGCGAGTTCGCGATGCATCAGCGAGAACGACGCGTCGCCGCCAAGGATCGTCCTTCCGTCGCGGCCGAGGCCCGCTTCGAGCGAGCGCGCGAGCGAATTGACGCCGACGATCGCCGCCACGCCGAGCGCGACGCAGAGGATGACGATGCGCAGGCCGGCGAGGCCGCCGCGCAGATCGCGCAGCGCGAAGCGCAACAGCGCCGCGACCGGCGCGCGACGGCGCGGAGCGAAGGGCGCGTTCATGCGTCGACCGGCGCCGGCGTTTCGGCTTCGAGATGTCCCGAGCGCATGCGCAAGGTGCGGTCGCAACGCGCGGCGAGCGCCGGATCGTGCGTGACGAGCACCAGCGTCGACCCGCTGCGCGCGCGCGCGGCGAACAACAGCTCAATGATCGCGCCGCCCGTCACCTCGTCGAGATTGCCAGTCGGTTCGTCGGCGATGAGCACCGATGGCCGCGGCGCCAAGGCGCGCGCCAGCGCGACGCGCTGCTGCTCGCCGCCGGAGAGCTGGGCAGGGTAGTGGCGCTGCCGATCGGAAAGGCCGACCAGCGCCAGCTCGGCAGCGGCGCGGGCGAAGGCGTCGCGCGCGCCGGCGAGTTCGAGCGGCGCAGCGACGTTCTCCAGCGCCGTCATGGTCGGGATGAGATGAAACGACTGGAAGACGATGCCGATGCGCTGGCCGCGAAAGCGCGCCAGTTTGTCCTCGCCCATCGCGTCGATGCGCTGGCCGTCGACGACGATGCTGCCGCGGTCGGGCCGCTCGAGCCCGGCGACGGTCATTAGCAGCGTCGATTTGCCCGAGCCCGACGCGCCGACGAGGCCGACCGCTTCGCCACGGCCGATTGTCATACTGACGCCGTGAAGGATATGGACTTTCGCGACGCCCTCGCCGAGGCTGAGGTCGACGTCGGCCAGTTCGATCGCGGGTTCGCCCTTAACCATGACAATCCTTTCGCCGGCGCACGCCTCATATGGGATTCTTCGCCGCGCCGTCCAGGCGGGGGCGCTGGCGCTCGCTCTCGCCGCGCCGGCCGCGGCCAAGCCGCTGAAGCTGGTCGCGCTCGGCGACAGCCTCACCGCCGGCTACGGCCTGCCGGCCGGGCAGGCGTTTCCGGACGTGCTGGCGCGCGCGCTGAAAGCGAAGGGCTGGGACGTCGAGGTCGTCAACGCCGGCGTCTCCGGCGACACCGCCGCCGACGGTTTGGCGCGTTTCGACTGGAGCGTGCCGGAGGACGCGAACGCGATCATCGTCGAACTCGGCGCCAACGACATGCTGCGCGGCGCTGACCCAGCGGCGACCGAAATCACGCTGTCGCACATCGTCGCCAAGACGCACGACGCGCATATGGCGACCCTGCTCGCCGGCATGGTCGCCGCGCCGAATTATGGCGAAGACTACAAGCGCCGCTTCGACGCGATCTATCCCGAACTCGCGCAGAAATTCGGCGTGACGCTCTATCCGTTTTTCCTCGAAGGCGTCGCCGGCAACCGGACGCTCCAGCTCGGCGACGGCCTCCATCCCAACCGCGCCGGCGTCGAGCGTATCGTCGAAGGCATCCTGCCCTCGGTCGAGGCCGTGCTGGCGCAAGCAAAGCAGTGAGTTGATTGAATTGCGCTGCGTCGCCCCCTCTCCCCGCTTGCGGGGAGAGGGCTGGGGCGAGGGGCCGGGCGATTAGCCTATCTATCTGCGGCGACCAACCTCCCAGCCCCTCATCCTAATCTTCTCCCCGCCGCGCGGGGAGAAGGGACCGCTTGGCGTTTCACCGCCGCGCCTCCGTTCACCACGGACGATGCGCCGCCTTGCCTAAGCCGCTGGCGAGGCGTTACCACCCTGTGCGCTCCGTCCGTCAGGAAAGCCGATGCCCGCCAGCCGCCATACGCTCACCCTCTCCTGCGCCGATCGGCCGGGGATCGTCGCCAAGGTTTCGGCGGCTCTGTTCGAGGGCGGCTTCAACGTGCTCGAGGCGCAGCAGTTCGACGACCTCGAGACCGGCAATTTCTTCATGCGGGTCGATTTCGACGGCGCGAGCGAGCGGGCCGACGTCGCGGCGCTCAGAGCCAGGTTCGCCGACCTCGCCACGACGTTCGGCATGACCTGGTCGTTGCGGCCCGAGGCGCAGCGCAAGCGCGTCGTGCTGATGGTGTCGCGCTTCGACCATTGCCTTGCCGACCTGCTCTACCGTTGGCGCAGCGGCGAACTGAAGATGGACGTGGTCGGCGTCGTTGCCAATTATCCGCGCGAGACCTACGACAACATCGATTTCGGCGCGATCCCGTTTCATCATCTGCCGGTCGAGAAGGAGACCAAGATGGAGCAGGAGACGCAGGTCTGGGAGACGATCCGCGACGCGCGGGCCGACGTCGTCGTGCTCGCGCGCTACATGCAGATCCTGTCGGCCGGTCTCGTCGCCAAGCTCACGGGGCGGTGCATCAATATCCACCACTCGTTCCTGCCCGGCTTCAAGGGCGCCAAGCCCTATCACCAGGCGCATGCGCGCGGCGTCAAGTTGATCGGCGCCACCGCGCATTTCGTCACCGCCAACCTCGACGAAGGCCCGATCATCGAACAGGCGGTCGAGCGCATCACCCACGCCGACACGCCCGAAGATCTGGTGCGCAAGGGCCGCGACATCGAGCGGCGGGTGCTCGCCCGCGCGCTCGCCTATCACCTCCAGGACCGCGTCCTGATCAACGGCGCCAAGACGGTGGTGTTTCCCGACTGACGCGGCGGACCTCGGTCGCGCCAGCGCCCTCATCGCGCCCAAAAACCGCCGTCGGGACCCGCCAGCCTGCCGAGATCGCGGAAGCGCCTGGACAAGCCGGGCGGCCGCTGGCGCGAAGGAACGGCGGCCATGACCATGCTCTCCGATTTCCACGTCTATTTCGGCCGCGACGCGCTGACAGCGCGGCCGGTGCTGCGCAAGCTGACGCTGCGCGACTGTCTCGCGGCGCTCGCTGAAGGGTTCGACGATTTTCGCGCCATGCCGTCGCATGTCGCGTTTCTCGGCGCGGTCTATGCGCTGGGCGGCGTCGCCATCGCCTCGATGGGCTCGTTCGCCAACGCGCTGGAGCTCGTCTTTCCTTTCGCCGCCGGGTTTGCCCTCGTCGGCCCGTTCCTCGCCGTCGGTCTCTACGAAATGAGCCGGCGGCGCGAGAT
Organism: Roseiarcus sp.; assembly: GCA_049513815.1. GTDB lineage: Bacteria > Pseudomonadota > Alphaproteobacteria > Rhizobiales > Beijerinckiaceae > Roseiarcus. The sequence continues at coordinate 25,855 of JBEKVR010000089.1, read as the reverse complement.
GGGCCGCTCGGTCGACTGGCGCGACGCTTTCGCCGCGCTGCGCTCGCCGGCGCTGCCGGCGATCGCCGCGCTCGGCGTCGCGCTGTTCGTCATCTTCGCCTGGTGGATCGTCGCCGCCGAAGCGATCTACGTCTGGCTGTACGGGCCCGCGGCGCCGGCCTCGGCGGCGGCGTTCTTGGTCGATGTGCTGACGACCGGACGCGGCTGGACGCTGATCGTCGTCGGCGACCTCGTCGGCTTCGTCTTCGCCGCGACAGCGCTCTGCCTCAGCGTCGTATCGTTCCCGCTGCTGCTCGATCGCGACGTCGGCCTGGTGGCGGCGGCGTCGACTTCGCTGCGCCTGGCGCGCGACAACCCGCAAGCGGTCGCGCTGTGGGGCGTCATCGTCGCGGCGTTGCTGATGTTCGGCTCATTGCCGTTGTTCGCCGGACTGGCGGTCGTGCTGCCGATCCTCGGTCACGCGACATGGCGGCTCTACCGCCGCGCCGTCGTGCGCGAACCCACGCGCGAACTGCCGGTCGAATGGCCGCGCGATCAACCGCGGCGGTCGCCGCACTACCCCGCGACGCCGCACGCGTTCCTGTTTCCCTGGCCCGACGCCTGAGGGCTAGCGCTTCGCCTTGCGCGCCACGCGCCGTTTGGCCGGCGCCTTGCGCACGGCGTTGCGCGCCGGCGCCTTTCTGGCCGCCTTCTTCTTGGGCGCAGCTTTGCGCTTCGAGGCCGCTTTCTTCGGCGCGGCCTTGCGCTTCGGGGCCGCCTTGCGCTTGGCGGCGGCTTTGCGGTTTGGCGCCGGCTTCGGCTCAGTCTTGGCGGCGTGGCGCGCATGGATGCGCTCGACGCTGCGGGCCGGAGCGTTTTCTTCGGCCCAGGTGAGCGCGGTCTCGAACGGAACCGGCTGCATGTAGACCAGCTCGGACTTCAGTTCGCCGCTCTCCGCGTCCTGCCAGAGGTAGACCACCGAACTTTCGGGCTCGCCGTCGACATAGAAGGTATTGACCACGAGGCAGGGCGGCGAAGGCACGAACAGCTCGACATCGCCGATTCCGACGCTCGTCAAAGAAAGCACACTCGCCATGAGACTCCTCCCCAGAGACGCCGACCCCGCATAAGCCGGCATTGAGTCGAATTCATAGCCGCGCATGGTGTTGCGCCGGTTGTCATCAATCAACCGGATTTAACAATCTGCGTCACAAAGTCCGCCATAACGCCTTCAGCCAACCAAACGCCGTGTTCTTGGCGGCGACTACGGGCGGCGGGGCGAGCGTCGGCGCGGCCTGAACGATTTGGCAGCCGGGCGACAGGCGCGAGACAGCGATTTCGCCGTCGGTGAAATAGGGGTCGCCGCCACCGTTGCGGGCGAAGACCGTCGCGCCGACGCCGGTCACCCAATAGGACGCCTCGACGACGCCGGCGGCGGCGAGGTCATGGGCGAGTAGGTCGCGCTCGGCGTCGATGTCGGGCGCGATATGGTGCGTCACCTGGCCGGTGTAACGGCTGACGCCGACGCTGCGGTCGAACGTCGCCGAACCGAGCCACAGCGGCTCGCCGGAATCGCCCCTGGCCAGCACGAGCCAGAAGCGCACGTGATGGCGCTCTTTGGGGCTGACCCCCGCCGCCTTCTCGAACGCGAGGTCTTGCCGGCGACCGTCGTAGTAGAGGTCGCTGACCGGCGCGGTCGGGTAGGCGCGGCGCAGCAGCACGCTGTCGGCGATCTTGAAGCTGGAACTGAAGGTGATCGGATCGGCTGGGCGCCAGCCGGCGGCGCGCATCGCGCACAGGATGCCGTCGCGGCTTCCCTCCAGGCCGACGTTGAGCGCGTCGCCGGCCAGGCCGAGCGCGGTCGTCGTCGTCATCGTCTTTTCCGCGAGGGCGGGCTGGCGTTCGTAATGGCGCCAGAAGGTTGGGGCCAACGCGTAAGCAATGCCGAGATAAACCGCCAGCAACGCCGCCAGGGCGACCAGCAACGGCCGCGCCGTGCGAAGCGGCCGGCGTCGGGTCGGGTTCGACAGCGGGGAGGGCGGCGTCATCGGCGACGATTTTGCGAGTCGCATCGGCCAAAAGCAACGCCCTCCGCCCGGCGTGGCGCGGGCGCGCCAATCGCGCTCGGAGGAAACAGAATGCGGCGCTCTTGATTGGCGGCAATGAAGCCCCTGCGAGGACGTGCGATGATGTCTGATCGTGGGAGGAGGCGATGAAGATCGAAGACGCGATTCTCGGTCGCCGATCCGTTCGCGAATACACGGACGAGGCGGTTGACGAGCAGACGATTCGGCGGTTGATCGGCGCCGCGATCCTCGCGCCGAACGCCGTCAATCTGCAGCCATGCACCTTCACGGTCGTGCGCGAGCGAACGCAGCTCGACCGCATCTCTCGCCAGGCGAAGGCGCATATGCTCGCGACGATGGACGCCAGCGCGCATTCCGAGCATTTCCGGACGCTTCTTAGCGATCCGCACTACGACATCTTCCACGGCGCGCCGGCGCTCATCGTCATATCCGCGACCGCGCCCGGTCCCTGGATCGTCGAAGACTGCGCCTTGGCGGCGGAGAACCTCATGCTCGCCGCTTTCGCCGAAGGGCTCGGAACCTGTTGGATCGGCTTCGCCCAGAATTTCCTCAACACGCTCGAGGGTAAAGCTGCTCTCGGCGCGCCCGCGGCGTGGGTTCCGGTCGCGCCGATCATCGTCGGCAGGCCGAAGGCCTGGCCGGCGGCGACGGCGCGCAAGGCCCCCGAGATCCTCTGGGTCGACTGACCCCCGCCTCGGCGACGGCTCCGTAACAAAGCCGGGGTCCGGCGCGATCTGTAGGGCGAACACCTTCCCCCCTTGCGCGGGTAGGCGTCATTGCGCAGCAATGACGGCCGAGGGGTCGCGCCGGAAGGCGCCCCACAGGATCAGGAGAACGCCGATGGACGCCAAGACCTATCCCGTCACCCATACCGAAGCCGAGTGGCGTGCGCTGCTGACGCCCGAGCAGTACGCGATCATGCGCGAGCACGCGACCGAGCGCGCCGGCAGTTGCGCGCTGCTCAACGAGAAGCGTCCGGGCGCGTTCGCCTGCGCCGGCTGCGGCCAGCCCTTGTTCGAGGGCAAGACCAAGTTCGAGAGCGGCACCGGCTGGCCGAGCTTCACCGATCCGGTTCCCGGCTCGGTCGAGACCACGACCGACCGCAGTTGGGGCATGGAGCGCACCGAGGTCCATTGCGCCCGCTGCGGTTCGCATCTCGGCCACGTCTTCCCCGACGGTCCGCCGCCGACCGGCCTGCGCTACTGCATCAACGGCGTGGCGACGAACTTCACGCCGGCGGCGTAGCCAAGACTTGAACAGGCCCTGGTCTCGCCGGACGCCCTCATCGTGAGGGGCTGGCGAAGCCGGCGTCTCGAACGACGAGGGCGTTCGCCCGGGAGCGTCCGTCCTCCTCGCCGTTCGAGACGCGCCGCTGCTGCGGCGCTCCTCACGATGAGGAGGACGAAACGCCGCCGGCGCGAGAATGGCTGAATGCTTGCGCAGACGCGCCTCGCCTTGACGCCGCCTCCCGGCCCGCCGACAAAGCGGCGATGAACGCCCTCAACTTCGCCGCCTCGCCGCGCCCTCAGGGCCATCCGCCGGTCGCAAGCGGCCGGGTCGGCGTGCTCCTCGTCAATCTCGGCACGCCGGAGGCGACCGACTATTGGTCGATGCGGCGCTATCTCGCCGAGTTCCTCTCCGACCGGCGCGTGATCGAGGCGCCGCGCTGGCTGTGGTGGCTGATCCTCAACCTGTTCATCCTGCCGCGCCGCCCCGCCGCCAAGGGGCGCGATTACGACGCGATCTGGAACCGCGAGCGCGACGAGGGCCCGCTCAAGACCTTCACCCGCAGCCAGGCCGAGAAGCTCGCGCTAGCGCTCGGCGGCGGCGGGCGGATCGAAGTCGACTGGGCGATGCGCTACGGCCAGCCGGCGATCGCCGCGCGCCTCGCCGCACTGAAGGCCAAGGGCTGCGATCGCATCCTGCTCGTTCCGCTCTATCCGCAATATTGCGCCGCGACGACGGCGACGGTCGCCGACAAGGCGTTCGAGGCGTTGCAGGCGATGCGGTGGCAGCCGACGCTGCGCGTCGCCGCGCCCTGGTATGACCATCCCGCCTATATCGACGCGCTCGCGCGCTCGACCCGCGCCGCGCTCGCCGCGCTCGACTTCGAGCCTGAAGTCCTGCTCGCCTCGTTCCACGGCATTCCGCGCGCCTATTTCGACAAGGGGGATCCCTATTATTGCCATTGCGCCAAGACGACGCGGCTGCTGCGCGCCGCGCTGGGCCTCAACGAAGAGCAGTTGCGCATGACCTTCCAGTCGCGCTTCGGCCGCGCCGAATGGCTGCAGCCCTACACCGCCGAAACGGTCAAGGCGCTGGCCAGCCAAGGGGTCAAGCGCGTCGCTGTGCTGACGCCAGGCTTCGCCGCCGATTGCCTCGAGACGCTGGAAGAGATCGGCGTCGAGAACGCCGGCTACTTCAAGGCCGGCGGCGGCGAGCGCTTCGCCGCGCTGCCCTGCCTCAATGACAGCGAAGACGGCATGCGCGTCATCGAGACCGTCGTGAGGCGCGAGATGTCGGGGTGGATCTGAGGCGAGGCGCAGAGCCCGTCAGCGCGGGCGGCGCGCCGTTTCACCCTTGCGCAAAGAGCCGACTCTTTGCGTTCAAACCGCCAAGAGATTAAAGCGCTCCCGCCAAGGCAGGGCTGGGAGCACGGATATGAACGGCGCGCAAACGCTCGCGCAGACGCTGGTCAATTGCGGCGTCGAGGTCTGCTTCGCCAATCCCGGCACTTCCGAGATGCATCTGGTCGGCGCGCTCGACGCCAATCCGAGTCTGCGCGGCGTGTTGTGCCTGTTCGAGGGCGTCGCGACCGGCGCCGCCGACGGCTACGGCCGGATCGCCGGCAAGCCTGCCGCAACGCTGCTGCATCTCGGCCCCGGCCTCGCCAACGGCCTTGCCAATCTGCACAACGCACGCCGCGCGGCGACGCCGATCGTCAACGTCGTCGGCGATCATGCGATCGATCACGTCCGCCATGACGCGCCGCTGACGGCCGATATCATCGGCCTCGCGCGCCCCGTCTCGGCCTGGGTGCGGCGGTCGAGAAACGCCAGTTCAGTCGCTGGGGACGCTGCGCGCGCCGTGCAGGCCGCGCGCGCCGCGCCCGGCGGCGTGGCGACGTTGATCGTGCCGGCCGATTGCGCATGGGGCTCGGCTGAGCGCGCGGCCGAGCGGCTGCCCGACGTTGCGCCGGCGACCGTCCCGGCGAAAGCCGTCGAAAAGGTCGCGCGCCGGCTCGCCAACGGCAAAAGGTCGGCGATTCTCATGCGCGGGCCGGCGCTGATCGGCGAGGCGCTCGAAGCGGCGGGCCGCGTCCAGGCCAAGACCGGCGCGCGGCTGTTGTGCGACACGTTCGCCCCGCGAACCCAGCTTGGCGCCGGCCGCGTCGTCGTCGAGCGCCTGCCCTATTTCGCCGAGCAGATCGTCGCGTTTCTCGCCGGTCTCGAGCAACTCGTGCTGATCGGCGCCGAGGCGCCGGTGTCGTTCTTCGCCTATCCCGGTAAGCCGAGTTATTGCGCGCCGGACGGCTGCGAGATCGTCTATCTCGCCCATGCCGACGAGGACGGCGCGAAGGCGACGATCGACCTCGCCGACGCGCTCGGCGCGTCCGACAGCGACGAGGCGTTGACAGCCAGTCAGGCGCTGCAGGCGGCGCTGGCGCATGCGCGGCCGCACGACCATCTGCCGCTGACCGGCGGCGCGATCGGCGACGGGCTGCCGACGACTGTCGGCGCGGCGGTCGCCGCGCCCGGCCGCAAGGTCGTCTGCGCGCAAGCCGACGGCAGCGGCGCCTATACGATGCAGGCGCTGTGGACGCTGGCGCGCGAGAGGCTCGACGCGACGGTGGTCGTCTTCGCCAACCGCTCCTACGCCATCCTCAACATCGAGGTCGATCGCGTCGGCGCGGCGCTCGGCGCCAAAGGGCGCGCGCTGCTCGACCTGCACGATCCGGAGCTGAACTGGACGCGCATCGCCACGGGCATGGGCGTCGAGGCGAGCCGCGCGACCACCGCCGAGCAATTCGTTCAGCAGTTTCAGTCGGCGATGGTCGGCCGCGGCCCGCGCCTGATCGAGGCGATGATTTAGAGCGCGAAGCGCTTGGTTGGAATCGCTTGCCGCCGCCGCTCTTGAATTCATCCTGCCCAAGGGGGGCCTGGGCGGCCCGAGCGTACGGCGGCGGAAGCGCTGGATCCCCGCTTTGCGCGGGGATGACAAGTGTGCGCGCGAACGTGAGCCCCGACTTTCTTCGCCTCATCCGATCGTCATCAGGCTGGCGTTGCCGCCGGCGGCGGTGGTGTTGATGCAGATGGAGCGTTCGTTGAGCAGGAAATCAAGCGGCGCGGGTTCGCCCCGCTGGATCGCATCTGCGGTCACGCGGAAGACGGAAGCGATCGGCCCGTCGCGGCGCGCGATCTTGCCGGCGAAGGCGATCAGCGCCGCGCCCTCGCGGTCGGTCAGCGCCGCGTCGACGCGGTCGGTCGCCGTGTGGACGGCGATGCGTTCGCGCAACGGCTCGGGCGCAGCGGCGACGAGCGCCGCGGCGAACGCGCCGCCGAGCAGCGCGCAGTTGCCGGTCGCCAGCGCGCAGGCGGTCTGGACGATCAGCGTCGGTTCGTCGGCCGCGTCGCACAGCACGGCGCCGCGCGGCTCGAGCGAATAGACGTTCTTCTCGCCGACCGGGCCCGGCAGTTCGAAGCTGACGCCGAGTCGGCTCTCGCCGACGACTTGCTCGCACAGAGCCGCGAGCGCCGCGTCGCCGCGGTTGGCGACGAACGTCGCGAACGCCTTGGCGACGGCGTCCGGCGCGCCCGCCGGCAGCGGCGGCCAGGCGGCGGGCGCGCGCGCGACGAGGCGCTTGAGATAAAGCGGCCCGCCGGCCTTCGGTCCGGTGCCTGACAGGCCATGGCCGCCGAACGGCTGTACGCCGACCGTCGCGCCGATGATGTTGCGGTTGACGTAGACGTTGCCGGCGGCGATGCGCGAAGCGACGAGCGCGATCGTCGTGTCGATGCGCGAATGGACGCCGCCGGTCAGCGCGTAGCCGGTGGCGTTGAGCGCGTCGATCAGCGCCGGCAGCGCCTCGCGCTTGAACCGCAGCACATGCAGCGCCGGGCCGAACACTTCGCGGCCGAGATCGGCGACCGAGTCGATCTCGATCAGCGTCGGCGCGACGAAGAATCCGCGCGCGAGAGTCTCGCCGAGCGACGCCGCGGTGACCGCGAAGCCGCGCGCGCGCATATCCTCGACATGGGCGAGGATCTTGGCGCGCGCTTCGGCGCTGATCACCGGCCCGACGTCGGCGGACAGGCGGTCGGGCGGGCCGACTTCGAGTTCAGCCATCGCCGCCTTCACCATTTCGAGCATGCGGTCGGCGACGTCGTCCTGCAGGCACAGCACGCGCAACGCCGAACAGCGCTGGCCGGCCGAATCGAAAGCCGAAGCGAGCGCATCGGCGACCACCTGCTCGGGCAGGGCCGAGGAATCGACGATCAGCGCGTTCTGGCCGCCGGTCTCGGCGATCAGCGGGATCGGCTCGCCGTCGGGGCGCAGCCGGCCGGCGAGCGCGGCGGCGATCAGCTTGGCGACCTCGGTCGAGCCGGTGAACATCACGCCGCCGACGCCGGCGTGCGCAGTCAGCGCCGCGCCGACCGTTCCGTCGCCGGCGAGCAGGATCAAGGCGTCTTCGGGCACGCCCGCTTCATGGAGCAGCTTCACCGCGGCGGCGGCGACGAGCGGCGTCTCCTCGGCCGGCTTGGCGATGACCGCGTCGCCGGCGGCGAGCGCGGCGGCGATCTGGCCGGTGAAGATCGCAACCGGGAAGTTCCACGGGCTGATGCAGACGACTGTGCCGAGCGGCGAATGCGTCGCGGCGGCGAAATCGTCGCCGGCGACGGAAGCTCCATAGTAGCGCAGGAAGTCGATCGCTTCGCGCACGTCGCCGAGCGCGTTGGGCAGCGTCTTGCCGGCTTCGCGGCAGATGAGCCCGGCGAGTTCGCCAGCCTTGCCCTGGTAGCGCGCCGCGGCGGCGGCTAGGATCGCCGCGCGTTCGGCCGGCGCGCGCGCCGCCCAGGCTGGGCCGCCCTTCGCCGTCGCGGCGAAGGCGCGTTCGACGTCTTCCCGCTCGGCGTCGACGACCTGGCCGACGACGTCGGCGGAATCGGCCGGGTTGACGATCTGCCGCAGCTTGCCGGCCGCGCCGCCGGCGCGCCATGCGGTTCGCGCGCTCTTGCCAAGCCATTCTGCGAGTGCGGCGAGGCGCGCTTCATTGCTGAGGTCGAGCCCGGCGGAATTCGGCCGCGCCGGCGCGTAGAGATCGCGCGGCAATGCGATCTTCGGATGCGGCGCGCCGACCGGCGCGATCGCCTTCGCCGCCGCGACCGGGTCTTCGATCAACGCGTCGATCGACACCGACGCGTCGGCGATGCGATTGACGAACGAGGTGTTGGCGCCGTTCTCGAGCAGGCGGCGCACCAGATAGGCGAGCAGCGTCTCGTGCGAGCCGACCGGCGCGTAGACGCGGCACGGTCGCGCGTCGCGCCCGGCGCCGACGATCTGGTTGTAGAGCGGCTCGCCCATGCCGTGCAGGCACTGGAACTCGTATTGTCCCGCGTAATAGTTCGCGCCCGCCATGGCGTGGATCGTCGCCAGCGTCAGCGCGTTGTGGGTAGCGAATTGCGGAAATACCGCGTCCGGCGCGTCGAGCAGTCGCTTGGCGCAGGCGATGTAGGAGACGTCGGTGTGGATCTTGCGCGTGAACACCGCGAAGCCCTCGAGCCCCTCGACCTGGGTGCGTTTGATCTCGCTGTCCCAGTAAGCGCCCTTGACCAGCCGCAGCATGATGCGCCGCCGGGTCGCGCGCGCGAGATCGACGATCCAGTCGATCACCGCGACGGCGCGCTTCTGATAGGCCTGGACGACGAAGCCGACGCCGTTCCAGCCTTCCATCGCCGGGTCGCGGCACAAGGCCTCGAGCAGGTCGAGCGAGAGGTCCAGCCGCTCGGACTCTTCCGCGTCGATATTGACGCCGACGTCGTATTGGCGGGCGAGGACGAAGAGTCGCTTCAGCCGCGGATAAAGCTCTTCGAACGCGCGGCGGCGCTGGCTGCGCGCATAGCGCGGGTGCAGCGCCGACAGCTTCACCGACAACCCGGGTCCCTCGTAGACGCCGCGCCCGGCCGAGGCCGCGCCGATCGCTGTCAGCGCCATTTCGTAAGCGGCGAGATAGCGCTCGGCGTCTTCGGCGGTTGTCGCCGCTTCGCCGAGCATGTCGTAGGAATAGCGGAAACCGCGCGCTTCGAACGGCTTGGAGTGGGCGATCGCCGCGCCGATCGTCTGGCCGCAGACGAATTGTTCGCCCATCACCCGCATCGCCGTGTCGACGCTGGCGCGGATGACTGGCGCGCCGGAGCGCGCGATGAGCCGGGTCAGCGCCGCGGCGAGCCCGGTCTCGTCGACCGCTGAGACGAGCTGGCCGGTGATCAGCAGGCCCCAAGTCGCGGCGTTGACGAACGGCGACGGCGACTGCCCAACATGGGCGCGCCATTCGCTGCCGCCGATCTTGTCGGCGATCAGCGCGTCGCGGGTGGCGGCGTCGGGGATGCGCAACAACGCTTCCGCCATGCACATCAGCGCGACGCCCTCCTGACTGGAGAGGTCGTATTCGCGCATCAACCCTTGAACCAAGCCGGGTGCCGGCCGTTCGCGTAAAGTGGTCACCAGCCGCCTCGCCATCGCCCGCGCCTGCTCGGCGATCGCGGGCGGCAGCTCGGCGGCGGCGGCGAGCGCCGGCACGACTTCGGTCTCGGGGGCGCGATAGAGCGCGTCTATAGCGGCGCGCCGCCCTTCGTGGCGGACCAGCTCGGCGGCGAAGGCGGAAAACGGTCCCGCGCCGCCGCCGTATTCGACAAGGGGGCGGTCGGCGATCACGGGCGCATCTCCAGCGAACATCGTAAAAACAACGAATTCTTACATGCAATCAACAGGCCGCTCAAAGGTCGCAGCGCCGCCGCAGGACATTCGGCCGCAGTGGCGAATCGGCAACGCCGCGACGATATTGCTCGGGTTGACGCGCTTTTGCGTTGCTGCAGTGCAGCATATCTGCTAGTCGAATAATATGGTTTTCTGCCGCTGATTTTGGGATGGCGCTAGGCAGCGCCGACCCTGACGGGGTATGAGGGCGGAATGAACACGACCTGGCACACCAAATGGGGCGCGCGGCGCGTTCGCAAGGATCCGCCGACGATCGAAGAAGCATTGATCGCCGCCGAGAGCATGACCGACGATCTCGCTCAACGCATCGAGATCGCAGCGTCGTTGATTGGCGCGTCGGTCGATGAGGTCAAGGCGCTGGCCGCCAAACAGGCCCATCTCTCGCGCGGCCGATCGACGCTCGTGACTGGGCGCAACCGCGCAGTCGTGGTCGAATACAAGCGGCCGCGAACGATTCGCCCGCCCGGCGCGGCGCGGCGTTGATCCGCCGACCGTCGCAGACCTTGCCGCGATCACGGCGAATTCGACTTTCCCTTTCGGGCCGGCCGGGTTAGCAACGCGCGATGCTCGACCGGTCGCAGACTGACGAACACACTGGCGCTTTCCGGCTGCTCAACCGGTTGCGGCGCGACTTCGGCCGCGAGCATCTCCGGGGCTATGTGCTGAGCGCGGTCCAGCTCAGCGTGATCGGCTTATGCACCACCGGCGCCGCGGCGCTGATGAAGCCGGTAACCAACGGCATGGTCGCGGTCGAGAAGTTTGGCCAGATGCGGATCCTGGCGTTCGAGGTCGTGGCGCTGTTCGTGCTGCGCGGCGCCGCCACCTTCGGCTCGACGCTGACGCTGTCGCGCATCGGCAATCGCATCGTCGCCACCGCGCAGCGGCGCGTGTTCGACCGCCTGCTCAACCAGAGCCTGATGTTCTTCCAGGACCGCCATTCGAGCGAGTTCGTCGCTCGGCTGGTGATCGCCGCCAACGGCGTGCGCGACTCGCTGCAACTCGTCGTCCAGAGCGGCGCCCGCGACCTCGTCATGGTTATCGGCTTGGCGGCGGTGATGATCTACCGCGATCCGATTGTCGCCGCCAGCGCACTCTGCGTCCTGCCGATCCTCATCCTGATCATTCGCAAGATCATCGAAAAGGTGCGGCGCTTCGCCAAGCGCTCATTCTATGGTTCGACCCAGATCATGCAGACGATGAGCGAGACGGTGCTCGGCGCGCGCATCGTCAAGGCGTTCAATCTCGAGTCCGAGATGCGCGAGAGAATGGCGCGCTCGGTGCGCACGGTCGAAGGCTCGGCCAACCGCATCGCCGTCGGCAACGGCCTGACGAACTTCCTCTCCGACGCGCTCGCCGGCCTGGCGATCGGCTTCGCCATCTATTACGGCTCGTGGCGGGTCAGCGTGCAGCATGCCGATGTCGGCTCGTTCATTTCCTTTCTCACCGCGCTGCTGCTCGCCTACGAGCCCGCCAAGCGCCTGTCGGGCTTCTCCGTCAACCTGCAGAACGGTCTGGTCAGCGCGCGACTGATCTACGAAGTGCTCGACTCGCCGCCCGGCGACGCGACGCGGCCGGGCGCGCCGCCGTTGCGGGTGACGGCGGGCCGGCTCACGCTTGAAGGGGCTCGCTTCGCCTACCGGCCAGGCGAGAACGCGCTCGACGGCGTCGATCTCGTCGCCGAGTCCAACCAAACAACCGCCCTGGTGGGTCCCTCGGGCGGCGGCAAGTCGACGATTCTCGGCGTTATTCAGCGCTTCTACGCACTGAGCGAGGGGCAGGCGACAATCGACGGCCAGAGCGTCGCCGACGTCGACCTCGCGTCGCTGCGCGCCAAGATCGCTTTCGTCTCGCAAGACGTGTTCCTGTTCCGCGGCACGATCCGCGACAACATCGCGCTCGGGCGGATCGGCGCGACCGAAGCGGAGATCGTTGAGGCGGCGCGCCGCGCCAACGCCCACGATTTCATCATGAGCTTCGCCGATGGTTACGACGCGAGCGTCGGCGAACAGGGGACGCAATTGTCCGGCGGTCAGCGCCAGCGCATCGCCATCGCCCGCGCGATGCTGAAGAACGCGCCGATCCTGCTGCTCGACGAGCCGACTGCGGCGCTCGATTCGCAGAGCGAGCGCGAAGTGCAGACGGCGCTCGACGCCCTCAGGATCGGCCGTACGACGATGGTCGTCGCCCACCGGCTGCAGACGATCGTCGGCGCCGACCGCATCTACGTCATCGAGAAAGGGCGCGCGATCGAGTCGGGCTCGCACAAGGAGCTCGTCGCCCGCGGCGGCGCCTACTGCGCCTTCTTCGCCGCGCAGTTTGGCCTCGGCGCGCTCAAGGCCGATCGCCTGGGATAATCGTCAGAAACGCGCGAGGCCGGCCGCCGAGGGACGCGTGGTGCGGTATTGGCTGCGCGCCGCGGCGCCGAGCGCAATCGCGCCGATCGCCAGCAGAGTGATCCACGTCATCTGCGCGAAGCCTTCGGACAGGAAGCCGAGCGTCAGGTCAGCGGCGAAGGTCGCCGCTAGATAGGGCGCGAGCCGCGGCGCGGCGCGGCCGATGGCGCGAAAGGCGAACCACACGCCCGCCGCCGCGGCGATGGCGCCGAGGATGCCGAGTTCGTACCAGATCTCGAACAGCCCGACGCGAGGCGTCATCGTCGGCAGCAGTCCGGCGTCAGCGCCGCGCACCACCGTGTCGACGCCGTGCCCAGTCACCAGCCGGGGCAAGTCGTGCAGGACCAGGCTGGCGGCGGCGGCGATCGTCGGGTAGGGCGGGCCGAGGCTGCCGAGCTTGGCATGGAAGATCAGGCGCGCCAGCGTCGGCGACAGGGCGAGCAGCAGCGGCGCCGCAAGCACCAGCGCGACCGCCGCCCGGCCGATGTCGCGCATCGTCCGTTCGAGGTCCGAGACGGCGAAAGACAGCACCGCGATGCCAACGAGCAACGCCGCTGTGACCGGGGCCGAGCCGATCGCGAAGGCGTAGATCAGGCCGAGCAGCATCAGAGTCCGCGCGTAGCCGTTGCGGCCGCGCGCCGCCAATCCGCCCATCGCTGGAAAGAGCAACATCGCTATGGCGACCCCGCCCGCGTCGATGCGCGCGCTGCTGGGCTCCAGCGTCTGCTGCTCGGCGAACCACAGGGCGAAGATCGTCACCATCAATATCAGGACGCCGATCGGGAACAGGTAGAGATCGGTGGCGCGTAAGTGGTCGCGCGCAGTGACGATCACCGCCGCCGCGGCGACGGCGGTCATCGCGATCTTCAGCAGGCGCTGGGCGCCGGGAATCGGGAACGGGGTCCACAGAAGCGACAGGCCGGCCCAGGCGAACAGGGCCACAGCCGCCCAGGTGATGGGCGAGACGGCAAGCGCCCGCAGCCGCGGGCCGACGCCGGCCACGGGATCGAGCGTCGCGGCGACCAGCAGCAGCGCGACGCCGACCGGGAAGAGGACGAACATCGCGCGCGACGACAGGGTCGCTGCGCTGGGTGTCGCCAGCGCCAGCGCCGCGTAACCGATGCGCGACAGCAATTGCGCCGCGTCGGTCGCGGCGTCGCTCGGCGACGCATTCGACAATTGAGCCATTACGATCAGCCCATCAGCCCCCGTTCCTTATACGACGCTGCGGCGCCTCGAACTGTGCGATTGGGGCAACAGTGTTGCGCCAAAATTGGCGCAGGATCGGGCAATGATCAGACGATTGCAGGGCCGTGACGCCTTGACGCTTACGTCCCGATCGGGCCTTGTCGCAGCCGGACGTTTGGCTTGACCACCCCGATGAACGACGCCGCTCCCATCCGCCTCGCGGCGGAATCCGCCTCGCGCCAGCGCGCGCGCGGCGAAGCGCGGGTCCGCTTCGCCCGCGCCGGCGCGCGCTCCGCCGCCGAACGGGTGTTCGAGACCGGGGGCCTCAGGCTGCGCTTTCCCCGCTCCGACGCGGAATGCGAGGCGGTGTTGGTTAACACCGGCGGCGGCATGGCGGGCGGCGACCGCGCTTCGATCGCGGTCGAAGTCGGCGCGAGCGCCCGCGCGCTGGTGACCACCCAGTCGGCGGAGAAGATCTATCGTTGCGAGGGCGAGCCGGCGCGAGTCGAGACGCGGCTTTCGGTCGAGCCGGGCGGATCGTTGGTCTGGGCGCCGCAGGAGACGCTGCTGTTCGAGCAGGCTGCGCTGCTGCGGCGGCTCGACGCCGAACTGGCGGCCGACGCGTCGCTGCTGATCTTCGAGGCGGCGGTGTTCGGCCGCCTTGCCTCTGGCGAAACCGACGTCGCAGCGCGACTCCACGATCGCTGGCGGATCCGCCGCGCCGGCCGGCTGGTTTTCGCCGAGGCGCTGCGCCTGGTCGACGCCGCCGCGGCGCTCGACCGGCCGGCGGTCGGCGCCGGCGCGCGCGCGATCGCCACGATCCTGTGCGTGGCGCCCGACGCTGAGGCGCAGGCGCCCAATTTGCGGGCGGCGCTGGAGGCGGTCGCCACTGAGCCGGGCGAAAGGCTCGACGTTGGCGCGAGCGGCTTCGACGGCATGGCGGTGGCGCGCGTCGTGTCGCCTTCTCCGAGTCGATTGCGCGCCGCGCTGATCGCGGCCATGCTGACCCTGCCCGGCCGGGAGGCGCCGCGCGTTTGGTCGTGACGGCGAGAAACTTGCAGGCTCCGCCGGCGACGCCATCCGGGGGGACGCATGAATCTGACGCCGCGCGAAAAGGACAAGCTGCTGATCGCCATGGCGGCGATCGTCGCTCGCCGCCGCCTCGAGCGCGGGGTCAAGCTCAACCACCCTGAAGCGGTCGCCCTCATCACCGATTTCGTCGTCGAAGGCGCACGCGACGGCCGCTCGGTCGCCGAGCTGATGGAAGCGGGCGCCCATGTCGTCGCCGCCGATCAGGTGATGGACGGCGTGGCGTCGATGATCCACGACATCCAGGTCGAGGCGACATTCCCTGACGGCACTAAGCTCGTCACCGTGCACGCGCCGATCCGCGGCGCCGACGACAAACTGATCCCCGGCGAGACGCTCGCGGCGCCGGGCGACATCGTCATGAACGAGGGCCGCGACACGATCACGCTCGAAGTCGCCAATTCCGGCGACCGGCCGATCCAGGTCGGCTCGCACTACCATTTCTTCGAGACCAATCCGGCGCTGAAATTCGACCGCGCCAAGACCCGCGGCTTCCGCCTCGACATCGCCGCCGGCACGGCGATCCGCTTCGAGCCCGGCCAGAAGCGCGAAGTGCGTCTCGTCGCGCTCGCCGGCAAACGCCAGGCGATCGGCTTTCGGCAGGAGGTGATGGGGAAGGTCTAAAAGCCCTTCTCCCGCTTCGCGGGAGAGGGGTTGGGGTGAGGGCATGTCTTGCCCTCATCCGGCCGCGCTTCGCGCGTCCACCTTCTCCCGCAAGCGGGAGAAGGGCTTCGCTCTCCCGCCGCCGCGCCATTCCATTTCTTCCACTTTTTCGAGGCCCTGCATGCCCAAGTCCCCCACCTCTCTTCCCCGCGCCGCCTACGCGGACATGTTCGGGCCGACCACGGGCGACCGGTTTCGGCTCGCCGACACGGAGCTGTTCATCGAGGTTGAGAAGGACTTCACCATCTATGGCGAAGAGGTGAAGTTCGGCGGCGGCAAGGTGATCCGTGACGGCATGGGCCAGAGCCAGGTTTCGCGCGCGCGCGGCGCGGTCGACACCGTCATCACCAACGCCGTGATCCTCGATCATTGGGGAATCGTCAAAGCCGACGTCGGCATCAAGGACGGGCTCGTCCATGCGATCGGCAAGGCCGGCAATCCCGACATCCAGCCCGGCGTGACGATCGTCATCGGCCCCGGCACCGAGATCATCGCCGGCGAGGGCAAGATCCTCACCGCCGGCGGTTTCGACACCCACATCCATTTCATCGCGCCGCAGCAGATCGAAGAAGCGCTGACCAGCGGCGTGACCTCGATGCTGGGCGGCGGCACCGGCCCGGCGACCGGCACGCTCGCCACCACTTGCACGCCCGGGCCTTGGCACATCGCGCGGATGATCGAGGCGGCCGACGACTTTGCGATGAATCTCGGCTTCGCCGGCAAGGGCAACGCCAGCAAGCCGGCGGGCCTGGTCGAGCAGGTCGAAGCGGGCGCCTGCGCGCTGAAGCTGCACGAGGACTGGGGCACGACGCCGGCGGCGATCGACTGCTGCCTCTCGGTCGCCGACGACTACGACGTGCAGGTGATGATCCACACCGACACGCTCAACGAGTCCGGTTTCGTCGAGGACACGATCAAGGCGTTCAAGGGCCGCACCATCCACGCCTTCCACACCGAAGGCGCCGGCGGCGGCCACGCGCCCGACATCATCAAGGTCGCGGGCCTGGCCAACGTGCTGCCGTCGTCGACCAACCCGACCAAGCCCTACACGCGCAACACGCTCGACGAACACCTCGACATGCTGATGGTCTGCCATCACCTCGACCAGGGCATCCCCGAGGACCTCGCCTTCGCCGAGAGCCGCATCAGGAAAGAGACGATCGCCGCCGAGGACATTCTGCACGACCTCGGCGCGCTCTCGATGATGTCGAGCGACAGCCAGGCGATGGGCCGGGTCGGCGAAGTCATCATCCGCACCTGGCAGACCGCCGACAAGATGAAGCGCCAGCGCGGCCGCCTCGACGGCGACGGGCCGGACAACGACAATTTTCGCGCCAAGCGCTACATCGCCAAATACACCATCAATCCCGCCATCGCTCATGGCGTGTCGAAGCACATCGGCTCGGTCGAGAAGGGCAAGCTCGCCGACCTGGTGTTGTGGACGCCGGCGTTCTTCGGCGTGAAGCCCGACCTCGTCATCAAGGGCGGCGCGATCGCTTGCGCCCAGATGGGCGACCCCAACGCCTCGATCCCGACGCCGCAGCCGGTTCACTACCGGCCGATGTTCGGCAGCTTCGGCCGCGCGCGCACCGGAACCTCGTTGACGTTCGTTTCAGGCGCGTCGATCGAGAAGGGCCTGGCGCGCAAGCTGAAAGTCGCCAAGCGCCTCGTCGCGGTCGAGAACACGCGCGGCAAGATCGGCAAGAAGAGCCTGATCCACAATGCCGCGACGCCGAAGATCACCGTCGACCCGGAGACCTACGCGGTGACCGCCGACGGCGTGCTGCTGGTCTGCGAGCCGGCCGACAAGCTGCCGATGGCGCAGAGGTACTTTTTGTTCTGAGGGGCGACAGGTTTGGAACGCGGACGAGGGATTTCAGGGGGATAGGCGCCATTTTGCGCGCGCAATGCGGCGGCCGGGGGTTGGGGCGACTGAGGCCGCAAAGCGTCGATCCGATTGAGTGCGCTGTCACCGCAACCGTAACCCCCGCACCGTCACCGTAACCGCGTAACCGTAACCCCAGCGGACCAGCTGCGCGTGGCGCAAAGGTGTTTTTTGTTCTAGCATTCAAGAAACGCCATCATTTCCGGACCGAGTTATGCCTTTTCACGCAATTGCCACTCTCTCTGGCGGTCGCCAAAAGACGATTCCCAATCGCAGCGAAGATCAAATGTTGTCTGAGGTTGTTACGCCATTTGTCGCGAATGGTGTCATCACAGCAAAATGGGGCGCGACAATACAAACATATCAAGTGCTAGAATTGTGAATTTATGAGACAGATCAATCTTGGGACAAACGCACTGGTGCGCTAGCTGATTTACTAAAAAATAAGAGGAATCAGGCGGATAGATTTATTTCGAGGGCTAAGAGATTTCTTGGAGCGAATAAGAGCAAGGTTTTTGTTGTTATGCCGATCCAAGGTGAACAAGGGGGTACGCAGGAAGAACAAAGAATATATAAAGAATATGATGATCGTTTTGAAGTGATAGAGAAAATTGTTGGAAAATTCGGAGGCGTCGCCATTCGAATAGACAAAGAGCATGTTCTTGACGATCTTGTTGGCCGTATCAAACGGGAGATTCAAGAGTGCCGGTTCGTAATTGCCGACCTAACAGATGAGCGACCTTCATGTTATTTTGAAGTTGGTTATGCAGAGGCGCTTGGTCGTCCCGTCATTTACGCTGCAAGCAAGCAAAGCGTCTCAAAACCTGGAACTAATACGAAAATACATTTCGATGTCCACATGAATATCAATTTCTTTGTAAATCATAAAGAACTTAGAGAGAAAATAAATAAAGCAATAGAGAAGAACAGGGCAAAACTATTTCCTGATGTCTCCGCATGATTAGTATTGCGGAACTTGTGACAGGTTGTCCTGTAGAGCTTTACGCTCCGCAAACTCGCCGCCTCAGCGCTTGCGCGAAGCTTCGACGACAGTGGCGCCGCGCTTGCGACCGGTCTCGGCGCTCCCCTCGCGACGCCGCTGATCGACGCCCGGCTCCTTGTCTCCGCGCCGACCTTCGTCGCGAAACCCGCCGCCGCCCTCCGCTGCGGTCGCCGCCAGCATCTCGCGCCGCAGGATGGCGTTGATGCGGGATTGGTAGCCTTTGCCCTGCGCGCGCAGCCAAGCCAGCACGTCGGCGTCGATGCGCACGGTGGTCGAGGTCTTGATCGGCTTGTAGAAGCGGCCGCGCGCGGCGTCGGTCCAGAACTTCGCCGTCAGCGGCGGAATCTCGCTGGTGTCGATGTCGCCGTCGGGCCGCGCGGCGAGGACCGTCCCGCGCTTCCGTTCTGGGTGAGCCGACCGAAGAAGCGCCGGCTGGGGCGGCGCTCCGCGTTCCGCGCCAACGCGACCCTCACGCCGTCGGAAGGATCGCGGTCGCGTAGCCGCCGCCGTCGTCGAGCGAATGGTCGGCGATGATCCGCTCGAAATTCAATTCGACGACAAGGCCTATCAGATGTGCGTAACGCTGAAAGCGCAACGGCAGAGAATCCTCGACGATCGCGTCGCTCCAGTCGATGAATTTCAGGTCGCCGACGCCGACGAACCCGACCGCGCCTTCCGGCAGCTTGGCGTTGGAGTTGGCGATGAAATCTCTAAAGAGCGGAACCTTGGCGAACATGGCGCGGAATTCGACGCCCGGCGGCAAATGCGGAACAATATCGTCCTGGTACTCGTAGCGCAGGCTGTGCGGGACAAGCTTGTCGTAGGCGACCTGGAAATCGGCGTCTCCCGGCTTGGCGGCGGCGAAGGTCGTCACGAATGGCGGCGTCTTGCCGATGTTTTCGGCCGTCCATCGCGCGGCGGCGAGGCAGGCGAGCGCGCCGCCCTTACTGTGGCCGGTGAAGTAGATGGGCTTGTCGGAGCGGACTTCGTCCGCGACGTCGGGCCACAACGCATTGAGCGCGTCGAGAAACCCTTGATGGACAAGGCCCGGCAAGTTGTCGCCGTGGACCGGGATCGCGTCGAAATCGCTGAGCCAGTCGAGCAGCACCTGCCTTTTGTCCGGGCTGTCCGGCGTCGGCGGCAGCGTCCCGCGAAACGCGACGATGGTTTCGCTGGCGGTCTGGCCGATCAGCGCGGCGTCGATGCGTTCCGCGCCGGTCGCGAATCCGGTCGGGGCGGACAGCCAGCCGATCTCGTCATAGGGCGCCCCAGAGGAAACCGGCCCCGGCGCCTCGATCTCGTAAGCTTGACGGGCTGCCAGCAGCAATCGTGCGACGATGGGCAAACTGCTCATGGGACGTTCCTCCGCGATGTGCGCTTTCCCGCGTCTCGGCTTTGGCGCTCTTTGACGCCGCGACCGTTTTGCCCAACACCTAGCCGACGCATCTGTTACGCTCAAACGCCGCGCCCGCACGTGTAACGGCGTCGCCGCCGCCGAAGCGCTGGTTGCCCCCGAAATTGCGGACAGCATGGCGCGTGTGCCCCCTCACTCCTGCCCGGCCGCCTTTGCGAGCTCCTTCGGCGGGGCCCGCCGCCGGCGCCCGCCGACGGCCGTCGCCGCCGCGCCGCTCGCGACTTCCATTCGCCGCTGCGCCGGCGCAACATTGGCGAGGCGGCGGAGGCGGCGATCATGGCGCCTCTCGCCGAGGGCGGAAACGCCGCATGACGCAGTCGGCGACGAGCGAAGCGGCTCAGCGCTACTTGGCGCGAGGCTGGACCGTGCTGCCGCTGCGCAGTCGCGAGAAGCGCCCGCTCATCGCCTGGGAGCCTTTGCAGCACGCGCGCCCGTCCGCCGCCGACGTCGCCGACTGGTTTGCGCGATGGCCGGACGCCAATATCGGCGTCGTGACTGGCGAGGCGTCGCACCTCGTCGTCGTCGATGTCGATCCCCGGCACGGCGGCGACGATTCGCTGAAGCGTCTGGAAAAGCAATTCGGGCTGCTGCCGCCGACCGTCGAAGCGACGACCGGCGGCGGCGGGCGGCACCTCTATTTCGCCCACCCCGGCGGCCTCGTCCGCAACCGGGCGGGGCTCGCCCCGGGGCTCGATCTGCGCGGCGACGGCGGCTACATCGTCGCGCCGCCGTCCGTTCATCCGAACGGCCGCCCCTACGCTTGGGTCGTCGGCCGCTCTCCCGACGAGGTTAGGCTGGCGTCGCCGCCCCGCTGGATTCTTGGCGCCTCCGGCGTCGCCCATGCGAGCCGGACCCTTTCCGACTGGCGCCGGCTCGTGCATGACGGCGTGCCCGAGGGCGAGCGCAATTCAACCCTCGCCTCGTTGACCGGGCATCTGCTGTGGCGCGGCGTCGACCCAGAAGTGGCGCTGGAGCTGCTGCTCGCCTGGAACCGCCTGCGCTGCCGGCCGCCACTCGAAGACGCGGAAGTCGCGCAAGTCGTGGCGAACATCGTTCGGCTTCATTCTGAAGAGGGCGAACGCTTCTCTCCGGGCGAGGTGACGCGCTTCGTTCGCGAGCCGGAGGCTGGCGGCAAGGCCGATGAAAAGGATTGAACACGGGCGCGGCGAGCCCTTGGGCGCTTTGTTGCAACGGGCAGTTTGTCGCGTCCGAGTTTGGCCGTGCCGTAACACATAGCGCCGCGTTTCATGCTTGTCGTAGAATGGAACGCTTCGTCCAGCTCTTGGCGGCGGAATCAGCGGGCGGCCGAGAGCTTGAGGGCGAAGTTTGTTCCACGCGTCGCGGCGCGCGGCGCTTCTTTCACTCCTGCCCGGCCGCTTTCGCCAACTCTTTCGGCGGGGCGCCGGATTTGAGGGTCAGGGCACTCTCGCCGACGCTCCACACGGCGCGGCTGTCGCGTTTGCCGTGGGCGTCGGCGACGCGATAGTCGATTGTCACCTCGCCGCCGGCGAGCGACCACGCGCTTTCGACTTCGATCGTCTTGCTCGCGTCGGTTTCGGCGCCGCTGTCGTCGCCTTCGATCAAGAGCGGCGCGCCGGCGTCGAGATGGACGAGGCCGTCGCGCCGGAAGGCGTAGAGATCGAGCGTCGACGACGTGTAGCCTTGGAATGTCCCGCCCGACTCGATCGCGATGCCGTCGTCGCCGCCGATGGCGATCGGCGTCACCGAAGCGACGGCGCCGTGGGTTCCGGCCTTGGCGAACGACGGGAATGTGCGCAGGCGCTTGGCGCCGCCGGGGACGCGCTTCAGCACCGTCGCGCTCAAGTCCGCCTCGCAGCCGTGGCACGCTTCGCCCGGTTCGCCGATCTGGCTGACCAGCACGTCGACGTCGGCGTAGCGCAGAAGTTGCAGCGGGTAGAGGCACGTTTCGTCGTCGGTCGCCTGCGGCGCGCCGAACGCCGCGCGCGCGGCGGCGGCGAGGTCGCTGTCGGCTTTCAGCTTCGCCGCGACGGAGCGGCAATAGCGTTGCGGCGCTTCGGCGGCCGCAGCGGGCGCGAGCGCGAAGGCGAAGCCGAGCGCGATGAAAGTCAGACGGAGGAACAAGGCGGGCACGGGCGGGGGCCTCTCAAGGGTGGCGGCGTTCACCATAAGGCTACGCCGCCGGCCCCTTTACGGTCCACGCACCCTCATCTCCGGCCCTTCTCCCGAACGGGAGAAGGGTGAAGCCCCGCCGCGAACGGCGGCGCCGTTGCGTCAGTCGAGCGACAGCGCGACGAAGCGGACGTCGCCGGTTCCGTTGGCGACCAGCAGCAGCGCCGACTTCTTGCCGGCCGTCTTCAGCGCGACGATCGCCTTGGCGACGTCGGATGGAGTCGTGACCGCCTGCTGGTTCACTTCCTCGATCACTTCGCCGGGGCGCAGGCCCTTGTCGCTCGCGGTTGAGCCGGGCGCGACGGAGGCGATCACCGCGCCCTTGATGCTGTCCTTGAGCTTGAAGCTCTTGCGCGCGGCGTCGTCGATCGGCGCGAGTTCGAGGCCGAGCGCGGTCAGAATCGCCGACTTGCTGGCGCCGTCGTCGGCCGGCGCGTCGGCGCTCGCGACTGCAGCCTTCTCGCCATCCTCGAGCCGGCCGAGCGTCACCGTCTTGGTGAGCTCCTGGCCCTTGCGCACGACGACGACTTCGACCTGCTGGCCGACCGGCATCGAGGCGACGAGGCGGGGCAGGTCGCGCGATTCCTTGATGTCCTTGCCGTCGAACTTGACGATGACGTCGCCCGGCAGGAGGCCGGCAGGCTTGGCCGGGCCCTTGTCGTCGACGCCGGCGACCAGCGCGCCGCGCGCCGCGCCGAGACCGAGACTGTCGGCGATCGCGTCGTCGACCGGCTGGATGCGCACGCCGAGCCAGCCGCGCCGCGTCTCGTGGAACTTCTCCAGTTGGTCGATCACCGGCACGACGCTCGCCGAAGGGGTGGCGAAGCCGATGCCGATCGAACCGCCGGAGGGCGACAGGATCGCGGTGTTGATGCCGATGACCTCGCCCTGCAGGTTGAACAGCGGCCCGCCGGAATTGCCCTTGTTGATCGAGGCGTCGGTCTGCAGGAAGTCGTCGTAGGGGCCAGAATCGATGTTGCGGTTGCGCGCCGAGAGAATGCCGGCCGTCACCGTCTCGCCGAGGCCGAACGGATTGCCGACCGCCATCACGCCGTCGCCGACCCGCGCCTTGTCGCTGTCGCCGAACTTCACCGTCTTGAACGGTTTGTCGCTCTCGACCTTCAGCACCGCGACGTCGACCTTGGGGTCCTTGCCGACGATCGTCGCCTTCAGCTTGCGGCCGTCGGTGAAGATGACGACGATATCGTTGGCGTCGCCGACGACGTGATTGTTGGTGATGACGATGCCGCTCGGGTCGATGACGAAGCCCGAGCCGAGCGACGACATCCTGTGCGGCCGCGGCACGTTGTTGAAGCCGTGGTTCTTGAAGAACTGTTCGAACATGTCGTCGAACGGCGTGCCCTTGGGCAGGTCGGGAATGTCCTGCGCGGTCTTGTCGTCGACGGTCTGGGTCGCGGAAATGTTGACCACCGCGGCCGCGACGCTGTCGACCAGGTCGGCGAGATTGGTCGGCTTGGCCTGGGCGAGGGCGGGCGCCCTCGAAGCGACGAGGACCGGGGTGCAGAGCGCGATCGCCGCCACGGCGGCGATGGCGGCGCGGCGCGCGCGGCTCTTGGGCTTCGTCGCTAGGTCAAATCGCATGGATCTTGTCTCCTCAAAGGCCGGGCTTGCCGCGGCGAATAGGACCCTGACCGGCAATCGTGTCGGCAAAGCGGCAAAGGCGCCGCGGCGGGGCGGCGGCGCGGATTTAGGGGGCGGCGGGCGTCGGCGAAGGGGCGGGGGCCGGGATCGGATTGCTGAAATAGCGGAAGAAATCCGACTTCGGGCTGAGGATCGCCCGCGTGTCGCCCTTGAACGCCGCGTCATAGGCCTGCATCGAGCGGTAGAACGCGAAGAACTCGGGGTCAGCGCCATAGGCGTCGGCGAAGATTTTGTTGCGTTCGGCGTCGCCTTCGCCGCGAATCTGCTCGGCCTGCTGCTGCGCCTGGGCCTTGACGACGATGACGTCGCGGTCGGCCTTGGAGGTGATGCTCTGGCTCTCCTGCACGCCCTCGGCGCGGATCTTGGCGGCGCGCAACTGCCGCTCGGCCTGCATGCTGCGGAACACCGCGTCGGAATTCTCGGGGACGAGGTCGGCGCGCTTGATGCGGACGTCGACGACGTTGATGCCGAAGCGCTCGGCGCCCTTCTTCACCGTGTCGCGGATGTCGCCCATCAGCGTCTCGCGCTTGTTGCGCACGATGTCGGCGACCGAGGCGTCGGACAGCGTGTTGCGCAGCGCCGAGTTCAGCATGCCACTGAGCTGCGCATTGGCGCCCTGCACGGTCAGCACCGTGCGGTAGAAGCCCAGCGGATCGTCGATGCGGTAGCGGACGAAGGCGTCGACGTCGAGGCGCAGATTCTCGGCGACCAGCACCTCCTGGCGCGGATTGTCGAGGGCGAGAATGCGCTTGTCGATGTAGACGACCGAGTCGACGAACGGGACTTTGACGTGCAGACCCGGTTCGCTGATGAGGTCGCCGACCGGCTGGCCGAATCGTAGCACCAGCGCCTGCTCGGTCGGATCGACGGTGAAGAACGTGTAGCTGGCGACGACGATCGCCACGACAACGGCGATCAGTGTCCCCCGGCTGTTGAACGGGTTCCTCATTTCGGTGCTCCCGCCGGTTTTTCGGGCGACGGTTCGAGCGCCAGGTAAGGCACCGGCGGGCTCGCGCCGGGTGCGTCGAGGATCGTCTTGCTCATGCCGCCGAGCACGCGCTCCATCGTCTCGAGATACATGCGTTCGCGCGTCACGCCGGGCGCCAGCTTGTATTGGGCGGAAATGTAGTTGTAGCGCTGCGTCTGTCCTTGCGCGTCGAGGATGGTCTGGCTCTTGTAGGCTGCCGCGTCATTGAGGATGCGCGAGGCCGCACCCTTCGCCTCGGGGACGACTTTGTTGGCGTAGGAGTAGGCGTCGTTGATCGCGCGCTGCTTGTCCTGCGGCGCGGCGGTGAGGTCGCGATAGGCGGAGACGACCTGCGCCGGCACGTCGACCGATTGCAACTGCACCTGCAGCACCAGCACGCCGGAATGATAGTCGTTCAGCACGGATTGCATCCGCTTCTGAATATCGGGCTCCATCGACGTGCGGTCGGTGGTGAGGACGCCGTCGATCGTCTTCAGGCCGACCACTTCGCGCGTGACGCTCTCGGCGACCGCTTTGACCGTCTCACGCGGGTTGAGAATGTTGAAGACGAAGTCCTCGGGATGGGCGGGGTCGATCTGCCAGATGACGCGGGAGTGGACGTTTACGATGTTCTGATCGCCGGTCAGCATCTGGCTCTCGGCGAGGATGTCGCCGCCGCCGGCCTCGCTGCTATAACCGACTTCGCTGATCTGCTGGTCGAACACCGGAACCTTGATCACTGTGCCAATCGGCCACGGCCAGTTGCTGTTGAGGCCGGCCGCGGTTTTGCCGGTGTAGCGGCCGAAGACGAGGTTGAGGCCGACCTCATTGGGCTGGACGGTGTAGAACGAGCCGAGCGCGAACCACGCCACCAGCGCGATCAGCGCGCCGACGAGGATAAGCCGCCCCGCGCCGCCGCCAACGGCGCCCGCGCCGCCGCCCGTCGGCGTCAGACCGCGCAGGCCCTGTTGCAGGCGGCGCAGCCATTCCTCGAGATCGCTAGGCGGTTGCGGCCCGGTCGGGCCTTGGCCCCACGGCCCTTGCCCCGGCGAACGCCAGGGTCCGCCCCCTTGATTGTTCCAGGACATACAACCTCGTCGGGGCGCGGTCATTCTGCGCCGTTCGTGCGTCTATATAGGCGTTGCCGACGGCGCCGGCAACGCACGGCGCCCGATGAAGAGCGCCGGCTCCACGCCGGGGGAGGGCGCTCGGTCGCATGGGCGCCGCCGTCGCCCGCCCGTATGCTGAGATGCAATGTGCATTCCGTAGAGCGAGGCGACGCCGTGACGGCCGTCGAGCAGGGTCGGGAGCAATCCGGCTACGACATTTTCATCAGCCACTCCAAAGCGGACAAGGCGACCGCCGACGCGGTGTGCGCC
>JBEKVR010000088.1:0-20460 GCA_049513815.1 Roseiarcus sp. | reverse complement strand
TGATCAACGCGAGGTTGCCGAGGGTAAAGCCGATGCCCGCCGCCGCCCAGCCGGAGTAGGAGTTGAGCATCGAGATGACGACCGGCATGTCGGCGCCGCCGATCGGGATGATCATCGTCACGCCGAGCACCAGCGAAACAGCGGTGATGAGCCAGAAAAAGACCGGCGCCTGCGTGACGTAGAACACGGCGATCAGGACGACGAGCGCGACGCCGAGGCCGATGTTGATCGCATGGCGTTGCGGCAATAGAATCGGCTTGCCCGACATGCGGCCGTCGAGCTTCAGGAAGGCGATGATCGAGCCGGTGAAGGTGATCGCGCCGATCGCTAGCCCGAGCGACATTTCGATGATGCTGGCGGGGTGGATGCGATCGCCTTCGGCGATGCCGAAGGCTTGCGGCGCATAGAGCGCGCCGGCGGCCACCAGCACGGCCGCGAGGCCGACCAGCGAGTGGAACATCGCCACCAGTTGCGGCATCGCCGTCATCTGGATCGTGCGGGCGCGCCAGGCGCCGATGCCGCCGCCGATGGCGACGCCAAGCACCACCAGCAACCACGCCAAGCCGCTCGACGGGGGGCTTAGCGCCAACGTCGTCAGCACGGCGATCGCCATGCCGATCATGCCGTAACGGTTGCCTTGGCGCGACGTCGCCGGCGACGACAGGCCGCGCAGCGCGAGGATGAACAGGATGCCCGAGACGAGATAGAGGAGGGCTGCGAGATTGGCGTTCACGGGAGGTCAGCCCTTCTTCTTGTACATCGCGAGCATGCGCTCAGTGACGAGGAACCCGCCGAAGATGTTCACCGAGGCGAGGATCAGCGCGACGAAGCCGACGACGCGCGCGACCATCGAACCGCTGTCGACCGCGGCGACGCCGACCGAAAGCAGCGCTCCGACGACGATGACCGACGAGATCGCGTTGGTTTCCGACATCAGCGGCGTATGCAGCGCCGGGGTCACCGACCAGACGACGTAGTAGCCGACGAAAACCGCGAGGACGAAGATCGCCAGTCGGAAGACGAAGGGGTCGATCGCGCCGCCTGTGGCGGCGTGGCCGGCGGCGGCAAGTTGATCGGCGTAGGTTTGGGCGGCGTGCGCCGCCTCCTGCGTCGCATCGGCGGCGGCCTTCAGCTTGGCGATGGTGGCGTCTAGATTTTCCATCGAGTCCTCTCAACAACCTGGTTTTGTCGGCTCGTCTCGGCGGTTGACGGAGGCGGGCGGGCGTTCGTGTCGTCCGCTCGGCCAAGCCTCACGACGTCGCCGGGCGGGTCGCGGTCGTCACTGCGCCTTCGGCGCGAAATTGGGATGCACGATGGCTCCATCGCGGGTGAGCAGGGTCGCCTTGACCAGTTCGTCGTCCCAGTTGACCGCGATTGCTTTGGCCGTCTTGTCGATCAGCGTCTCGACGAAGGCGTAGAGATTGCGCGCATAGAGCGCGGATGCGGTCGCGGCGAGCCGCGTCACGCTGGAATTGCCGACGACGCGCACGCCGTTGTCGGTGACGACGACTTCGCCGGCGCGCGCGAGCTCGCAATTGCCGCCGCGCTCGACCGCGAGGTCGATAATGACCGAACCAGGGCGCATCGAGCGCACCATGTCGGCGTTGACGAGGCGCGGCGCGGGGCGGCCGGGGATCAGCGCCGTGGTGATGACGATGTCCTGCTTGGCGATGTGCGAGGCGATCAGCGCCGCCTGCTTGGCCTTGTAGGCGTCGGACATTTCCTTGGCGTAGCCGCCGGAGGTCTCCGCCTGCTTGAACTCGTCGTCCTCGACCGCAACGAACTTGGCGCCGAGCGACTCGACCTGTTCTTTGGTGGCGGGGCGCACGTCGGTCGCGGTCACGACCGCGCCGAGGCGGCGGGCGGTGGCGATCGCCTGCAATCCGGCGACGCCGACGCCCATGATGAAGGCCTTGGCGGCGGGGACGGTGCCGGCCGGCGTCATCATCATCGGCAGCGCGCGCCCATATTCCGCTGCGGCGTCGATGACCGCGCGATAGCCGGCGAGGTTGGCCTGGCTGGAGAGCACGTCCATCACCTGGGCGCGAGTGATGCGCGGCATCAGCTCCATCGCGAAGGCGGCGACGCCGGCCCCAGCGAGGGCCGCGAGCGCCTGGTCGGCGCCATAGGGGTCCATGATCGAGACGACCAGCGCGCCGCGCTTGAGCTGGCCGATCTCGGCCTCGTTCGGGCGGCGCACCTTCAGAAGGATGTCGGCGGCGAGCGCTTCGGCGGCGGCGCCAATCCGCGCGCCGGCCGCGACGAAGTCGGCGTCGGGGATTCCGGCGGCGATTCCAGCCCCGCTCTCGACCACCGCCTCAGCGCCGAGGGCGAGGAATTTCTTGACGGTCTCCGGGCTGGCGGCGACACGCTTCTCCTGCGGATCCTTTTCCGCGACCACCCCAATCAGCATGACGGCATCCCAGACTGTCAGCGCTCGGCCAGCTTCCGCCGGCGCTAGGCTATTTCAGAACGATAGAAGCGAGCCCGAGCAACAATATGATCGGCGTCAATGCGCGCCACCCATAGCCGGCGACGGAGCCGACAGCGGCGGCGACACACGCGACGATCATTCCGACCAGGGCGACGAAGCCATGGCCCTCGAGACCCCAAACAACGAGACAAAGAACGATGCAGAGCAGCAGCGCGACGGCGATTTCGGTCAACGCGACGAACGCGGCGTAAGTCGATTCGTGCGCGGCCAGATCCCTCGATTCGCCGGCCGCGACCGCGTGGTCATGACTTGCCATGTCTTTATCGCCCCCGTCGATGGCTGAACACCGGTCCCGTGTACTGCATCGGCAGGCGGGCCGCAATCGCTCGGCGACCGGCGTTCAGGCGCGGGCGGCGGCCTCGTGCGCGCGTTCCATCGCCTTCTCGCGGCCTTCGAGCGATTCGTATTTGGCGAGTTCCATCAGGGCTTCTTCGAGACCGGCTTTGGCCTCCTCGATCTGCCCGCTGAGTTCGTCGATCGATCGCTTCAAATTGTCGCGGCGCGCGCCCGCGGCGCGGGCGTAGGTCGGATAGGCGAAGTGATGGGGGTCGGAGATCCCGGCGCGCTTTTCTTCGTTGGCGATTTCCCGGTCGAGATCGCCGGCCATGCGCGAGAATTCCGCCACCATGGCCTCGATCTGCTTGACCCGCCGCCGCTTCTCGTCGGCCTGGAACCGCTTGAGGCGAATCAGCGTGTCTCGCGATTTCATCATTACGCACTCCGTACAACGACCACAGGCGGAAAAACCCACCCGACGATTCAACGCCACGAGACAGCGTGAAGATGGCGCAGGAAGGTTGCTCATTGGTTAGCGGCCGCGATGAAGCTGTGACGCAGGCCGCGCGCCTCTCTCCGATCGGGAGACGTGAAAATCCGTCGCTGGCGGCTCCGCGTTAGCAGTTCGTTTACCCGCGTCGTTAACAATCATTAGCGAGACGACGCCGCGCGCGTCGCGCCGCTTGAGGTCCGTCACCCCGCGGCGGTGGGTCGCGCCGCAGCGCAGAAGGATGAATCAAGAGTGCCGCTTAGGTTCAAGGGTTCATGTAATACTTTAGGGAAACCGACGGCGAATCAGGCAAAAGTATCAAGACGTTCCCTTTTGGACGGATTTATTCCGGGCAGGGGGTTGCGCAAGTGAATCACAGTTTGTTAACCGTTGCTGGTCACTCTGCGTGTCGAGTCGGCCGGGTTCGCGCCCCGGCCTTGCGCCGGACGTCTTGCGGCGCGGTTGCGGTTAGCGTTCCGCGGCGGCGTGCCTAAGGGGCAAGTCTGGGGATTTAACATGCGGATTTTACTAATCGAGGACGACGCTGCGACGGCGCAGAGCATCGAACTGATGCTCAAGTCGGAGAATTTCAACGTCTATGTCACCGATCTCGGCGAAGAAGGGATCGATCTCGGCAAGCTCTATGACTACGACATTATCCTCCTCGACCTGAACCTGCCGGATATGTCGGGCTACGAAGTCTTGCGGGCTTTGCGGCTGACCAAGATCAAGACGCCGATTCTCATTCTCTCCGGCATGGCCGGCATCGAAGACAAAGTGCGCGGCCTCGGCCTCGGCGCCGACGACTATCTCACCAAGCCGTTCCACAAGGACGAGTTGGTGGCGCGCATCCACGCCATCGTCCGCCGCTCGAAGGGCCACGCCCAGTCGGTGATCATCACCGGCGACCTGGTCGTCAATCTCGACCAGAAGACCGTAGAGGTCGACGGCCAGCGCGTGCATCTAACGGGCAAAGAATACCAGATGCTCGAGCTGCTCTCGCTGCGCAAGGGCACGACGCTGACGAAGGAGATGTTCCTCAACCATCTCTATGGCGGCATGGACGAGCCCGAGCTCAAGATTATCGACGTGTTCATCTGCAAGCTGCGCAAGAAGCTGGCGACGGCGTCGAGCGGCCGGAATTACATCGAGACGGTTTGGGGCCGCGGCTATGTGCTGCGCGAGCCTTCGCCGGCCGACGAGCGCATCACCGCCGCCTGATCGCGTCATAAATCCCTGGATTTCGCCAATCCCGCGGGCGGCTCCCCGCGGGATTTGCGTTTTTGAGCGCAGGTTGACGGCGATCAAGGACAGTCGCGCGCGCAAGCTCGAATCTATTTGTCCATCGGCGCGGAAGCCGATGCCGGAGGGGCCCGATGACTACGGAAGTCGGCCAGCCGCTGCAATCGACCATCCGCAAGGACGCACGCTCGCTGGCGCCGGCGCCCAATCTGGCGGACTACGAGACCGTCCGGCGCGAATTCACCTGGGCGCGAGCGCGATCATGGCTCGCCGGGCTTCCCGGCGGGGGACTCAACATCGCGCACGAAGCGGTGGACCGCCACGCCCGGGGCCCGCGGGCCGAGCGCACGGCATTGCGCTGGCTCGGCAAGTCCGGGGAGCGGCGCGAGATCAGCTATCGCGAGCTGGCAGAGAGCTCGGGTCGGTTCGCCAACGTGCTGCGCAAGCTCGGCGTCGGTGAAGGAGGGCGGGTGTTCCTGCTGCTCGGGCGGGTTCCCGAGCTGCATAGCTGCCTCATCGGCGGGCTGAAGGCGAAATGCGTCGTCTCGCCGCTGTTTTCCGCCTTCGGGCCGGAGCCGATCGCGACGCGGCTGCGCCTCGGCGAAGGCCAAGTCCTCGTCACCACTCAGGCCCTTTATCGGCGCAAGGTCGCCGCGTCGCGCGGCGAGCTGCCGAGCCTCGCCCACGTCCTGCTGATCGACGGCGACGAGAGCGAGCGGGGGACCTTGTTGCTGCGCCGTCTGATGGACGAGGCGTCGCCGGAATTCGTCATTCCGCCGACCTCGCCCGAGGACGTGGCGCTCCTCCACTTCACCAGCGGCACCACTGGTCGGCCGAAGGGCGCCATTCACGTGCACGAGGCGATCGTCACCCACTACGCGACCGGACTCTACGCGCTCGACCTCCATGAAGAGGACATCTACTGGTGCACCGCTGACCCCGGATGGGTGACGGGCACGAGCTACGGCGTCATCGCCCCGCTGGCGCACGGCGTGACGAGCGTCGTCGTCGAAGCCGAGTTCGACGCGTCGACCTGGCTGTCGATCCTCGCCAACGAGCGCGTCAGCGTCTGGTACACGGCGCCGACCGCGATCCGCATGCTGATGAAGCTCGATCGCTCAGAGCTGGCCAAGTACGACCTGTCGGCGCTGCGCTTCGCCGCCAGCGTCGGCGAGCCGCTCAATCCGGAAGCGGTCGTCTGGGGCGCCGAGGCGCTCGGGCGGCCGTTCCACGACAACTGGTGGCAGACCGAGACCGGCGGCATCATGATCGCCAATTTCGCCGCGATGGACATCAAGCCCGGCTCGATGGGGCGTCCGCTGCCGGGCGTCGAAGCCGCCATCGCGCGGCGCGACGGCGAGGGCGGCTTCCGCCTGATCGAGACGCCGGGCGAGCAGGGCGAACTGGTTCTGAAAGCCGGCTGGCCGTCGATGACGCGCGGCTACCTCCACGAAGAGGAGCGCTATCGCAAGAGCTTCGTCGGCGAATGGTACCTGACGGGCGACCTCGCGCGCCGCGACGCCGACGGGTACTTCTGGTTCGTCGGCCGCGCCGACGACGTCATCAAGTCGTCCGGCCATCTCATTGGTCCGTTCGAGGTCGAGAGCGCGCTGATGGAGCATCCGGCCGTGGCCGAGGCCGGCGTGATCGGCAAGCCCGACCCGGACGCCGGCGAGATCGTCAAGGCGTTCGTCGCGCTTAAGCCCGGCTTCGCCGCCGACGAGGCGCTGCGCAAGGATCTGCTCGGCTTCAGCCGCAAGCGCCTGGGGGCGGCGGTGGCGCCCAAGGAGATCGACTTCCGCGACAACCTGCCGAAGACCCGTAGCGGCAAGATCATGCGCCGCCTGTTGAAGGCGCGCGAACTCGGATTGCCGGAAGGCGATCTGTCGACGCTCGAGAGCGACGAACGATGAGCGACAAAGTCCATCTCGATCACGGGCACGTGCGCGACCTGTTCAAGGCGATGGTCCGCATCCGCCATTTCGAGAGCAAGTGCGTCGAGCTCTACGAAACGCAGAAAATCGTCGGCTTCCTGCATCTCTACGACGGCGAGGAGGCGGTCTCGGTCGGCGTCATGCAGGCGCTCGGGCCGGACGACGCCGTGGTGGCGACCTACCGCGAGCATGGCCAGGCGCTGGCGCGTGGCGTGCCGGCAGGCGCGGTGATGGCGGAGATGCTGGGCAAGCGCGAGGGCTGCTGCCTCGGCCGCGGCGGCTCGATGCACATCTTCGATCGCCAGCGGCGCTTCTACGGCGGCAACGCGATCGTCGGCGGCGGCCTGCCGCTGGCGGTCGGCGTGGCGCTCGCCGACAAGATGCTCGGTCGCCAGGCGGTCACCGCCTGCTTCTTCGGCGACGGAGCGGTCGACGAGGGCGATTTCCACGAATCGCTCAATCTCGCTGAGCTGTGGAAGCTGCCGACGCTGTTCGTCTGCGAGAACAATCTCTACTCGATGGGCATGGCGATCGAGCGGGCCGAAGCGGAAACCGACATCGCCCGCAAGGCGGCCGCTTACAAGCTGCCCAGCGAATCGATCGACGGCATGGACGTCATTGCCGTCGAGGCGGCGGCGCGGCGCGCCGTCGCCGCCATCCGCGAGGGCGGCGGGCCCTACTTCCTCGAGTGCAAGACCTATCGCTTCCGCGCCCATTCGATGTTCGACGCGCAGCTCTACCGGCCGAAAGCCGAGATCGAGGCCTGGCGCGCCAAGGGGCCGATCGGGCGCCTGCGCAAGTGGATGGAGGACAACCACTTCGTCACCGCCGAAGAGATCGCGGCGATCGAAGCGGACGTCGACGCCGAGATCGCCGCGGCGGTCGCCTTCGCCGAGGCGGGGACGCTAGAGCCGGTCGAGGAGGTCGACCGCTTCGTCATGATGGAGGCCGTTCCCTCATGAGCGAGCCCGAGCGCATGACCTATCGGGAGGCGTGCAAGCAGGCCCTGCGCCAAGCCCTGCTCGCCGACCCGCGCGTGCTGCTGATGGGCGAGGACATCGCCCGCTACGGCGGCTGCTACGCCGTCACCAAGGGCCTGGCCGACGAGTTCGGCGAGGAGCGCATCCGCGACACGCCGCTCTCCGAGAGCGCCTACGTCGGCGCCGGCATCGGCGCGGCGATGGTGGGCTTGCGGCCGATCGTCGAGATCATGACCGTCAACTTCTCGATGCTGGCGCTCGACCAGATCGTCAACAACGCGGCGACGATCCCGCACATGTCGGGCGGCCAGTTCGCGATTCCCTTGGTGATCCGCATCGCCACCGGCGGCGGCCGGCGCGTCGCCGCCCAGCACTCGCACAGCCTCGAAGGTTGGTATGCGCACATTCCCGGCCTGCGCATCCTCGCGCCGGCGACGGTGGAGGACGCGCGCTTCATGCTCGTCGCGGCGCTCGAGGATCCCAACCCGACGCTGATCTTCGAGCATGTGATGCTCTACAACCTCGAGGGCGATGTGAGCCCCGAGGTCAAGGCGGTGGATATCAGCCGCGCCAAGGTGCGGCGGCCAGGCCGCGACGTCACGCTCATCACCTACGGCGGCAGCCTGTTCAAGACGCTCGACGCCGCGACGCAGCTCGCGCAGGAGGGGATCGAGGCGGAAGTGCTCGACCTCAGGGTCCTGCGGCCGCTCGATACGGCGGCGATCCTCGACAGCGTGCGACGCACGCGCAAGTGC
The DNA here is from genome assembly GCA_049513815.1 of Roseiarcus sp. GTDB lineage: Bacteria > Pseudomonadota > Alphaproteobacteria > Rhizobiales > Beijerinckiaceae > Roseiarcus. The sequence continues at coordinate 12,289 of JBEKVR010000088.1, read as the reverse complement.
GTCATCGTCGACGAGGGCTGGCGCAGCGGCTCGCTTTCGGCGGAAGTCGGCATGCGCATCGCCGAAGAAGCCTTCTTCGAGCTTGACGCTCCGCCGCGCCGCGTCTGCGGCCGCGAAGTACCGACGCCCTATGCGCCGCATCTGGAGGACGCCTGCCTGCCGCAAACCTCCGGCATCGCGGCGGCGGCGCGCCAACTCGTCCGGCCGACATGATCGACTTCAAGATGCCCATGCTGGGCGCCGACATGGAGGCGGGCACGCTGGTCGAATGGCTGGTCAAGCCCGGCGACGAGGTCGCGTCCGGCCATGTCGTCGCAGTCGTCGAGACGCAGAAGGGCGCGATCGAGGTCGAGATCTTCACCAAGGGTCGCGTCGCCGAAATTCTCATCCCGGTTGGCGTGAAGGTTCCGGTCGGAACGCCGCTGGCGCGCATCGACGACGGCGAGGCGGCGCCGCCGCCAGCCGCAGCGCCGGCCGTCGCCGCGCCCGCGGCGGCCGCGGTCCCCGCCGCGCCGCCGCGCCCGGCGGCGCCTGTCGCGCCGCCGCCCGTCGCGCCGGCAGCCGCCGGCCGGGTCAAGGCTTCGCCGGCGGCGCGCAAGCGCGCTGCCGAGCTCGGCGTCGACCTTGCGCGCGTGAAGGGCGCCGGCGTCGACGGGGCGATTCAGCTCGCCGACGTGGAGAGCTTCCGCGCGGCCGAGGCGCCGCGCCCGACGCCGCGGGCCAAGTTCGATCCGGCGGAAATGCGCAAGGCGATCGCGGCGGCGATGAGCCGCGCCAAGCGCGAGATCCCGCACTACTACTTGAGCGACACAATCGACATGTCGCGCGCGCTCGCCTGGCTCGAAGCGTACAACGCCAAGCAGCCGCCGGAAGAGCGGCTGCTGCCCGCAGTGTTGCTGCTCAAGGCCTCCGCGCTGGCGCTGCGTCAGGCGCCGCAGCTCAACGGGACGTTCGTCGACGGCGCGTTCGTCCCCGGCGAAGGCGTGCACCTCGGCTGGGCGGTGTCGCTGCGCGGCGGCGGCCTCATCGCGCCGGCGATCCGCGACGTCGACCAGCGGCCGCTCGGCGAGCTGATGGCGGCGATGCGCGACGTCGTGCAGCGGGCGCGCAGCGGCGGCTTGCGCAGCTCCGAGCTGACTTCGGCGACGGCGACGGTGACCAGCCTCGGCGACCGCGGCGCCGAATCGGCGCAGGCGATCATTTACCCACCGCAGGTGGCGATCATCGGCTTCGGCCGCATCGCGCCGCGTCCCTACGTCGTCGAAGGGCGCGTCGAGGCGCGCCCGCTCGCCACGGCGACGCTCGCCGCCGACCATCGCGTCAGCGACGGCCACACCGGCGGCTTGTTCCTGGAAGCGCTGCGCAACGTCCTACAGCAACCGGAGGGGCTATGACGGACGCGGAAATCAGGGCGCTGCTAGCCGATCTGATCGGCCAAATCGCGCCGGAGGCGGACCTTTCGACCGTCGGCGCCGACGAAGACCTGCGCGAGGCGCTCGACCTCGACTCGATGGACTTCAACAACCTGATCATCGCCTTGCACAAGCGGACGGGGATCGCCGTGGCGGAGTCCGACTATTCCAAGCTCTTCACGCTGCGCGGGGCGGTCGCTTATCTCGGCAAGACATAGCGCTGGCGTCCGCTTCGGTTTGGCGGGGAGGGGAGAGAATCGGCGCGGCGCAAGACCTGCGCGCGCTCAATCGCGCAGCTCCTTGACCGAGTGCGCTTGTAACTTGCCTTGGGCGCTGGACCCGGGAGAGCTGGCTGCGGCGGCTGCGTCCCCGCCGCTGGCCGCTGTTCGCTTCGGGAGAGAGAGGCCGCGTGAAAAAAAGGCGTCCGCCCTTTTGGACGGACGCCTTGTTGGTGGCGACGGCGCGAGCCTCAGGCGAGGCCGTGACGGGCGCGGCTCTGCTGTTCCTGTTCCTTGAACTGATTGAAGCGCGGCAGGTACTTGTCCCAGTCGATGATGTGGGCGTCGAGCTCCGGCCCGTCGATGCAAGCGTGCTTGCGCACCATCTTGCCGTCGATCGTGACCGGCACCATGCAGGCGCCGCACATGCCAGTGGCGTCAACCATGATCGAGTTGAGGCTGACCACCGTCGGCATCGGGGCGAATTTCTTCGTCAGTTCCGACACTGCCTTCATCATCAGCGGCGGGCCGATCGCGACGACTTCGGCGACGTCGCGGCCCTTCGATTTCTTGCCTGCATCCAGCATCGCCTGCAGGGGCGTGGTGACGAAGCCCTTGAGGCCGAAGGTGCCGTCGTTGGTGCAATAGATCACATCGAGCAGGTCGCCGAACTCGGCCTTGAGCTTGTCGACGCGCTCGTTGTCGCCAACCCAGAACAGCGCTGTCTCCGTGCGATAGCCGGCGATCAGCGTGACGTGATTGCCCAGGCGCAGGTGCGCGCGCGCGATCGGGTAGACCGGCGGCAGGCCGACGCCGCCGGCGCAGAACACGACGGTCTGCTTCTTGGCGTCGTACTTGTGCAGCTTCGACGGCTGGCCGAGCGGTCCGGCGACGCCTTCGAGCGCTTCGCCAGGCTGCATCTTGTTGATCAGGATCGAGCTCGCGCCCACGCCCTGGATGACGAGCGTGACGGTGCCGGCCTTGGCGTCCCAGTCGGCCAGCGTCAGCGGGATCAGCTCGCCCTTGCGGGTAGGCAGAACGCGGACGAACTGACCGGCCTTGGCGGCCTTGGCCACCATCGGCGCCTTCACCGTGACCTCGACGATGCCCTGGGCGATGTCGCGCCGGTGGACGATCGTGTAGGGGGTTTGCGCCTTGGCGGTGTAGGCCGCCGCCCGGCTGACCATGTCCTTGATCTGCGCCGCGTTGAACGGGATCTCCTTGGCGATCTGCTCCGCTGCGGCCTTGCCGTCGCCGGCGGCGTTGATCGCCGTCGAACCGCCGCGTGCGGCGTCGCCGCCGGTGTAGACGTCCTTGAGCGTCGTCTCAGCGCCGTTCTCCAGGACAAGGGTGCCCCACTTTGAGGTTTTGATGCGGGGTTCCGAGTCCTTGATGATCGGGTTGGAGTCGTTGCCGAGCGCCATGATCGCGAGATCGACCGCGATGGTCTCGGTCTTGCCCGTCGGGACGGGAGAGCGTCGGCCCGAAGCGTCAGGGGCGCCCAGCTCCATGATCTCGAGAACCGTGTGGCAGACGTGATGCTCGCCGCCGCTGACGAATTCGCGCGGCGACCGCAGGACGGCCAGCTCGATGCCCTCTTCGAGGGCGTGCGCCAGCTCCTCGACGCGCGCCGGCATCTCCTTGCGGGTGCGGCGGTAGACGATGGTGACATTGGCGCCCAGGCGCTTGGAGGTGCGCGCCGCGTCCATCGCGGTGTTGCCGCCGCCGATGACGATGACGTTCTTGTCCTTCACGATCGGCAGCGGCGTGTCGTAGTCGTCGAACCTGGCCTGCATGAGATTAACGCGGGTGAGGAACTCATTGGCGCTCATGACGCCGTTGAGGTGCTCGCCGGGGATGTTCATGAAGCGCGGCAGGCCTGCGCCGGTGCCGACGAAGATCTTGTAGAAGCCGGCGTCCCTGAGATCCTGCAGGGTGCCCGTCTTGCCGACGACGAAGTTCTTGACGAACTTGCCGCCCAACGCGTCGATCTTCTCGACGACGTCGTCGATCAGCGAGTTCGGCAGACGGAACTCAGGGATGCCGTAGCGCAACACGCCGCCGAGGTCGTGAAACGCCTCGAACACCGTGACGGGATAGCCCTCGGCCGACAGAAGGTAGGCGTTGATCAAGCCGGCGGGACCGGATCCGACCACGGCAATCGCCGGCTTCTCGGCCCGCTCCCAGGGGGAAACATAATCCGCCGCGACGAGGGCGGTGTCGCCGCGTTCCTCGCGAGCGAGGCGCTCGCGCTCAGGCAGATACCATTCGAGCTGGCCGATCTCGATCGGCCGGCCGGTGATGGTGCAGACGCCCTGGCACTGGTGCTCCTGCGGGCAGACGCGGCCGGTGACGTCCGGCAGCGGGTTGCTCGCCTGGATCAGCGTGAAGGCCTCCTTGAGCTTGCCCTGGCCCATCAAGTTCAGCATGTCGGGGATGTGGATCACCACCGGGCAGCCGCCCTTCTTGTGCTTGGCGTCAACGAAGACGCCTTGCTCGCAAGGTCTGTCCTCGCACTGCTTGTCGCGCAGCACTTCGAGCCACACGATCAGGTCGACCTCGCGCAGCGAATAGCCGAGCGCGCGGTAGCCGAGATAGCCCGTCGTCACCAGCTCGAAGTCGTTCTTGCGCTCTTCCGCCGGCCGTACATACGGTTGGATGTAGTTCCCGCCGGGCCAGTCTTTCGACAAGCCCTTGAACATCGGGTAGCGGTCCGACAGGTGGGCGTCGATCGCGGCGATGAACTTGCGCTTGAACTTGAGCGGCAACGCCCAGATGAAGCGCTGCAGGATCGTCGACATGTCATCGCCGCGCAGCAGCAGGCTCCACAACATCTTGGTGAAGCTCGCGCCGAGCGCGTCCTGAGTGAACTCCCAGACGATCGCCTGCAGGCCGTCGTCAATGAACACCTGACGCAGCGATTGCGGGCTGTTCAGCAGCCGCTTGCGCAGCAGGCCGAGCTGCTTCTGGAAGACTTCGAACGCCTCGGTGTGCTCGAGTTTCTCGACCTCGGTCTGTGTCGATTCGAGCGCATGGCTGACTTGTCGATAGCGCTCGAGAGCGAGGCGTACGTGGGCCGCCGGGGCGGCGGCCGAGGGAGAGGCGAGTTCAGTGCTCATGGATGATTTCCGCGTCACAGTTGGCGGCGACCCGAGCGATCTTGCTCTTGAGCTCCGGCGTAATCGTGACGCGCGCGAGCGCGCCGGCGATCAGGTGACCCACTTCCTTGGTCGCGCCGTCGACGACGACCCGGGTCTTTTCGAACAACTCGGGAAGGTCCTGGTAGCAGGTCTTGCAGTTGGTGCACTTGGCGACGTCCTCCTCGGAGAGCGACACCGCCGCCCCGTTGGACTTCGCCGCCGCGGGCGACGCAGCCGGAGCGGCCGCGGGGCCCGCGCCGAGCGCCAAGGACAGGCCGCCGGCCGGCGGCGCCTTCGACGAGGCGGCGAGCTCGGACATCGCCTGGGCGATCGAGTCGATCGAGCTTTCGCGCGCCTCGACCGCCTCTTCGTACTGGCGCCGCAGCGCTTCGAGCTCGAAGTGGTGACTGGCGTCGAGCTGAGCGACGTTCAGGCCGGCAAGGTACTGCAGGGTGCGCCAGTAGCGCCGACGCTCCTCGACCAGCGCGACGATCGTCGCCGCGACCTCGATCTTGACGAGCTTCTTGTCGTCGTCGACCGACCAAATGAACGGCGTCTTGCCGATCCGGTCGGCCTGGCCGAGGTCGATGTACTCGTGCAGCGGAACGCCGTTCGCATCGGCCTTGAGCGGACGGAACTGCTTCTTGAACCGACCCTCGGTCAGCGCGAAGTCGGCGGGCGTCAGCGGGACGTCCATCAGCTGGGCCTCGCCGTCCTCGACATATTCGAGCGAGGCCGTGGTCCAGTCCTTGTCGACGGCGGGGTTGCCGTCGAGGAGGAAGCGGCTGTGCAGGTCGCCGCCGCGGCGCGGGTCGTGGACGAACAGCGGGCTCATCCGGCTTTCGACGGCAAGACGGCCGTGACGATTGGCTTGCGGATCGCTGATCCCCTGCTCGCCCTGGCAGGGCGTGTAGACGTCGAGAACGGCCGGCGAGTCGTTGTGGTTGAGGAACTCGACCACGTACTTGAGGAAGTGCCCCTGCATCGCGGCGCAGCCCTGCACGACGTAGACGTTCGGGTGGAACGCCGCGATCAGCGCCAGCTCCTTGCGCCGCTCCTGCTTGCCCGAATGGGCGGCGCCGAAGCGGGCGAGGTCGGAGTCCTGGCCGGTGAGGCTCGCGGTCGAGGCCTGGCCGCCGGTGTTGGAGTAGGCGCCGGTGTTGAGCACCACGACCTTGATCGGCGTCGAGGTGGAGAGAACGCGCGACAGCGCGCCGAAGCCGATGTCGTAGGTCGCGCCGTCGCCGCCGATGCTGAGCACCGTCGGCAGCATGTTCAGCTCCTCGGGCGTGAAGTCGCTCCAGCTCAGGGTGCTGAACACCTTGTCGTGCACCAGGGGATCGTAGCTGTCGTCGAGCTCCAGCCTGGCGGCACGCAGCGCGCGCACCAGCTCGACCGCGTCGGCGCCGAGGCCTTCGAACACGCCCTTGGCGACCGCGGGCGAGTCCTGGAACAGGCTGTTGACCCACGGATCGGTGTAGGGATTGAACGGGAAGGTCGAGGCGTAAACGCTGCTGCAGCCAGTCGCGTTGGCGATCACCGCGCTCGCCGGTCCGTCGCCGCGCGGGCCGCTCTCGAGCAGGTAGAGCCCCTTCTCGAGGGTCGCGATCGTGTCGGCGATGCGCTCCCTACGCTGCAGGTCTTCCTCGGCGGCGGCGACGGTCGCGAGCTTGGCGTTGAGCTTGTCGATCAGGTCCTCGATGTCGCGGATCTGCTCGCGCCGCCGCTTGTCGTGGATGGCATGGTTGGTTCCGGTCACCAAGCGGATTGCGGTCACCTCGCCGCAGCCGCGGCAGGCGCCGTGACCGCCGGTGGTGGCGTAGTAGTTGTGGCGATCGAGCATCAACCGCTTGGTTTCGCCGTCGGGATCGGTGGCGCCGTCGACGAAGCGGGTCGGGGTGTTCGACGTGCGGCTCAGAAACTCGAACCGCGCCTGCAGCATGTCGAGCAACTCGGGGTCCTGCTCGCGCTCGACCAGCGCGTGCGGGCCGCAGACGTCGACGCATTCGAGGCAGCCGGTGCACTTCCACGGATCGACCACCGCGGAGAACAGGCCGCCCGAGCCGGGCTTGGCGCTTTCGGCGGCGTCGAAGAACGGCCGGGTCTTGGCGACCGGGAAGGCGACCAGCGCGTTGGCGAGCTTGTGCAGGTTGCCGCGCATGACCGCGCTGTCGACCGACAGGCCTTCAATCGCGCCGGCGACGATCTCGTGGAAGGGTTTGGGCGACTTGTCGCGCCGATAGACCTCGCGCGCCGCGTCGGCGAGCGGATGGACGAGGGCGCGGAGGGACTCGCGCTGCGCTTCCGCGATGTCGAGCTGACGGATCGCCGTCAGCAGCAGGTCGTGGATGTCGTGCACGGAATTGGGGATCGCCGCGTCGGGGCAGGCGAGCGCGCATTCCATGCAGCCGGTGCACAGGTTGGGCTGGAATTCCGGCGCCTTGAGCCGGAACAGGCCCTTGTCCTTGCCGGCGGCGCTGCCGGCCGGGATGAACATGCCCGTGCCCGGCATCACCGGCGCTTCGGCGATCGCGCCGTCGCGGAACGCGGCGGCGTAGACGTCGTCGAAATACTCGGCGTCGAGGAACCCCGACGGCGCGGCCGGCGAATTGGCCCGGCAGAACGCCGCCGACAAGCCGACCGAGCGGCCATTGCCGCGCGCCGCCGCCGCCGCGGTCTCGGCGAGGGCGAATTCGGGCTCCTCATAGGCGACGCGCTGCGTCGCGGCGAGGCCGTCCTGGATCACCGCCATGTTGCCTTCGACCACGGCGCCGCCCTTGGCGCCGAACTTGTAAGCAATCTGCTGGCGGATCTTCTTCAGCACCGCTTCCTGCGGCGCGCCGGCGGTCACCTGTTCGCAGTTGCCGCAGATCGCGCCAATGAAGGCGATGCCCATCATGCGGGTCTCGAGCTCGGGCCGCGGCGCATGATGCTTGGCGACGGCGAAGCCGTCGAGGACGAAGAAGTTGATCTTCTTGTCGCGGATCGTCTTGCGCGCCTGCGCCGGCAGCTCTTTCCACAACTCCAGCGGCGACAGATTCGACTGCAGAATGAAGGCGCCGCCCTCAACCAGGCCGCGCAGCGGGTTGCTGTGGCTGAACACCTTATGGTCCGGCGAGACGACGATCTCGACGTCCTCGAGGTCGGCGTTGGTCAACAGCACCGGTTCGGGGCTGAGCGTGATGTAGTAGTTGGTCGGCGCGCCGCTCTTCTCCGAACCGTACTTCGGCGCCGCCTTTGAATGCAGGCCGAGCACGCCGGCGAGAATGTCGGTGAGCAGCTTGCCGGTGGCGATGGTGCCGTAGCCGCCGACCGAGTGGAAGCGGGTGCGGAAGCCGCCTTTCGGCAGCAGGTTCGGGTTCGGCCCGGTCTCGAGCGCCATGAACTCGGTTTCGGGATAGGCCGCCTTCAACCGCGCCTGCAACGCCGCCATGTGCGGGCTGGCGTTCTTGGAGAAGAACTGCGAGCCGAGGTAGACGAACGGAGCGTTGTTCTCCTCCATATTCTTGTAGGCGGCGACGAGATGGCGCGGCTGCAGGTCGTGCGCGCCGAGGCCGAAGATCGCGGTGATGACCTTGGGCGATTCGCGCAGCGCCGGAATGTCGGGATGCCGCGCGCCTTCGGCGTTCTCGCGCGCCTTGAACAGAGCCTGGGTGACGAGGCTGGTGAGCGCGGTGACGTCGCAGCGCTCGAGCACGGTCACCGCCTTCTTGCCCTTGAGGGCGGCGACGATCTCGGCCTCCGGGAACGGCTGCAACAGCTTGACCGAGATCACGCCGACCTTCTTGCCCTGGCCGCGCAAATAGGCGGCGACCGCCTGGGCGTCGTCGGTGACCGAGCCGAGGCCGATCATGACGGTCTCGGCGTCGTCGCACATATAGGTCGTGATCGGGGCGTAGCGCCGGCCGGTGAGCTTCGAATACTCAGCCATCACTTCCCGCGCGATGTGGGGCACCTCGCTGACGAAATGGGTGCGATGGTCGACCGAGCCGGCCTGGAAGTCGGGCTGGTTCTGCACGCCGCCGGTGAGGCCGGGGTTGTGCACGTCGACGAGCGCGGGCACGAGCTGGCGCGTGCCCTTCTCGAACGCGTTGAGCCACTGGCGCCGCCACTGGGCGCGCAGTTCTTCCGGCACGTAGTCGAGCGTCTTGTCGATCAGCCCGCCGACGTTGTCGCGCTCGATCGCTTCCTCGTTGGCGTCGAGGAAGGCGCGCAGCTTGGCGATCGCGCCGTCGGCGAAATCATTGGCGCGCCGGGTCAGATACTGGCGCAGTTGGAACACGCGGCCCTTGGCGCCGAACAGCATGTCCTGGGCGACGGTCGGGCTCTTGATGCGGCCGGCGGGATCGCCGAGGAACTCACGCAAGAGCTCGGGCTCCGGCATGTTCGCTTCGGTCATCATGTGGCTGGTGGTGAAGCCGTCCATCGCGTTGGCGACCGGGATCAGCGACAGCGCGCTGAGCTTGTAGGAGATCGCCGCGAGGTCGGCCGCTTCCTGCGCGTTGCTGCCGAACAGGATCGTGTAGCCGGATTGCAGCAGGGCGTAGACGTCGTCGTGGCCCGCCATCACGTTGAGCGAGTGCTTGGAGACGACGCGCGCCGCCACCTGTAAAACAAAACCGCCGACTCTCTTGCCGACGGTTACGTAGTGCGACTCCATCCCGTAGAGGATGCCCTGGCTCGAAGAGGCGTTGGATACGAACCTGCCGCCGGTCAGCGCCGCGCCGAGCGCGCCGCTCTGGGCCGAATGCTCGCCCTCGGGCTCGAAGAAGAACGGGTGCTTGCCCCAGACGTTGAGGCCGCCGTTGGAGCGGAACGCCTCGTAGATTTCCGAGATTTCGGTCGAGGGCGTGATCGGATAGCCGATGACTCCGCCGCACACGCGGCTCATCACTTCGGCGATGGCGCCGTTGCCATGGATGACGGTCGGCAGGCCCGGATATTTGACGGTCATTTCGTCCCTCGAGGAATTGGCGCGGCGGCGGGCGGGATTCGACGGATCGAACCGCTCTGCGCCGTGAGTCGGGATGGCTTGGATGCGGACTTTGGCGGTGCGGGGGGCGGCTGCGGGCGTCTCGTCGGCCCTTGTCGCCTCTCCGCCGCGCCAGCTTTTGCGCACCCCAGTCATCCTGGCTCCTGGCTTCGCCCTTGCGGCGCGGCGTCCTTATGCTCCAACACTGCCGAGCGTGAATTGAGGGCGATCAAAGACTCGGCCGCGCCAACGCGTCCCTCGCGGCTCGCCCCTTAGTTTGCTAAGCTTTTGCGGGAGACGAGGTTTTTTGGCGACTTATTATAAATTCAAACCGACGGCGGGCTATTCGCTGGCGATCGGCGCGGACGTGACGGGGGCGAATCTGCCGCCGGTGACATACGGCCGTTGGACGCTGGTCGAGACGCTCGAGATCATGCCCGGCGACGGAACCCGATTCGGCCCCGACGCCGACGCGATCATCAAGGGCGTGCGGGAGGAGGGCTTCTACCTGTGGTCGGACAAGCGGCCGCCGCAGGGGTGAGCGCCCAGTCGGCGGCGCCGTTCAGCATAATCCAAACTGAGACGCGACCCTTTCGTCTCCCGCCCTTGACTCCCTCCCCTGATGGGATCAAAACAAGAACAAATAGAGAACTTATCGGGGCGTGTGGCGGATGTCGCTGGGCGACAGGGCTGAAGGCGTGGCGCGTCTGCGATGCGCCGTCGCGGCGATCGAGGGTCGGCGCGAGACGGCGCCGACGCGCGCGGCCGCCAAACTGCCGCTGACCCACGCGCTCGACCGCGCGCTCGGCGGCGGGCTGGCGGCCGACGGCCTGCACGAGATCGCGCCGGCCAGCCCCGCCGACGGATCAGCGGCAATGGGCTTCGCGCTGGCGCTCGCCGCCCGTTTCATCGCCGTCCGCCGCCGGGCGGCGATCGTCATGGCCGAGGATTTCGCGCTGGCCGAGATGGGCGCGCTCTACGGGCCGGGGCTCGCCGCCTTCGGCCTCGATCTCGGCCGGCTCGTCTTCGTCCGCGCGCCCGACGCGTCGGCGCTGTTCCAGGCGATGGAGGACGCGCTGAAGAGCGGCGCGCCGGCGGCGGTGATCGGCGAAGCCTGGCGGCTCAAATCCTACGACCTCGCCGCGTCGCGCCGCCTGCTGCTCGCCGCGCGGGCCGGCGGCGCGCCGGCGCTGCTGATCGCCACCAGCGCCTATGGCGCGGCCGACGGATTCTCCAGCGCCGCCGAGACGCGGTTCGAGATCGCCGCCGCGCCGAGCGCGCATCTGCCTTCGGCCGGCGGCGGGCGCGGCCTGCCCGGCGCGCCGGCCTTCGCCGTCCGCCTGGTCAAGGCGCGCATCGGCGCCGGCGGCGCGGGGCAGGGCGCCGATCCGACGCGAATCTTCCGTCTGACTTGGCGTAGCGAGGAGTTGAGTTTTGACGAGCCGACGCTTTCTCTCCCTGTGGCTGCCGCGGCTGATGACCGACCGCGCGCGACGCGCGCATGAGGTCGACCCGCGCGCGCCGTTGGCGGTCGTCGCGACGGTCAAGGCCGCGCGCCGGCTCGTCGGCGTCGACGCTCGAGCCGCGCGGCTCGGCCTCGGCGTCGGCCTGACGCTCGCCGACGCGCAGGCGCGCCAGCCGTCGCTCGTCGTCTGCGACGCCGAGCCGGAGGCCGAGGCGCGGCTGTTGGAGCGCGTCGCCGACGCCTGCGCGCGCTTCACCCCGCTCACCGCGCTCGACGGGCGCGATGGGCTGATGCTCGACGTCTCCGGCGTCGCCCATCTGTTCGGTGGCGAGGAAGGACTGGTCGCCGAGGTCGAAGCGCGGCTTTCGCGCCAAGGGCTGACGGTCGCGTCCGGCCTCGCCGATTCGCCGCGCGCCGCCTGGGCGCTGGCGCGCTTCTCCCATCGCCGCGTCGCGCCGGCCGGCCTCGCCGGCAAGGATTTCGCCCGGCTCTATCACGACATGCCGGCCGCCGCGCTCGGGCTCGACGTCGAGACCTGCGCCGACATGGCGCGCGCCGGCTTGCGCCGCATCGGCGATCTCGCGCTCAGGCCGCGCGCGCCGATCGCCGCCCGCTTCGGCGCCGACGTGATCGCCCGCCTCGACGCGCTCGCCGGCGAAGAACGCGGCGCGATCTCGCCGCGGTTTCGCGCGCCCGACCTCAGCGTCGAGCGGCGCTTCGCCAGCCCGATTGCGGCCAGCGAGGCGGCGTTCGTCGCGCTGGCGCGGCTCGCCGACGATCTCGCCGCGCTGCTCGAGCAACACGGCAAGGGGGCGCGACGGTTGGAACTGATGCTGTTTCGCGTCGATGGCGGCGCGCGGCGCATCGCCGTCGGCGCCGGACGACCGCTCGCCGAGGCCCAAGCGATGGCGCGGCTGTTCGCCGAGCGGCTGGCCGGCGGAGCGGAGGAAGAGATCGACACGGGCTTCGGAATCGACCTGATGCGCCTTTCCTGCCTCGTCGCCGAACGGATCGCGCCGGCGCAGGGCGAGTGGGAGCGGCTGGAGGAATCGGCGGGGGCGCGGGCGCTCGCCGATCTCGTC
>JBEKVR010000087.1:0-36776 GCA_049513815.1 Roseiarcus sp. | reverse complement strand
GGCTATTTATCGAACTTACTTTGAACCGTCGTTCAATATGTGTAATGGAGAACCATACTGGCGGACGCAGTTCGCGCGTCAGGCGCGTTGGTAAAGACGCCTCCGCAAAGGGCCGCGACGGACAATCCTTCCGCCAAACCGACGATAATCCGAGGAGATGACCATGTGGTTGCGCGTTATTCTGGCCGCGGCGGGCGCGTTGATGCTTTCTGCGGCGCCCCCGGCGCTGGCCGGCCAGACCCAGGTCGCGGTCGCCGCCAACTTTACCGCGCCGGCCAAAGACATCGCCGCCGCCTTCAAGGACAAGACCGGCAATGAAGTGGCGCTGAGCTTCGGCGCTTCGGGCCAGTTCTACGCGCAGATCCAGCAGGGCGCGCCATTTCAGGTGTTCCTGTCGGCCGACGCCGATCGGCCGAAAGCCGCGATCGACGCCGGCCTCGCGGTCGCCGACAGCCGCTTCATCTATGCGATCGGCAAGCTCGTCCTGTGGAGCAAGAGCCTTGACGTGACCAAGGGCGACGAAGCGCTGAAGGCCAACGCCTTCGCCAAGCTGTCGATCGCCAATCCGAAGTCCGCCCCTTACGGCGCGGCGGCGATCGAGGCGATGACCAAGCTCGGCGTCTACGACGCGATCCAGCCCAAGATCGTCCAGGGCAACAGCATCGCCCAGGCGTTCGAATTCGTCGACACCGGCAACGCCGAGCTCGGCTTTGTCGCCCTGTCGCAATTGGCGAACGTCACGGCGGGATCGCGCTGGCTCGTGCCCGAAACGCTCTACGCGCCGATCCGCCAGGACGCCGTGCTGCTCAAGACCGGCGCCGACGACGAAACGTCCAAGGCGTTTCTCGCCTTCCTCAAGGGCCCCGAGGCGCGCGCGATCATCGCGAAATACGGTTACGGCCTCGAGTGAAGCGCAAACGCCGCGTTTGCGGGGCGGAAAGACGGTCTTGCAACCTTCCAGCCGGCGACTGCCCGCGGCTGTGTCGAGAAAAGCTATCGGCGCGAGCACAACATTCGCGCCGCCCCCTGCTCGCCTTCGCGGCGGAGTCCATTGTCGTCGCAATGCGCGGCCACGCGTCACGGGGCGAAGTCGAGCGCTTCGCCCCGTTCGGGGCCTCACCGCATCACTGACGCGGACTCGCCGATCAATCGAACCTTCGTCAGTCGATGGCGACCATCACGTCCGACGCCTTGATGACGGCGCTTGCCTTCTTGCCGACCGCGAGCCCGAGCGCGTCGACCGCCTCGTTGGTGATCGAAGCCGTGACCACGGCGCCGGCGGCGATTTCAATCTTCACGTGTGCGGTGGTGGCGCCCTTGGTGAGAGCGATCACTTTCCCGGACAGGACGTTGCGGGCTGATATTTTCATGAGCGTCAATCCCCTGGGGTTGCGTTCTGCGACAGCTGAAGGCGGTCGCAGGCCAAGCCTAGACTGGCGCCCTTGCCCGATCGAGGCTGTCGGCGAGCGGACAGTCGCCGCAATAGAGAACCGCCTACAAAGGCCGCGGCGACCACCCAAAATGGGCCAAATCCAGCCTCGACAGGGCGCCCATTGCGAAAACGCGGCGCCGTGGTCGGACCGGCAGGCCGATTCGGCAATCCGATCCGACAAGCCGCGGCGGCTAGCGACTCGCTATCGCCTTGACGTCGAAGACGTCAAGCAGAGCCCTCAATACCGCAGGGATTCATCGCCTGAGTTTTCATCTTCGCCACATCTCCACTATGGATTCGACCTGAGCCTGATTCCGTCGGCGTGTATTCGACGCGTTTCGTGAAGTTCAGCGTTGGCCGCGGTTCGAGTCGGAAGGTCGCAGAACTCTGCGCATCTGAACGGGACGTTGCGGAAGGGGCGCCCTCTCGTGCTCGCTATGATCGTCGATGACAGTCGAAGCAGCCTGATGCACCTGCAGCAGCTGACTGAACGGGATTCCGACGTGCCCGCGATGGCGTTTCTCGACCCCGAGGCGGCCCTCGACGCCGCGCTTAAGCACAGATTTGACATGGTGATCGTCGATCACATCATGCCAAAAGTCGACGGGATCACTTTCATTCGCCGGATGCGGGCGACGGACGGCCACGGGCAGATCCCGATGGTCATGCTGACGGCGACGAGCGACGACGCCGTCAGGCTTGCAGCCCTCGAAGCCGGCGCCACCGACTTCTTGAGCAAGTCACAGAGCCCCGTGGAGCTCAAAGTCAGGCTGCACAATCTGATCAAACTGTCCGACGCGCTGCGCAAACTCGACGACCACGTGGCGGAGCAGGCCCGCGAGATCAAGAAGGCGACGCGAGCTCTCCTCGCGCGCGAAGAGGAGGTGGTGTTCCGTCTGTCGAAGGCGCTCGAATACCGCGACAACGACACCAATGATCACACGCTCCGGGTGGCGAAGTTCAGCCGCATGATCGCCGAGCGCCTGGAACTGTCGCGGCAGGAATGCGACAGCATCTATCTCGCGTCGCCGCTTCACGACATCGGAAAAGTGGCGATCCCTGACGGGATCCTCTTGAAGCCTGGCCGTCTCGACGACGACGGACGGGCGATCATCGAGATCTACGCCGAGATCGGCGAGCGAATTCTTCGCGGCAGCGCGTCGGAACTGATCAATCTGGCGGCGCAGATCGCCGGGGGCCACCACGAGCGGTGGAACGGCAAGGGATATCCGCGGGGCCTCTCGGGCGACGCCATTCCGCTCGCCGCTCGCATCGTCGCGATCGCCGACGTCTTCGACGCTCTGACGACCGAGCGGCCCTATAAGAAAGCGGTTCCGCTCGCCAGCGCGCTGGCGATTCTGGAAGCTGAACGCGGCAGCCATTTCGATCCGGCGTGCCTTGACGCATTCTTCTCCGCCTATGCTGAGATGGCCGGGCCCGAGGCTTCGGCCGGGTCGACCGAAGCCGCTTCTCATCCCACGGTGGGCGATGCGCAAGAGAGCTAGTCGACGCGAGAGGCCGCCGGCCAAAGGCGGCGCCCCAGCCTTAGTCGCGACGGGCGCGCGATGAGCGCCCAGATTATCGCCGTCGCGAACCGCAAGGGCGGCGTCGGCAAGACGACGACCGCGGTCAACCTGGCGTCCGAATTGGCTAGTCGCGGGCGTCGCGTGCTGGTCGTCGACCTTGACCCCCAAGGTCACGCCGGGTTGGGCTTGGATGTCGCCGCCTCACGTTCGGAACCGACCGTTCACCAAATTTTCGGCGAGCGCCGCGCCGGCGGCGATCAGCCCGTTTTCCTCAGCCTTGGCGCGGATGCGCTGGGCGTCGAGGCCGAGTCCGTCGTCGCTGACGCTGATGAGCACTTCGGCGCCGGCGTGACGCGCGACCAGGCTGATATTGCCCGCCGGCGGCTTGCCCGCCGCGACGCGGGTCTCGGCGTCTTCGAGGCCGTGATCGGCCGAGTTGCGAATCACGTGCATGAGCGGATCGGCCAGCCGCTCGATCATCGTCTTGTCGAGTTCGGTCTCCTCGCCGGCGGTCGTCAGGTCCATCTCCTTGCCGAGATCGCGCGACAGATCATGGACAAGGCGGCGGAAACGCCCGAGCAGCGAGCCGATCGGCACCATGCGGATGCCCATCATCGCGTCGCGCCGCGCTGAGGTCAGACGCTCGATCTCCTCCGCCACGCCCTTGGTGCCGCCGCCGGCGGAGGCGAGCTGCGACAATCGCGCTTGGGCGATGACGAGCTCGCCGACGCGATCCATCATCTCGTCCAGCCGTTCCGCCGGGACGCGGATGGTCGAGGTTTCGACCCCGCCGGCGCGCTTGGCCGATGTCTCGGACGTTCCGCCGGCATGATCGACGTGGGCCGGCGCCGGGGACGCCGCCACTTGCGGAATCGGGGCGGCGGTCTCCGACGCGGCGACCATCGTTTCGGCCGCCCCGCCGTCGACGGCCTCGACCTTCAGCTCCATGTCGTCGGCAACGAACATGAAGACGTCGTCGATGGCGCTGCGCGGATGCGTCATAGTGAGAACGACTTCCCACTCCAGGTAGCAGGCGTCTGGCTCCATCTCGGCGAGCGGCGGCACGCCGTCGCAACGGACCGCGACCCGGCAGTCCCCGAGACCGCGCAGCTCGTCGAGCAGCAGCAGCGGGTTGCTGCCGTTGACCAGCACGTCCTTGTTGAAGCGGAAGCTGAGACGCCAGGTCGTCAACTTGGCGGCCGGCTTGCCGTGCGGCTCGGTCGCGTTCCCCGGCGGCGCCTCGATCGGCGCGCGAGCCTGGGCGTCGGCGAACAGTTTGCGCAGGTCGGCGAGGATGCAGACGCCGATGACCGCATCGGTCTCTTCGGGTCTTTCGATTTGCGATCGGATGAAGTCCTTGGCGTTGAGCGCGATGGCGATCAGTTCCTGGTCGGGCGCCGCCTCCCCTTTGCGAACCCGATCAAACGCGCTCTCGAATTCGTGGGTGAATGCGGCGACCTGCTCGAACCCG
Source organism: Roseiarcus sp. (assembly GCA_049513815.1). Lineage (GTDB taxonomy): Bacteria > Pseudomonadota > Alphaproteobacteria > Rhizobiales > Beijerinckiaceae > Roseiarcus. The sequence goes on along the minus strand of JBEKVR010000087.1, from coordinate 32,347 downwards.
AACATTGCGCCGGAGCCCTTGATCGTATGGAGGGCTCGAAACGCCGTGTCGATGAGATCGTGGTCGCCGGGCGATTGTTCGAGATCGAGCAACGCCTGTTCGAGTTGCTCGAGCAGTTCCGCGGACTCCTGGCGGAAGATGTCGGCGGGATCAGCGTTTTCGTTCATCCCAAAAACTTCTTTGCGGCGGCGAGGAGTTGTTCCTGCCTGAAGGGCTTGGTGATCCAACCGGTGGCGCCGGCGGCCTTGGCCTGTTGTTTCATTCCGTCGTCCGATTCGGTCGTCAGAAACACGATCGGAACACCGCGATAAGGCGGCAGCTTTCGCACTTCGCGGATGAACTCGAGGCCGTTCATGTTGGGCATGTTGAGATCGGTGACGATCATGGCGACCGCGTTGGCCTTGGCCTGGTTCAAGCCGTCGCGACCGTCGCTCGCTTCGATCACCTGGTAACCGGCGGCGGTGAGCGTGATCTTGACCATATGGCGAACGCTCGCCGAGTCATCCACCGCGAGGATCGTCTTCATCGGGCTCACGTTGAAGGTAGGGACAGCACTTCAGCCAGCGCGGTCGTCTGCCGCTTCGGCAAGGAAAAGCCGCAGCGACTCAGGGTCTCGGCGAGGAGCCCGGCGGGCGGCGAGGCCAGCGCGACAGTCTTGCTGGACTGCGAGGCGAAGCGGTTCGCGGCGATGAGAATCTGGATGAAGGCGACATCCATTTCGCTCGCGTTCGAGCAATCGATCGCTACGTTTGGATGGCTGCTCACAGCAGCGAGCGTTTCGGAATGAATGGCCTCGGCCCGAGGCGTCGTCAAACTGCCCGTCAAGGACAGGACGTAACGCGTATCGACCAACTGCACGGAAGAGCCCCCGCACCCAAACAGCTATTCCGTTACGTGAGGGACGCTGGGCGTGGATGGTTAACGATCGATTTACGCTTGCGGCGACAATTTGCCGTGGAAGCGTCGCGAAGAAGCCGCCACGAAATCCAGATCTATGCGTCGCCATCGACAAGCCGGTGGGATCTGCTGGAAGAATTCCATTTCATTCGGGACTTTCTCAGGGGCGCCCAAGTCAGGGGCGCGACGAGACTGCGGCGATCGGCCACACAGTTGCGGCGCGAACGCCGACGCGCGCCTCCGCGCCCTTTCCCGCCCGGAGGCGCTCTGAATTTGCCGGTGCGGCCTTTAAGCGGGCGCGGCGCCGGAGGTCACGTCGACCGTCACCGTCATCCCCGCGAAGGCGTCGCTGTCGCCGACGAAGCTGCCGGAGACCGGCATCGCCTGCCGGATGTCGCGCGCGACGGCGACGGGGATGAGATTGGCGCCGCCGACGCTGCGATTGGTCGGATCGAAGCTGATCCAGCCGGCGCCGGAGACGAACACTTCGCCCCAGGCGTGGGTCGATCCGGCGTCGGTCGATCCGGTCAGGCTGCGATCGGGATTGAACAGGTAACCCGAGACGATCCTCGCGCCGAAGCCGAGGCAGCGCGCCGCTTCGACGAACAACACAGCGAAATCCCGACAGGAACCCCAGCCGCGATCCAAAGTTTCGGCCGGCGACTGCGTGCCTTCGTCTTCGCGGCTCTGATAGCCGATCCATCCGGAGACGCCGAGGCTGAGGTCTTTGAGCAGAGCGAGCGTATCCGTCCGCTCGCCGCCGACGAACGCCCGAGCCCATTTCGCTAGCCGTCCGTCGGGGTCTGGATATTGCTGGATGGTCAGCGCGCCGAGGTCGGTCCATTCGTCGTCCGAATAGCGAAACGGATAGACGATCGCCGAGGCCGCGATATCGAAGATCGGCCATGCCGACGCGTGGAGTTCGAGTTCCACGACGCTGTCGACGAGCAGGCCGCCGGTCACGCCCTGAAACGTCGCAGTGGCGACGGAATTGCCGAGGACGTCGTGCGCCCAGGTCACTTGCGCCGCCGGAGCGACCGTCACCGCGCTCGAAATCAGCCGCAAGTCGCGACTTTCGCGTGGGCGAAGCATCAATCGATGCGGCCCGAGACTGATCAACCGCCGATAACGGTACGCCGTCCGGTGATGGATCTTGAGCGCAATCATCGGCAGATCCTCGCGCCAATCGGGCGAACGTCATCCGCCGGGCGCCTTCAGCGCGAACCCGCGACGCTCTCACTTACGGCTTGCGTCTCGCCAATCGCCTGGTCGAGAGATAGTGTCGATCTTAGAAAATCGTAGATACCTAAAGGAATTTGTTCAGAAAATTTGCCTTGAGATCGCCGCCGGACATTTGGGCGTGGGCGAACTCTGAATCTTGTTTATTCGCAAAGACTATCTATATGTTGACCATAGGTCGACGTGGACGATTTCGCGGCGGCGGCGCCAGGCGGCGTCGAATATTTTCAGTGAAGCCTGAAATGTGGCGTGCGTGTCGCTCCTCGGCGCTCGCGACTGACTCTCGGCGCGCCGGAGCGACGCAACCAGTGGCCGCGGCGCCCGACGCCGCCAAAAGGAGAAGAAAATGGCCAAGTCCCAGCGACGCGGCAACAAGGAAGCGCGCAAGCCAAAAACCGCAAAGCCGGCGAGCGCGGCGCCGGTCTCGCCCTTTGTCGTGAAGGGCGCGTCGATCCCAAACAGCCCGCCGAAACGAAAGGGCTGATGCGCAAACGGCGGCGGGCGCATGCCGATCACGCAGACGCCGCCGACGTTTCGCCGCCCCGTCAATCTGTCGGCCTTCGACAGCCCCGATGCGACGCTCGTCGTCAACGCCGACGAACGCGCTGCGGGCTTCGCGGCCGATTTCCACGACGCGTCGGACGCGTCGCCATGCAAGTGAGTTCAATCATGCAATATCTCGGTCGAATCGCCGGCAGCGGCCAGTTGATGCGCGACGGCGAGACGATCGCCCGCGCTTCCTACGAGTTCGAGGGCTTCATGCGGCCGCGGGGCATCGTCGTCGGCTCCGGCGAGATCAGCCTCTCTCCTACCGACCTCAAAGCCGTCTTTGGTCGGCCTCGTGTTCAGCTCCGCACCGACGATGGCCGGCTGCTCGACTTGAGATTCTCCGAAAAGGAACTTCGCCTCGCCAACGGCGTCGCTGAAGTCGAAGTGACCGGCGAACTTCCCGCTTCGCTGGCGGATTGGCGCGGCGGATCGACGGCGGCGCTCGCCTATGCGGCGCCTGCGGACAGCCCCGAACCTGCGCCAAGCCGAAGCAAGGCGCCGACGCCGGCGCCGAATGCGCGGCGGCGCGTCTCGGCCTGACGCTCGCGCCACCGCGATGGATGTCGCCGGCGGCGCGCCCGATTGACGCGCCGCGCGGCCTTCAGCCTGAATGCGTCAGGCGATCAATAATCCATTCCGCCCATGCCGCCCATGCCGCCGCCCGGCATCGCCGGCGCGTCCTTGCCCGGTCGTTCGGCGACCATCGCCTCGGTCGTGATCATCAGGCCGGCGATCGACGCCGCGTCCTGCAGCGCGATGCGCACCACCTTGGCGGGATCGAGAATGCCGGCGGCGAGCATGTCGACAAATTGCTCGGTTTGGGCGTCGTAGCCGTAAGTCTGCGATTTCTCGTTGAGGATCTTTCCGACCACGATCGAGCCTTCGCCGCCCGAATTCTCGACGATCTGACGGATTGGCGCTTCGAGCGCTTTCAGCACGATGTCGATGCCCGACTGGATGTCCGGGTTTTCGTCGCTGAGCTTGCCGACCGAACCCTTGGCGCGCAGCAACGCGACGCCGCCGCCGGCGACAACGCCTTCTGCGACCGCGGCCTTGGTGGCGTTGACCGCGTCGTCGACGCGATCCTTCTTCTCCTTGACCTCGACCTCGGTGGAGCCGCCGACGCGGATGATCGCCACGCCGCCCGCCAACTTCGCCAAACGCTCCTGAAGCTTCTCCTTGTCGTAGTCCGAAGTCGTCTCCTCGATCTGCAATTTGATCTGCGCGATGCGCGCTTCGATGCCTGACTTTTTGCCGGCGCCGTCGATGATCGTCGTGCTGTCCTTGTCGATGCGGACGCGCTTGGCCCGCCCGAGCATGTCGAGTGTGACCTTCTCGAGCTTGACGCCGAGATCCTCGGCGATCAGGTCGCCGGCGCTGAGAATCGCGATGTCCTCGAGCATCGACTTGCGCCGGTCGCCGAAGCCGGGGGCCTTGACCGCCGCGACTTTCAGGCCGCCGCGCAGCTTGTTCACCACCAGCGTCGCCAGCGCCTCGCCGTCGATGTCTTCGGCGATGATCAGCAGCGGCTTGCCCGCCTGAACGACGGCCTCGAGCAGCGGCAGAATCGTCTGCAGCGAGGAGAGCTTCTTCTCATGAATGAGGATGTAGGGATCCTCCAGCTCGACGATCATCTTCTCGGCGTTGGTGACGAAGTAAGGCGAGAGGTAACCGCGATCGAACTGCATGCCCTCGACGACGTCGAGTTCGGTTTCGGCGGTCTTGGCTTCCTCGATCGAGATGACGCCCTCGGCGCCGACCTTCTTCATCGCCCTGGCGATCATTTCGCCGATCGACGTGTCGCCATTGGCGGCGATCGTGCCGACCTGGGCGATCTCCTCCGAGGACTGCACTTTCTTGGCGCGGCGTTCGATGTCTTTGACCACCGCGGTCACGGCGATGTCGACGCCGCGCTTCAGGTCCATCGGGTTCATGCCGGCGGCGACGAGCTTGAGCCCTTCGCGTATGATCGACGCGGCCAGGACCGTCGCCGTCGTCGTGCCGTCGCCGGCGAGATCATTGGTCTTCGAGGCGACTTCGCGCACCATCTGCGCGCCCATGTTTTCGAATTTGTCGGCGAGTTCGATTTCCTTCGCCACCGTGACGCCATCCTTGGTGATGTGCGGCGCGCCGTAGGACTTGTCGAGAATGACGTTGCGCCCCTTGGGACCGAGCGTCACCTTGACGGCGTTGTTGAGCGTTTCGACGCCGCGCAGCAGGCGCTCGCGCGCGTCGGTGGAGAATCTTACGTCTTTGGCGGACATGATTTTCATTCCAATGTTTGAGAGACGGGCGGCGTCGTTCAGGCGGCCTTCTTGGCCACGGTCGCGCCCTCGATAACGCCGAGGATGTCGGATTCCTTCATGATCAGGAGATCTTCACTGTCGATCTTGACCTCGGAACCCGACCATTTGCCGAACAGCACGCGGTCGCCGGCCTTGACCTCGATCGCGATGAGCTCGCCGCTTTCGTCGCGCGCGCCGGGACCGACGGCGACGACTTCACCCTCCTGCGGCTTCTCTTTGACGGTGTCGGGAATGAGGATTCCGCCTTTCGTCTTGTCCTCGCCCTCAATGCGACGGATCACGACCCGGTCGTGCAGCGGACGAAATTTCATGGAGTCCGTTTCTGGTCAGCTGACGATACCGGCGCGGGGCAAATGCCTCGGCTCTCGGCGCGAGTCTGACGCCCGGTATAGATGGCTATCTTTGGCACTCGTTACAAGAGAGTGCCAACCGACGCCTGTGACAGAAACGCCTTATCAATGCCGGCGATGAGCGGCGGGGACGGCGGCGAAGGTGTCGGCCATTTCGCTGGCCACAGGTTCGACGGCGATGATTTCGTATTCCTTGGCGCTACGTTCGAACGGCTCGGCCTTGCTCTTGATGCGGTAGGTCTGAGTCTCGGCGTTTTCCGCCGGCAGCACGCGCGTCACCTCATAGGGACCCGCTGGCCGCGGCGACGGCGTGAGCTTCCTGTCGTAGTCGACGAATTGCCCGACCGCGAATTTATGTCCGATCATGACATGACGCCTCGCAGTAGAGATGACGTGAAAAAAGGGTCAGGAGCGATCCTGACCCTTCCCGGCGCCGCTTCAGCGGCGCAGATTCATCACCGCCAGCGCCGGTCCATCCGCGGTCGCCAGTCAGCATGATCCATAGCCTCGCTCAGACGGCTTTGAGCATATCCGCCGACATCTTGCCCGAGCGCTTGTCGGTGACTAGCTCGTAGCTGATCTTCTGACCTTCGGTCAGGTCGCCCATGCCGGCGCGTTCAATCGCGCTGACGTGAACGAAGGCATCTTTGCCGCCGTCATCGGGCTGGATGAAGCCGAAGCCCTTTTGAGAATTGTACCACTTAACTGTGCCTGTAGGCATAACGCCCCTCTTAGATGCGGGCCTAAAACGCAACTCCGCGACGCGGAGTCATCGTCGTGTTTCGATTTTTGGGGGAAGAGCGTCGCCATGAGCTGATTGAACCGCTCGCGGCAAAGAAGGTCCGGCCGAATTTCGAAGCCTAAACATAGTGCGGCGAGCGAAATATTTCAAGGCCTGCGTTCGCGTGCGTTTTCCCCGACCCTTTTCGACCCGCGTTTCTCGTCGCTATCGGCGAGGGGGCGCGACCGCGCGCGTTCGCGAACATGACTCCGCCATGCTGCAGCGACGGGATGAAAACGCGGACGGGCCATCGCGCTGACCTGGTCTCAGACGCTGCGCAGGCTCCGCCGGTCGGGCGCTTTCGTCTGCGCGCCGGCCTGGTCCCGCGGCGGTACGCCGAACGACTCGATCACCGCGTCGGCGGTGCGCACGAGATTGGCGCTCGGGCCCTGGGTTCCAACGCTGCGCCGGCTGACCCGCGCGCCCTCGATCAACAGCATGAGCGAGTCGGCCAGCAGGTCCGGTTGCGACGCGCCCGCCGCCTCGCACAACTTCGCAAGACGATTGCGGTGCTGGACCTTGAAATCTTCGATCACTTTCAGCCCGGGATGCCCCTGTTCGGTCAGTTCGACCGCGGCGTTGGCGAGATCGCAGCCGCGTTCGTCTTCGACGATCGATTTCGCCGCTTGCCGGATAATGCCATAAAGCTGGCCGACCGGATCGCCCGGCCATGTGGCTTCGATCTTGGCCCAGGTCTCGTCGGTCTTGCGCCCTTTGTAGTTCAGATATTCGAGAATGAGATCGTCCTTCGAATCGAAGTGGCGATAGAGCGTCATCTTGTTGGTGTGCGCCGCTTCGACGATCGCTTCGACGCCGACGCCGCGGATGCCGTTGCGATGAAAGAGATCGAGCGCGCAAGCGACGATCCGTTCGCGCGGCCGCTCGGCGGCCGCGTCAGGCTCGTGCGGGCGCTCCTCCGTCGGTACGTTGTCGCCTCCCCGCAGAACTTTCTTCGCCATGGCTCTTGACTGCGATGTTACCGATCGGTATCTATGTGACCGTTACTGACCGGTAACACACCATCATCTCGGGAGTCAACGCAAAGCGACGGATCGGCCGGCGCGGCGCGGCGGACGTCCCCAATGCCGAAAGGGCGCGCCATGTCGCTCAGCCACGTTCAGACCGTCGACGAACTCCTTGCGGATGGGCTGGTCCAGGCGGTCATGCAAGCCGACCGCGTCGAGCCCGCCGAACTGAGGACGCTGCTCAGCGACGTGGCGGGCCGCATCGCCCGCCGGCGCCAAAGCGAACGGAAGGCGCTGCGTTTCTTCGCGACGCCGCGGCTCGAATGGCGGCCGAACGCCGAGGACGCGAACGCTCTGGCGCGCGCTCTCCCTGCGCCCATCGCCCAAGTCTGCGGCGCCGGGCTTTGCTGCTGATCTGCCACTGAATTTCCACCGGAGCTGTGGTCCGATGGTGTCCTTTTTCATCCAACGTCCGATCTTTGCCTCGGCGATCGCCGCGATTCTCGTCCTCGCGGGCGCGATTTGCTATTTCCTGCTGCCGGTCTCGCAATTCCCTGAGATCACGCCGCCGCAGATCGTCGTCAGCGCCAATTATCCCGGCGCGGGTGCGCAAGTCGTCGCCGACACGGTGACGACGCCGCTCGAAGAGCAAATCAACGGCGTCGAGGGCATGACGTACATGTCCTCGTCGAGCTCTAACGACGGCTCTTCGACAATCACCGTCACCTTCAATGTCGGCTACCCGCTCGATATCGCCGCCGTCGACGTCCAGAACCGCGTGTCGCAGGCCGCTTCGTCGTTGCCGGCGATCGTCAATCAGGGCGGCGTGACGATCAAGAAGCAGAATCCGAACTTTGTTCTCATCGTCAATCTGACCTCTCCAGACCACTCGGTCGATCCGGTCGCGTTGTCGAATTACGCTTATCTGCAGATCGTCGATCAGTTGAAGCGCCTGCCGGGCGTCGGCGCCGTGCAGATCTTCGGCGAACGGCGCTATTCGATGCGCGTCTGGCTCGACCCCGACAAGCTCGCCAACCTCGGCGTGACCGCGATCGACGTTCAGAACGCCATCGCCGAGCAGAACGTCCAAGTCGCCGCCGGCAAGATCGGCGCGTCGCCGGCGCCCGCCGGGACGCCGTTCGAGTTTCAGGTCAACGCCGCGGGCCGGCTCTACGATCCGGCTGAATTCTCGAACATCATCGTGCGCGCCGATCCGGCCAGCGGCGCTGCGATCCGGCTGCGCGACGTCGCGCGGGTCGAGCTCGGCGCGCTGCAATATTCGTCGTCCGCCTATTTCGGCAAGGACCCGACGGTCGTCCTCGGCATCTTCCAGATGCCCGGCTCGAACGCGCTCGACCTGCTGCGCCGGGTCATGGACAAGATGGTCGAGCTCTCGACGCGTTTCCCGCGTGGAATCGCCTATGCAATGCATTACGACACGACGCGCTTCGTCTCGGCGGCGATGCGCGACGTCGTGGTCACCCTGCTCGAGGCGCTCGCCCTCGTCATCTTCGTCGTCTTCGTCTTCCTGCAGAACTGGCGGGCGACGATCATTCCGACGATCGCGATCCCGGTCTCGCTGATCGCCACGCTGGCGGTGATGCAGATCTTCGGCTTCTCGCTCAACATGCTGAGCCTTCTCGGCATGGTGCTGGCGATCGGCCTCGTCGTCGACGACGCGATCGTCGTGGTGGAGAACGTCGAGCGTCAGCTCGAAGCGGGGTTGCCGCCGCTCGCCGCCGCCAAGAAGGCGATGGCGGAGGTGACTGGGCCGATCATCGCCACGACCGCGGTGCTGATGGCGGTGTTCGTGCCGGTCGCCTTCATCCCGGGCGTCGCCGGACGGCTCTACAACCAGTTCGCGCTGACGGTCGCGATCTCGGTCGGCATTTCCGCCTTCAACTCGTTGACGCTCAGCCCGGCGCTGAGCGCGGCGATGCTGCGCCACACGCCGAAGGGCTCGTCCTTCGTCTTCCGCTGGTTCAACGCCGGCTTCGACGCGCTGTCGCATGCGTATTCGCGTGCGGTCAGGCAGTTCGTCCGCTTCGGCTGGGCCTTCGTCGGCGTCTTCGTTCTGCTGGTCGTCGGCGCCTATGGACTGTCGCGAACGGTCCCGACGACTTTCCTTCCTGTCGAGGACCAGGGCTATTTCTTCGTCGTCGTCCAGTTGCCCGACGGCGCTTCGCTCGAGCGCACCGACGCCGTCGCCCAGCACGTACGCGACATTCTCGAGGCGACGCCCGGCGTCGAGATCGCCGGCTTCATCAGCGGGCTCAATTTCCTGACCAATGCGGCGCGGTCGAATTCGGCGGTCGAATTCGCGATCCTGAAGCCATGGGACGAGAGAGGCCCGGCGGAGAGCGCCTCGAACCTGGTCGCGCAAGTGCGGCCGAAGCTGCTCGCCATTCCTGACGCCTTCGCCCTCAGCTTCGATCCGCCCTCGGTCAATGGCCTAGGCGCGACGGGCGGCTTCGAGTTCGAGGTCGAAGATTTGGCCGGCGCCGGCAGCGCCGCCCTCAACGACGCGACGCAGGCCGTGATCGCCGTCGCGCGCCAGCAGCCGGAGCTCAACCCGCAATCGCTGTTCACCTCGTTTTCCGCCTCGACCCCGCAGCTCCTCTACGACCTCGACCGGTCGAAGGCGAAGCTGCTCGGCCTGAGCCTGCCCGACATCTTCAACACGCTGCAGATCGATCTCGGCTCGCTCTACGTGAACGACTTCAACCTGTTCAACCACACGTTCCGCGTCACCCTTCAGGCCGACAAGGACGCGCGCGCCTCGACCGCCGATCTCAACAAGCTGTTCGTGCGCAATTCGACCGGCGGCATGGTTCCGCTGAGCGCGCTCGGCGCGCTCAAACCGATCGTCGGCCCGGAGACCGTCCCCCACTACAACAACTACGCCTCGGCATTGGTGAACGGCGCAGCTGCGCCGGGCTTCAGTTCGAGCCAGGCGGTCGCGGCGATGCAGCGCGCCGCGGCGCAGGCGCTGCCGCGCGACTTCGGCTTTGAGTGGACCGGCGTCACCTTCCAGGAGCTCAAGGCCGGATCGATTGCAACGGTCGTGCTGGCGCTGGCGATCTTCTTCGTCTTCATGATCCTCGCCGCACAATACGAGAGCTGGTCGATGCCGCTGATGGTGCTGTCGTCGGCGCCGCTGGCGCTGGTCGGCGCGATTGGCGCCCTGTGGGCGCGCAACATGCAGGTCGACGTCTATTCGCAGATCGGCTTCGTCATGCTGATCGGACTGGCGGCGAAGAACGCGATCCTGATCGTGGAATTCGCCAAGCGCCGCCGCGCCGAGGGATTGAGCATCGTCGATGCGGCGATGGAGGCGGGACGACTGCGATTGCGGCCGATCCTGATGACGGCGTTCGCCTTCATCTTCGGCGTCATCCCGCTGATGTTCGCCACCGGCGCCGGCGCTGCGAGCCGTCAGTCGCTCGGCACGACGGTGTTCGGCGGCATGGTCGCGGCCACCACGCTGACGCTCGTGTTCGTGCCCGTTTTCTACGCCCTGATCGAACGGGCGCGCGAAAGCCGGCGCGCGAAGTCGGCTTCATCCCAAACTGTGCCCCACACCTCGCCTCATCCCGCGCCGCGCTTCCTTCCCGGCGGCGACGTGCTGGCGAGCCCGGAAGCGGCGGAATGAATCCAGGAGCCCTCCCATGCGCGTTCTGACTGCAACTGTGGCGTCCCTCGCCGCGCTCGGCGCGGCGACGGTCGCCGGCGTCGAAATCTCGAGCCATGTCCTCGGCGAGGCGAAAGCCTCGGGGCCGGCCGCCGCGATGATGGCGATGCCCGTGCCGGTGGCGGCAGTCGTCAAGAAGACGCTGCCGATCTATCTCGACTTTCCTGGCCGAACGGAATCGATCCGCAGCATCGCCTTGCAGGCGCGCGCGTCCGGCTACGTCGAATCCCAGCCGGCGGCGGACGGGGCCGACGTGAAGAGCGGCGCCATTCTCTACCGGATCGATCCTCGCGACCTGCAGGCGGCGCTCGACCAGGCGCAAGCGCAAGTGCGGCGAGACGCCGCGTCGCTCGAATACGCCAAGGCCAATTTCACCCGCGGCGAGGAACTGGCGAAGAGCGGCTTCGTCGCCAAGGACGTGTACGACCAGCGCGAGAGCGCGATGCGTCAGGCCGAGGCGGCGCTGGCGGTCGATCAGGCCGCGACGGAAGCGGCGCAGCTCAATCTTGGCTACGCCGAGATCCGCGCCCCGTTCGCCGGCCGTCTTGGCCGCAATCAGGCGGCCAAAGGGGCGCTGGTCGGACCGGCCTCTGGACCGCTCAACACCCTCGTCCAGCTCGATCCGATCTACGTCTCGTTCAATCCCAGCGAGTCCGAATTGGCGGAAATCGAGCAGGCGCGCGCCGCCGGCAAAGTGGAGGCCGAGATTTCGCCGGCCGGCCCGTCCGGCGCCGTGCGCAAGGGCGAACTGACCTTTCTCGACAATTCCGTCGACAAATCGACGGGCACGATCTCGGCGCGGGTGACGATCGCCAACCCCGACTTCGCCCTGCTGCCCGGCGAATATGTCCGCGTGCGGCTGCACATCGAGGACGAGCCGAACGTCCTGATGGCGCCGCAGACGGCGCTCGGGTCCAGCCAGATGGGCAAATATCTCTATGTCGTCGGCGCCGGCGACAAGGCCGAACAGCGCTTTCTGACCCTCGGTCCAACCGACGGCGCGCTCGTTTCCGTCGTCAGCGGCTTGAAGGAGGACGATCGCATCATCGTCGGCAACCTGCAGAAGATCGGTCCAGGCTCGCCGATCCAGCCTCTGCCGACCGACGGGAAGCCGAAGTCGTAAGGCGCGGACGAACAAGTAGGCGCGCGGGCCGCCTTCGGCCGCGCGCCGCGCCGGTCAAAACAGTGCGTCGGCCTTGCTGCGGCGTAAGGGCGCAGGCCCTCTCCCGTCCGAACAGCCGTACGCGCTGTCGTACGCGGCAACTGGGGATTCGTCGCGAACGAGACCGCGGCGAATCGGGTCGGCGCCGCCTCTCTCGCGACCTGGAAAGCACTTTCACGCACTGATAAACTTGCGTTGCGAATTCTGCGCCTGTGCGCTCGGCAGAAAGCGTGAAGGTGGATGTGATGTCTCGGTCCTCGCAACGGACGGGACTAGCGTGTCTGGCAATGAGCCTCGTTACGGCGACGGCGCTTGCGGCGTCGCCGGGCTATTGGGCTTTGAGCAAGGCGTCTGACGGCGTCAAGGCTGGCGTCGTCTTTCCAGATTTTTCGACCGACGAATTTGCCGGCATGGCGTTGCGCTGCCTGCCCGGCGCAAACGTTGTGGTCGTCAGCGTCGACAGCAAGACTAGTTCGCAGCCCGGAACCAAAGCGCACGTCGCGCTCATCGCCGATGACGCGCAGAGCGGGTTTGACGGTCAAGCCGAACACTCGGAGATGGACGACCAAACCCGCATCGTCGTCAATCTGGCGCTCAATGAGCCGATCCTCTCGGCGCTCAGCAAAGCCGGGCGGATCGCCTATGCGATCAACGGCGTCACGGAACAATTGCCGACGAAGAACAGTCGCGGCGTCCTGACCGACTTCCTTTCCGCTTGCGGCGCACGACCGGCGGCCGATCGGGCCGCGGTCAAATCGGGCGATCGATCGCCGCCGATCGCCGCCAATGCGCAGACGGTCGACGAACCCGAATTGGGGTTTGCGCTTCGCGTCCCCGCGGGCTGGGACTTCAAGCGCGGCGACGTCAACGGCATCAAAACCTGGCAACTGCGCAACGGCGAATGGAAGGACGGCAAGGTTCCCGCCGACACGCTCTCGGTGATCGTCACGACGATCCCGCGCACCCCCGGACGGAACACCGAACAGGACTTCCGCGAGTTCACGAAGGACTATGCCGAAAAGGTCCTGCATGGCGGACGCGTAACCACCTTTGCGCCGACCAACCTGGGCGGCCTCGACGGATACCTCGCCCATGCGACAGGAACGCTCGTTCCGAACCCGGGTTCGCCGTTTGCGGTCGCCGCCGTGGTCATTCTCGTCACTCCCCCTGGCAGCTATGTCGTCGCGTCAGCGATGGCCCCGTCCGCGTCGGCGGGCGCGCTCGACGGATTCGGCGCCGCAGGCGGTCTGTTCGGGCCGCGCGGAATCGTGCTTCAGCCGACGCAGACGCCGACGCCACAAGTCGACGCGCCGGCGGAACGGGTGCGCGCCGCGCGCGAAGCCGTCGCGCTCTTTCTCAAGACGAGGAGTTCCGGCGATTGGCGAGCGGCCGTCGAGGCGGGCAAGCAAGCGACGGCCGCCGCCCCCGACAGCGCCGAAAGCTGGCGCGCGCTCGGCGTCGCCTATGCGAAAGCGCCAAAGGATGCCGCCGTCGATCCGAAGCTGGCGCAATCGGCGCTGGCGCACGCTGTCGCGTTGGCGCCGAACGACGCTGGAGCGCGCATGTTGCTGGCCGGCACCCTCCTCGCCAAGCAATCCTACGTACCGGCGATCGAGCAAATACAGAGCGCGATCGAGCTGAGTCCGCATCTCGCGACATCGGCGGTTCTGACGGATCTCGCCGGGCTCTACGCGAAGGGCGGCGACGCAGAGGTCGGGCTCGCGTTTCTCGCCGCCTTCTCAAAGCGACATCCCGAGGCGGGACCGAGCCAAGTGGCGCAGGCGATTCTTCTGAAATCGGCCGACCGCGGTGCCGAAGCCCTGCTACTGGCGCGCAAGATCGCCACCGATCCGGCGAGCGCGCCCGCCGACGCGGACCACGCCCGCGCCTTGCTGTTGGCGTGGCTGTGACGAGGTGAGGCGATGCACGCCCAAATCCGTACGACGGACTCGCCGAAAGTCGCAAGACGAAGAGGCCGCGCCGCTGCGCTGCTTGTCGCCGCCGCGCTCGCGGGCTTCGGCGCGGCGTCCCTGCCTCAGGCGCCGGCGCACGCCAATCCCCTCAACGGGGTTTGGGACTTCTTCAAGGGCAAGGGCGGAACGAGCCAGCGCAACGCCGACGACAAGGAACGCATTATCGCCGTCCTGACCCACGAGCGCGTGATCAGCTATCGCGACGGACGACTGGAGGTCAACGATTCGGCGACGCTCGGAAAGTTCTATGGCGCGCTGCGGGACACTGGCGTTTTCAAGAACATGCCGGATTACGCGAATGACGCGGACGGCGAGAAGTCCGGTCAGTTCTGGCGCAACTTTCTCGACGGTAAGGATCACACGCAATCGGACCTGCCTCCGGTAATGGACCCGTTCGCCAACGCGAATTCCGGCTTGGCGACCAACATGCATACGCAGCTCAGTTCCTCGGGCCATCTCGATGCATGGGATTACGCCGACGTCGCCGAGACCCTGAAGATGCGCCGTATCGACGTTCTCGACACCGAGTTGCGCCGTGGCGTCGCCACAGGCGCCGATGTGATGATTCATTCGCTGAACGCCATCAGCGGCGGGACGTCGGGTGTGGCGGTGAAGTGGATGGAGGAGGCCGCGGAGGCCGCTAAGAAGGCGCACGACAATCCAGAAGGCGTCGCACGCGACTACATCAAGTCCAAGGTCAGCGACGAAATCAAGGACCTCGTCAACGACAAGATCAAGAGTGCGATCGGAGACGACAAGTACGACGCGATCATGGGCGCCTACGAGAAATACGGCGACAAGCAGGAACGCCTGAAGGCGTTCATGGACGACATGTACAGGCGGACCGGCGACGGACAGTTCGACGCGCTGTCGAATCTGGTTGACCGCGCTTCGACCGATCACATCGCCGACGCGCTCGTCGAGAAAACGAAGGCGCTCATCGCGCCGGCGCCAGACAAAGCGGGAAGCGACAAAGACAAGAAGGGCCAGGACAAGACCGCCGACAAGGACAAGGCCGCCGGTGACAGAGACAGCGCGGACAAGGACAAGACTGCGGAGAAGGGACAGAGTTCCGTCGGCGACAAGACCAGCGCGGAGACGTCGGGCGAGAGCGGTCAGTCCGGCAAGACCGTCGACAAGGGCGCCGCGACTTCCGACAAGAAGTCGTGGAACGAGATGACCAATGCCGAGAAGCGCGAGGCGCTGAAGGCGAACGATCCCGCCGCCTGGGACGCGTTCGGCAAACTCGCCTCCAACGCTCCGCAGCAGGCGGTCGCCATTCTCGACGCGAAGAAAGGCGCTTCGAACGCGCCGCCGCCAGAGAATGGCGGGACCGACGCGTCCTCTTCGACGCTCGGGGAGGCGATCACCGACGCGGGCCTCGCCAGCGTCGAGGCGGCCGCGCCGACGCCGACGCCCACCGCGGCGCAAGCGCCCACACAGCCGCCACAGGGAACGACGGAAGTGGACGCAGGTTGGCTGCAGGACGCCAACGGCAAGACCAAGGTCGTCTACGTAAACGACGCCAACGGCAATCGCATTGGCGGCTATTATGTCCATTACGACAAGCAGGGGATCGAGATCGGGCGCGAGACTTTCAAGGAGACTGCGGGCAGTCCAACTCAGCAACAGCCCGCCGCCACGCTCAGCGGGCGGTATGAAGGGGCGATCCACGGAAAGTCGTCTGGCAGCATCGTGGTCAATGTCTCCGGCGGCGCCGTGTCGGGATCGCTTCGTGGCGTCCACGAGGGCGACGCATTCTCAGCGAGCTTCTCCGGCGCGCTCAACGGCGACGGTTCGTTCGACGTGGCGGCGAGCGGCGTCTTGCAGGGCAACTGGGGCGATCGCATAACCCCCTATCCATTGAGCGGGCGCGTCAGTGGCCACGTCGACGGCCACGCGGGTGCCGGCCAATGGTCAGGCAAGAACCAGTGGGGCTCCGACGGCGGATCTTGGCAGGCGTCGAAATGACGAGGCGTCCCGTTGCTCTACCCTCGGGCAACGGCAGCTGCTGTCGGCGGTCTCGCTCGCCGTCTGGCTACAAATCTTGATGTGAAGCGGCGCCGCCTGTCGACATGGCCGTAATAGGCGTTGGGGCCGTGCTTGCGCTTGAAGTGCTTGTCGCGCAGCTCAGTCTCGATCTGCTCGAGACCCGGCGCGAGCGCCAGCGACATCAGCGCCATATGCGCGACGCATTCGAGCGCGACCGCCGTCTCGACCGCCTTGGCGACATTCGGCCCCCAGGTGAACGGCGCGTGGCGGTTCACCAGCACAGCCGGGCAATCGGCCGGGTCGATCCCCTTCAGCCGCTCGACGATGACGGTCCCGGTCTCCCATTCGTAGGCCGAGGCGATCTCCGCCGCCGTCATTTTGCGCGTCACCGGCACCTCGTCCTTGAAGTAGTCGGAATGGGTGGTGCCGAAGTTGGGGATCGGCCGCCCCGCCTGGGCGAAGGCGGTGGCGTGCGACGAATGCGTGTGCACGACGCCGCCGATCTCGACGAAGTCGATGAACAGCCGGCGGTGGGTCGGCGTGTCGGAGGAAGGGTTGAGCTTCCCCTCGACTCGCTTGCCCTCGAGATCGACGAGGACCATGTCGTCGGCCGTCAGCGCCGCGTAGTCGACGCCGCTCGGCTTGATCGCGAACACGCCTTTGGCGCGATCGATCGCGCTGGCGTTGCCGAAGGTGAGGTTGATGAGGCCATGGCGCGGCAGTTCGACATTGGCCTCATAGGCTTCGCGTTTCAGTTCCTTGAGCATGGTCGTCCTTTGGCTGAGCATCCGCGCCGTCAGGCGCGGAAGCCCTTGGCGAGGTGATAATAGACCTCGTTGCTGCGCAAATCCTGCTTAAGAGCCCGCAGTGTTGTGTCAGCGTTGATCAGCGTCAGCTCGATGCCGGCAATGGCGGCGAAGTCTTCCAGCATTTCCGCCGTGACGCTGTAGCTGAAGCCCGAGTGATGCGCGCCGCCGGCCAGTATCCACGCCCCGCAGGCGGTCTTGTGCTCGGGCCGGCACTCCCACACCGCGCGCGCGACTGGCAGCTTCGGCAGCTTGGGATGTTTGACGACGTCGATCTCGTTGACGATCAGGCGGTAGCGGTTGCCCAGATCGATCAGGCTGGCGTTGAGCGCCGGCCCCGGCGCGGCGTCGAACACCAGCCGCACCGGATCTTCCTTGCCGCCGATGCCGAGCGGATGGATCTCGAGCGCCGGCTTGCCGCTGGCGATGGTCGGGCAGACCTCGAGCATATGTGCGCCGAGCACCTGGCCGCGCCCGCCCTGCGGCAGGTTGTAAGTGTAGTCTTCCATGAACGAGGTGCCGCCCGGCAGGCCCTCGGCCATCACCTTCATCGCCCTGACCAGCGCCACGGTCTTCCAGTCGCCCTCGCCGGCGAAGCCGTAGCCGTCGGCCATCAGCCGCTGCGGCGCCAGGCCCGGCAGCTGCCTGAGGCCGTGCAGATCCTCGAACGTGTCGGTGAACCCCTTGAAGCCGCCCGCCTCGAGGAAGGCGCGCAGGCCGAGCTCCTGCTTGGCGCCGTAGAGCAGCTCCTCGTAGCGCTTGCCGCCCTTGCGTAGCTCGGGAACGACCGCGTAGCTCTTCTCGTATTCGACGACGAGATCGGCCGCTGCGGCGTCGCTGACCTTGTTGATCTTGGCGACGAGATCGCCGACGCCCCAGGTGTTGGTCGAGAAACCGAACTGCATCTCGGCGCCGACCTTGTCGCCGTCGGTCACGGCGACCTGGCGCATGTTGTCGCCGAAGCGGCAGAACTTGCCGCCCTGCCAGTCGTGCCAAGCGCGCGCGGCGCGCATCCAGGCGCCGAGACGGTCATGCACTTCCGGATCGGCCCAGTGGCCGACGACGACCTTGCGCGCCAGGCGCATGCGCGTGTGGATGAACCCCGCCTCGCGGTCGCCGTGCGCGGCCTGGTTGAGGTTCATGAAGTCCATGTCGATCGAGTCCCACGGCAGCTCGGCGTTGAACTGCGTGTGCAGATGCGCGAACGGCTTCTGCAGGACGTTGAGACCACGGATCCACATTTTCGACGGCGAGAAGGTGTGCATCCAGAGAACCAGGCCGGCGCAGTTGGGATCGGAATTCGCGTCGAGGCACAGCTTGGCGATTTCGTCGGGCGTCGTCAGCAGCGCTTTGAACACCGTCTTGAGTGGCAGCTTCGGCGACTTGGCGAGCGCGTCGGCGATCTGCTGGGAGTTGGCGTCGACCTGTTTGAGCGGCCCTTGGCCATAGAGGTGCTGCGATCCGCAAACGAGCCAGATTTCAGGGTTGGCGAGGTTGATCAGGTTCATCTCGGTCGATTGGGGGGGGGGGGGGGAAGGTAAGATTTGGAATAACAAATGGAGCGAAGCCGTGCGGCGTTCGGTGGGCGGCCTGTTGGCTAGCTGATCGCCTCCGTCGCCGCCTTCTCGATCGCCAGACCCGCCGAATACTGCTTGAGCCACGTGGCGTAGCCCTCGACATCGGCGGGGTCGGGTTCCGCCACGTCGAGCTTAGCGCCGGCGAACACGCGGCCCGCGAGGTAGTCGCTCAGGCCCTCGCCTGCGCCTGTGCGCAGGTACTCGGCCAGCACGGCGATGCCCCACGCGCCGCCCTCGCTTGCGGTGTCGCCCACCGTCACGGGGGCGCCGATCGCCGCCGCCAGGAAACGCTGCGCGACGCCCGCGGTCTTGAACATGCCGCCGTGCGCGAACATCGAGTCCAGTTGCACGCCCTCGCCGCGCAGCACGTTCATGCCCAGGCTCAGCGTGCCGAAGGCGGCGTAGAGCTGCGTGCGCATGAAGTTGGCGAGCGTGAGGCGGCTGCCGGGGGTGCGCACGACGAGCGGACGTCCCTCGGCCATGCCCGTGATCGGCTCTCCGGCGAGGTAGTTGTAGGCGAGCAGCCCGCCGCCGTCCGCCTCGCCTTCGAGCGCCGCGGCGAACAGCGCGCCGAAGACGGCGTTCGCGTCCGCATTGGCCCCGATGGCGGCGGCGAACTGGGTGAAAACGCCCGCCCAGGTTCCGAGCTCGCTCGCGCCGTTGTTGCAGTGGACCATCGCGACCAGGTCGCCCGCCGGCGTGGTGACGACGTCGAGCTCCTCATGCACCGCGGTCAGCGGCTTCTCGAGCACCACCATCGCGAAGATCGACGTGCCCGCGCTGATGTTGCCGGTGCGCTGGGCGACGGCGTTGGTGGCCACCATGCCCGTGCCGGCGTCGCCCTCGGGCGGGCACACCGGCGCGCCCGGCTGCAGCCTGCCGGTCGGATCGAGCAGGGCGGCGCCCTCCGCGGTGAGCGTTCCGGCGTCCTGGCCGGCGACGAGCGCCTTGGGGAGGAGGGCGGCGACGTTGAGGCCCGGTCGACGGGCGGCGACCATCTCGCCGAACTGCGCCAGCATCGGCGCGTCGTAGTCGTGGGTGGCCGGGTCGATCGGGAACATGCCGGAGGCGTCGCCCACGCCGAGCACCTTGCGGCCGGTGAGGCGCCAGTGCACGAAGCCGGCCAGGGTCGTGATGAAGTCGAGGTCGGCGACGTGAGGCTCCTCGTCGAGGATCGCCTGGTACAGGTGCGAGGCCGACCACCGAAGCGGGAAGTTGAAGCGGAGCGTCTTGGTCAGCTCGGCGGCGGCGCGCTCCGTGTTGGTGTTGCGCCAGGTGCGGAACGGGACCAGCAGGGCGCCCTTCGCGTCGAACGCCAGGTACCCGTGCATCATCGCCGAGAATCCCAGCGCGCCGATGCGGGTGAGGGGCGCGCCGTGGCGTCGCTCGACATCGGCCATCAGGCTGGCGACGGCGGCCTGCAGGCCGGTCCAGATCGCGTTTTCGGAGTAGGTCCAGAGGCGGTCGACGAACTGGTTCTCCCAGCCGTGGCTGCCTGTGGCGAGGACCTGGTTGCCCGGCCCGATCAGGCACGCCTTGATGTTGGTGGACCCGAGTTCGACCCCCAGCGATGTGCGGCCTTCGGCGATGGCCGCGGTCGCGTCGGCGCCTTGCTGCGTCATTGGCTGGCAACTTCCTTGTCTGAAGTCCGCATGCGCCGCGGACCATCGATGTGAACGTTCATCCTCACCTTACGGCGCCGCGTGTGCCGATGGGGAGTCGCAGGTCCCCGCGAAGGCCGGCCGGCGCCTGCCGCGCGAGATGGTGGTCGCTTTCGTCGAGCAGCACGCCCTCGTCGCCGGAGGGGGAGCCGACGACGGCGCTGCCGAATTCGGCGCCGTCCGCGCAACGCACGACCAGCGCGGGCGCCGAGTTGGCGCCGTAGTCAATGCCTATCGTGAACATATGCGATCCTCTGTTGCTGGCGGCGACGAGCCGCCGCGGCTCGTCTGCGACGCAGGAACCGAATTCAAGTCGCCGGACTCCGTCGCGACGCGACGGGCCCCGCGCGACCGCGCGACTCGCGGAACTTGCGCATGTCGTCGTAGGAGTCGTTCAGAAGCTCGACCATGCGTGCGCGCGCCAGGTCCGGCCCGCCCTCCTCGATCGCCGCGAGAACGCCGCGATGCTGCTCGAGGCGGTCGTCGCGGATGCTCGCCGCGCCAATCCAAGTGAGACGAAAGCTGCATTCGAGCGCCGCCTGAATAAGCCCGCCGAGCGCGGCGAGAAAATGGTTTCGCGTCGCGTCGAGAATGGCGACATGAAAATCGACGTCGGCGCCGATGAGGTCGCCCTCGCCGTTCCTGAACCGCTCCATCCGGCCGAACGCGTCCGTGATGCGCGCGACGCCGTCCGGCGTCCGTGTAGTCGCGGCGATCTCCGCCGCCACCGGCTCGATCGCCTGGCGCAACGTGAACAGTTCGTCGACGAAATGCCCTTCCGGCTCGGAGCTCAGGCGCCAGGCGAGCACGTCGGGATCGAGCAGGTTCCAATCGGACTTGAGCCGGACGCGCGTGCCGACCCTCGGCCGGGCGACGATCAACCCCTTGCCGCTGAGCTTGCTGTAGGCCTCGCGCAACGCGGTGCGCGAGGCCGAGAAGCGCACGCCCATTTCCGCGGCGCTCGGCAACAGCGAGCCGGCCGGGAAGACGCCGTTGACGATGTCGCGTCCGAGTCGCGCCGCCAGCTGCGCGTCGGATCGGCGCAAGGGCGTGCACCCTTCTGCTTCACGCGCCACAGGCGCCGCCGGTCGGCGCGAAGCGTGGCGACGGATCGCGGCCTCGCTGCTCGGCGAATATCGGGTTGCGCGCGCCATCGCCCCTCAGCCTCAGGCCACGCTCCGCAGCCTGAACGAACCGACCAGGAACCGCTGCAGCACGATGAAGAGGAACAGCAGCACGCCGCCGACGATCATGATCCACGCGCCGTTGAGCGACCCGTTGAAATCAATCAGCGTGGCGATCAAGCCGAAGATCATCCCGCCGAACAGGGTGCCCGCAACCATGCCGACGCCGCCGGTCAGCAGCGTGCCGCCGAGCACCACCGAAGCGATGGCGGTCAGCTCGTTGCCGGTGCCCGCCAGCGGATAGCCGGACGAAGTGTAGAGCGCGTAGATGACGCCGCCGAGCGCGCTGTAGAAGCCGCCGAGCGCGTAGATGCCGACCATAGTGCGGCGCATCGGCACGCCCATCAGGCCCGCTGAGGTCTTGTCGCCGCCGATCGCGTAGACGTTGGCGCCGAAGCGGGTGAAATGGGCGATGACGATGGCGACCACCCACGCGACCAGCATGACGATCGCCGAACTGTGAAGCTCGCCCTCGCCCGGCAGCGGAATGCTGACGCTGGCGAAATCATGGACGAAGTCGTGGCGGATCGGCACCGCGTCGAGGTTGACCATGAAACAGCCGCCACGCAACAGGAACAGGCCAGCCAGCGTGACGATGAACGGCTGGATGTCGCAGAAGTCGATGATCAGCCCCTGCAGCGCGCCGAACCCCAGGCCGAACACCAGCATCATGGCGCCCGAGGCGAGCGGATGCCAACCGACCACGTCGAGATTGGCCATCACGACACCGACGAAGCCGATCATCGAGCCGATCGACAGATCGATGCCGCCGGAGATGATGACGAAGGTGGTGCCGATGGCGGCGATGATGATGAAGGCGTTGTCGGCGAGGATGTCGCCCAGCACTAGCGTCGAGACGAAGTTATTGTAGAGCAGGCCGCCGGTCGCGAACAAAGCCAGGAAGACGACGATCGTCGCCGTCAGCGGCAGGTATTTCTCGTTCACCGCTTCCTCCTCGCGAGAATCGACAGCGCCAGATTGCGGAAGTTGCTCGACTGGAGCAGCAGCACCACCAAGACCACGACCGCCTTGACCACCAGATTGTATTCGGGCGGCAGGCCGCTGGTGAGGATCGACGTGGTCAACGCCTGGATGACCAGGGCGCCGAGGATCGTCATCCCGAGATAGATGCGGCCGCCGGCCAGCGAGCCGCCGCCGATCACCACCGCCAGGATCGCGTCGAGCTCGATGAACAGGCCGATGCTGACCGGATCCGAGGTGTGGGTGTCAGCGGCGAGGATCACGCCGGCCGAGCCGGCGGTGAGACCGCTGATGATGTAAGCGGAAAAGATGATCAACCGCGCGTTGATGCCGGTGAGGTAGGCGGCCTTCGCGTTGCCGCCGACCGACTCGAGGAACATCCCGAGCGCGGTGCGGCGCAACAGCGCCCACAGTGCCACCAGGATCACCACGAACACCACGATCCGGGTCGGAATCAGGCCGATGTGGCCGGTGCTCAGGCCCTGCAACAGCGGGCTGGTGAAGCTCGGATTGGTGCCGCCGTAAAGCAGGTTGATCATCAGCCCGATGCCGCGGCCGGAGACCATCAGGATCAGCGTCGCGATGATCGGCTGGATGTCCAGCACCGCGACCAGGAACCCGTTCCATATTCCGCACAGCAGGCCGACGCCGAGCGCCCAAAAGAGAATGAGGATATGGGGGTCGCCGGCGTGGATGCGCCAGGTGATGACCGCGCCGCCGATGGCGATGATCGAGCCGACCGAAAGGTCGATGCCCTTGGTGCCGATCACCACCGCCATGCCCAGCGCCACCAGCGCGGTCGGCGCGGCGCGGTAGAAGACGTCGATCACCGACCCGAACAAACGGCCTTCGACGATGCGGATGCTGAAGAAGTTCGGCGAGATCAGGAAGTCGATGAAAAAGATCAGCGCCAGCGCCGCCAGCGGCCACACCACCTTGTGGGCGGCGATGGCGCGCAGGGTCGCCCCGAGCGAGAATTGCTTCGTTGTGGTCGCAATGGGAGTCTGCATCATGACTGCGTGCCGGCGATCATATGAATGATGTTGTCGCGGGTGATGTCCGCGCCTGAGATTTCGCCGATCTTGTGGCGATCGCGCAGCACCGCGACCCGGTCGCTGACCGCGACCAACTCGTCGAGCTCGGAGGAAGCGACCAGCAGCGCCAGCCCCTCGCCGCACAGCTTGCGGATCAGCATCACGATTTCGGCGTGCGCGCCGACGTCGATGCCGCGCGTCGGCTCGTCGAGAATGAGCACGCGCGGGCCGGAGACCAGCGAGCGCGCCAGAAGAACCTTCTGCTGGTTGCCGCCGGACAGCTGTCCAACCGGCTTCTCGGCGTCAGGGGTGCTGATCGCCAGCGTCGCGATCATCTCACTAGCAAGCTTGTCCTGCTCGCTGTGCGACAGCAGCCGCAGCCAGCCGCGCTTCGACTGCAGCGCCATGACGATGTTTTCGCGCACGCTGAGTTCGCCGAACGCACCCTCGGCCTTGCGATCTTCAGGACAGAAGGCGATGCCGGCGCGGATGGAGCGGCTCGGCGAATGCCCGGTCATCGGCGCGCCGCCAACCTGAAGCTTGCCCGCATCCGGCTTCACGGCGCCGAACACCAGCTTGGCGACCTCGGTGCGGCCCGAACCCAGCAGGCCCGACAGGCCGACGACCTCGCCGCCGCGCAGCTTCAGATCGAAAGGCTGCATAATCAACCGCCGGCCGAGACCTTCGGCCTCCAGCAACACTGGCGCGTCCGACGGCGGCGCCTCGCCAACGAGGCGCAGCCCGGTCTGCCCGAGTTCGCGACCGATCATCAGTGAAATCAGCTTCAGCGGCGGCATCTCGCCGATCGGGGCCGTGCCGACCATGCGGCCGTTGCGCAACACCGAGACACGATCGGCGATCTGGTAGACCTGATCGATGAAGTGGGTGATGAAGACGATCGCGATGCCGTGAGCCTTCAGATCGCGCACGATCTGGAACAGCAACGCCGTCTCGTTGGCGTCGAGGCTGGCGGTCGGCTCGTCGAGCACCAGCACGCGCGTGTCCTCTTCGAGGGCGCGCGCGATGGCGATGAGCTGCTGGATGGCGACCGAATAGGAGCCGAGCGGCCGCTCGATGTCGATGTCGATGTTGAGCCGCTGCAGGCGCTTCTTGGCGACGTCGCGCGCCGAGCGCCACGAAATCACGCCGAATTTCGTCGGCTGTCGTCCGAGCGTGAGGTTCTTCGTCACCGACATGGTCGAGACGAGGTTGACTTCCTGATAGACGGTGCCGATGCCGAGCGCCCGCGCTTGCCCGGGCGTGCCGATCTCCACCGCCTGGCCGTCGAGGCGGATCTCGCCTTCGTCGCGGCGCAGCGCGCCAGTCAGAACCTTAATTAGCGTCGATTTCCCGGCGCCGTTCTCGCCCATCAGGGCGTGAACTTCGCCCGCCAAGAGCCGCAAGTCGGCCTTATCCAGCGCGCGCACGCCGGGGAACGCCTTGGATACCCCGATCATCTCAATTCGCGCCGTCACAGCTTCCGCCACGTGCGCTTCCCCCCTATCGCTAGGTCACGACTGTACACCCGTCGGTCGCGTCGCGGCTACGCGCCCGGCGCTCAGGGCGGCGCCCCGCCGGACCGAAGTCCGGCGAAACGCCAAGTTTCTATGGTTGACGTCGGCTCGTCTCAGTTCGCCGCCGTCGCAGCCGTGTGCAGGTCAGACGGGATCTTGACCCACTTCGGCAGTTCTTTCTTGTCCTTCAGGTACTGGAGGACGACCGGGTAGATGTACTTGCCAATCGCCGAGCGGAGCTCGACCGAGGCGTTCGCGTCGCCGGCGGCCAGCGCTTCCTTCATCGCCGGAACGTAGTCGACCGAAACCATCAGCACGTCCTTGCCGGGCTTGAGGCCGGCTTCCTTCATCGCCTGAATGGCGCCGAGCTGCATGTTGTCGTTGTGGGCGAACGACGCGCAGATGCCCTTCAGGTTGTCGGTCGCCTTGATGAAGGCTTCCATGACCTTCTTGCCGCCGTCAGTCGTGAAGTCGCCGGACTGCGTCTTGACGATCTTGATGTCCGGGAAGTTCGCGGTGACGGCTTCGAAGCCCTTCTTGCGCTCGATCGCCGGAGCGGCGCCGACGGTGCCCTGCTCCTCGACGACGTTGCACTGGCCCTTGCTGGCCTGGGCGGTCCACGCGCCGGCGAGACGGCCTTCGAGGTTGAAGTCGGCCGAGATGCGGGTCACGAAGAGAGACTTGTCTTTGACGTCGACGTCGCGGTCAGCGAGGAAGACCGGGATGCCAGCCTTCTTGGCTTCTTCGAGCACCTGATCCCAACCGGTGACGACGACCGGCGCGATGATGATCGCGTCGACCTTCTGCGCAATGAAAGCGCGCACGGCCTTGAGCTGCTCTTCTTCCTTGCCCTGGGCGTCAGCGAACTTGAGGTCGATCCCTTCCTTCTTCGCCTCGTCCTGCATGTCCTTCGAGAACGCAGGACGCCAGTCGCCTTCGTCGCCCACCTGCGAGAAGCCGATCGTTACTGCATAGGACGGCGAGCCCGCCAGCATCAACGCCGTGCCGATCGCGGCGCCGCTCAGCCATTTCATGAGATGCATACAACCCTCCCACCTCAAGCGTTCAACCTCGGACGCCTGTCGCGGCCGGGCGGACGCTTTCCCGCCTCGATCGGGCGGACAGCGGATAAGTAATACAATATTACTGTAGCTGTAAAGCCTAACGTTCCCGTCGACAGGCGCGCGCGGGTGCGGCTGTACGCCGCATTTCGGCAAAGGCCTGATTTCTCCGGCGCAAGCACGAAGTCCGGCGCGCCGCCAAGGCGCCCTTTCGGCCGGACGCGGCGACCGCCGCGAGGCGGCGGCGATCGACGTCGACTGCGCCGGCGCTGCGGCGGGAACGCGTCGATCGCTTCCATTGGACCAAGGCCGAAGATGGCGAGAGGGCCGCGGCCTTGGCGGCCAACGCGCGGCGCCGCGCCGAATTCAAGGCCCCGCTGCGCGACGAAATCCGCGCCCGTCCGCTGTCGGACGAAGTTGGCTTCACGCGCGCCGTCGAAGCGTCCTACCGCGCGATGCGGCGGCGCTGGCGCCCGGGCCTGCCGGCGAGCAACCTGACGATCGCGCCTTAGTCGCCGCGGCGGGCTGCGCCGCCGCGACTGGATCGGTCAGACGAAGGCGCGCAAAAAACGAGCGCCTCAGTGATAGCAAATCATCGCCCCGTTCGGAGCGCGAACGGCCGGATGGCCCGTGTGTCTCAGGCACCAGGCTTCATTTTGGCCGCCCCAGACGCACTGGCCCGCCCAGTTGCGATGGAAGTTCGGGCCGCAGCCGCCCAAAGCGAACGCTGGCGAAACTGCCGATGAAACGACGGCGGAAAAAATGACGACTCCGAGTAGCTTGGCCGAAAGCTTGCTCATAAAATCCTCCAACTGACTGTGATTAACGCGCCCAACCCAAGCAACTGACGAACCGACACACGCTGGATGACCGTCGCACTCGGCGCATTCGCGCTTCGTCGGTTGGTTCCGTCGCACGACGTTCGGTACGTGCGGCCGGAAGGGAAATTGGTACCCGTCGGATATTGAACCGGGCCTGAACGCGGCGCGATCTCAATAACCTTGCATGCAGGAGTAGTAGCGGCTGTTGTAGTTCTCGCGCCACGCCGCTGAACCATTGGCCGCGCCGCCGACCGCGCCGGCGCCGGCGCCGATCGCCGCTCCAGTTCCGACCGAATGGCCGCCGCCGACCAGCGCGCCGACGCCAGCGCCGAGCAACCCGCCGACGACCGCGCCGCCGACCGTATTGCCGGCAGTCTGACTGTTGGCGTAATCACGCGCGACACGATCGCAATAGCCGCGCCGCGACTGCGCGTCGGCGCTGGTCGCGAGCGCTGCGACGACAACGGCGCCGGCGAGAAACACGGCGGCGCCGCGAGCGATGAATTTCATGATTTCACTCCCTGACCGTATGGCGAACACGCCGCTCCCCAGCTGAGCCGTGGCGCGGTCCGCCGCCCGTCATAACATCGGCGGCGGAGGATGGGGAAGGGTTACGGGACGGTCGCGCGCGCCGCCTCTAGCCAGCAGCGCCGATCTCCCTTAAGGGCGCTTCCCCATGGCTTCCGCAGTTCTCTTCACCCTCGGCACGCGCGGCTCGCCGCTCGCCCTCGCTCAGGCGCAGGAGACGCGCCGTCGCCTCGCCGCCGCACATGGCTGGGACGAGGCGCGCGTCGCCATCGCCGTCATTCGCACCAGCGGCGACATCATCCAGGATCGACCGCTCGCCGATGCTGGCGGCAAGGGTCTGTTCACCAAGGAAATCGATTCGGCCCTCCTCGACGGCCGCATCGACTTCGCCGTCCACTCGGCCAAAGACTTGCCGACCGCCCTGCCCGATGGCGTGGCGCTGGCCGGCTTCCTGCCGCGGGAAGACCCGCGCGACGCGCTCGTCTCGGCGCTCGCCGACTCGATCGCCGGCCTGCCTCACGGCGCTAGGCTTGGCGCCGCCTCGCTGCGCCGCCGGTCGCAAGCGCTGCGGCTGCGCCCTGACCTTCGCGTCGAGCTGTTGCGCGGCAACGTCGAGACGCGGCTCGCCAAGGCCGAGAGCGGCGCGGTCGACGCAACGCTGCTGGCGATGGCCGGTCTCAAGCGACTCGGCCTCGCCCATCGCGCCCGCGCCGCGCTCGACATCGAGGCGTTCCTCCCCGCCGTCGGCCAGGGAGCGATCGCCTTGGCCGCACGGCGCGGCGACGCCCGGACGCTCGAAGCGCTGGCGGCGATCGACGACGTCGCGACAGCGACGGCGCTTGCGGCCGAGCGCGCCTACCTCGCCGCGCTCGACGGGTCGTGCCGAACGCCGATTGCCGGCCACGCGCGGCTCGAGGACGGTCGGCTGGTCCTGCGCGGGCAGGTGCTACGCGAGGACGGTTCGGAGAGCTTTGAGGCGCGTGTCGCCGGCGCGCCGGCCGACGCCGCCAGGCTCGGGGCCGACGCGGGACGCGACCTGCTGGCGCGGCTGCCGTCTGGCGTGCTCGCTGTCGACCCGGCTCGATAGGGCAAATTGTCGCGCCCCGCGGACCGACCGGCCGGCGACGGAGTCCGCCGGGGCCGGCGCCGGCGGCGGTTGATTTCCCGGAATTTCTTGCGCTGACGCAAATCATGAGGCCGCGGGGCCCGCCAAGTTGGCGTGAAACGGGGTGCGCCGCTGACGGATTTTCAACCGCCATCCGCCTTTACTCGCCGGTCGCGCCCGGTTACGGCAAGTGGCGGGGAGACCGGCGCCGCCCTCCCGGCGGACGCGACGAGGGATCGGCGACCGATGGATTATCAGCGGCGTTTTGTGGAAGC
This sequence comes from Roseiarcus sp., assembly GCA_049513815.1. GTDB lineage: Bacteria > Pseudomonadota > Alphaproteobacteria > Rhizobiales > Beijerinckiaceae > Roseiarcus. The sequence continues at coordinate 3,895 of JBEKVR010000087.1, read as the reverse complement.
GATCGAACGCCTGAAGAGCGAAGCGCGCTATCGCGTCTTCATCGACCTCGAGCGCGACGCCGCTCGGTTCCCCCTCGCTCTGTGGCGTCCGCCGGGCGAAGAGGATGCGCCGCGTCCGGTCACCGTCTGGTGCTCGAACGATTATCTCGGCATGGGCATCCATCCCGACGTCATCGAGGCGAGCGTCAACGCTGCGCGCGCTCACGGCGCCGGCGCCGGCGGCACCCGCAACATCTCCGGCACCCATCATCCGATCGTGATGCTCGAGCGCGAGCTCGCCGACCTGCACGGCAAGGAGGCGGCGCTCGTCTTCACGTCGGGCTGGATCTCCAATCTCGCCGGCATTTCGACCATCGCCAGCCTGCTGCCTGATTGCCTGATCCTCTCCGATGCGCTCAACCACAATTCGATGATCGAGGGCGTCAGGCGCTCCGGCTGCGACAAGAAGGTCTGGCGCCACAACGACGTCGCCCATCTCGAAGAACTGCTCGCCGCCGAGCCGATCGAGCGCGCCAAGCTGATCGTGTTCGAGAGCCTCTATTCGATGGACGGCGATATCGCGCCGATCGCCGCGGTCGTCGCGCTCGCCAAGAAATATGGCGCGATGACCTATATCGACGAAGTCCATGCGGTCGGCATGTACGGCCCGCGCGGCGGCGGCGTCGCCGAGCGCGAAGGGTTGATGGACGAACTCGACGTGGTCGAAGGCACGCTGGCCAAGGGCTTCGGCGGTCTCGGCGGCTACATCGCCGGCTCGGCGGCGCTCGTCGACGCGGTGCGCTCCTACGCGCCGCAATTCATCTTCACTTCGACCCTGCCCCCGAGCGTCGCCGCCGCCGCCGCCGCCGCCGTGCGCGCGCTCAAGGCGTCCAACGCCGAGCGCGAACGCCATCAGGCGATGGCGAGGTTGGTCAAGCACGCTCTGCGCGCCGCCGGTCTGCCGGTGCTCGACAATCCTTCGCACATCGTACCGGTGATGGTGTGCGACGCCGCCAAGTGCCGCGCCGCCAGCGAGCTGCTGCTGCGTCGCCACGACATTTACATCCAGCCGATCAACTACCCGACCGTCGCCAAAGGGACCGAGCGCCTGCGCATCACCCCGACGCCGCGCCACACCGAGGCGCAGGTCGCCCTGCTGGTCGAGGCGCTGGTCGACGTGTGGAACACGCTCGAGCTGCCGTTGGAAGAGGCGAAGGTCGTGCCGATGCGGCGCCCCGGCGCCGAGGCCGCCCAGTGCGTCTATCCGGAAATGAAGAAGGCCGCCGAGTAACTCGGCCTTGCGCCAGCGCGAGATTTCACGATAGAGCGGCCGCTGGCCGCGTTGCGCCTCCTCGCCCCGCTTGCGGGGAGAAGGGATGTCGCCGCAGCCGCGTAAGGACTTCATGACCGCCGCCCCGCCCCGCCCCGCGCCGACGAAGCCGCTGCTCGCCGCCCTCTCGGGCGTGCGTCAGCCGGTTCCGCCGCTATGGCTGATGCGCCAGGCTGGCCGCTACCTGCCGGAATACCGCGCCATTCGCTCCAAGGCGAAGTCGTTCCTCGACTTTTGCTACACGCCGGAGCTGGCGACCGAAGCGACGCTGCAGCCGATCCGCCGCTTCGGCTTCGACGCCGCGATCCTGTTCTCCGACATTCTCGTCGCCCCCGACGCGCTCGGCCAGCGCGTTTCGTTCGAGGAAGGCGAGGGGCCGCGGTTGAAGCCGATCGAGACCGCCGCCGATCTTGCCGCTTTGCGCGACGCGCCCGATTGGTCGCGGCTCGCGCCGGTGTTCGAGACGGTCACGCGCGCGCGCGCCACGCTGACCGACGACGTGGCGTTGATCGGCTTCTGCGGCGCGCCATGGACGGTGGCGAGCTACATGATCGCCGGCCGCGGCACACCCGACCAGGCGCCGGCGCGGCTGTTCGCCTATCGAAATCCCGACCTGTTTGCGGCGCTGATCGACATGTTGGTCGAGTTTTCGGCCGCCTATCTCGAGCGGCAATTGCGCGCCGGCGCCGAGGCGGTTCAGATCTTCGATTCCTGGGCGGGCGTGCTGCCGCCGGCCGAATTCGAGCGCTGGTGCGTCGCGCCGATCGCCGGCATCGTCGCCAAATTGCGCGCCGCCCTGCCGGCGGCGCCAATCATCGCCTTCCCGCGCGGCGCGGCGACCCAGCTCGGCAAGTTCGCCGCCATCGACGGCCTGGCGGCGATCGGCCTCGACACCGCGGTCGATCCGCGCGTCGCCGCCGCGGCGTTGCCCGCGCGCTTCGCTCTGCAAGGCAACCTCGATCCGCTGGCGCTCATCGTCGGCGGGCGCGCGCTCGACGAGGGCGTCGACCGCACGCTGCTTGGTTTCGCCGGGCGCGCGCATGTGTTCAACCTCGGCCACGGCATTTTGCCCGAGACGCCGATCGCCCACGTCGAGCGCCTCGTCGCGCGCCTGCGCGCCGCCGGCTGAGCGTGGAAAGGGCCCGCGCCATGGACACGCTCGAGACTCGCCAGCGCGTCGCCGAGGCTTGGTTCGAGGCGTTGCAGCTTCGCCTGATCGCGGCGATGGAAGCGCTCGAAGACGCGTGCCCGCTCAGCGCGGCGGATGCGGCGCCGGGCCGCTTCGTCGTCGAGCCGTGGAGTCGCGTCGATCGCTCCGGCGCGCCGGGCGGCGGCGGTCGCACGGCGATTCTGCGCGGCCGATTGTTCGAGAAGATGGGCGTCCACGTCTCGACCGTCTTCGGATCGTTTGCGCCGGAATTCGCCAAACAGATTCCCGGCGCCGATCAGGACCCGCGCTTCTGGGCGGCCGGCCTGTCGGTCATCGCCCATCCGTGGAACCCAAACGTGCCGACCACGCACCTGAACACGCGCTTCGTCGTCACCAGCAAGGCGTGGTTCGGCGGCGGCGCCGACCTGACGCCGATGCTTGCAGCGCGCCGACGCGCCGACGACGCCGACGCGCTGGCGTTTCACGAAGGTTTGAAAGCCGCCTGCGCGCGCCACGCAAGCGTCGCGTCGCACGAGCGGTTCAAGGCGTGGTGCGACGAATATTTCTTCCTTCCCCATCGCGGCGAGCCGCGCGGGATCGGCGGAATCTTCTACGATTATCTCGACGCCGTCGACGATGCGGCGTTCGCCGCCGGCCTCGCCTTCAGCCGCGACGTCGGCGAGACCTTTGTTTCGCTCTACGGCGAGATCGTGCGCCGCAACTTCGCCGCGCCGTGGAGCGAGGTCGAGCGCGAGGAACAGCTCGTCCGCCGCGGTCGCTATGTCGAATTCAACCTGCTCTACGACCGCGGCACGATTTTCGGTCTGAAGACCGGCGGTAACGTTTCCGCGATCCTCTCCTCGATGCCGCCGCTGGCGCGCTGGCCTTGATGGCGAGCCGCCGGCCGCCCATATCGGCCGGACCACCATCCGGGACGAGGACAGGAAGACGATGAGCGACGCGAAGCAATCGGGCGTGTTTTCAATCGGCGGCGCGCTGAACGTGCATCGCCTCGGCTTCGGCGCCATGCGCATCACTGGCCGCGGAATCTGGGGCGAGCCGGCCGATCGCGCCGAAGCGCTGCGGGTGCTGAAGCGCCTGCCCGAGCTCGGCGTCGATTTCATCGACACCGCCGATTCCTACGGCCCCGATGTTTCCGAGCTCCTCATTCGCGAGGCGTTGCATCCGTATTCCGGCATGGTCGTCGCGACCAAGGGCGGCCTGACCCGCACCGGCCCCAATCTCTGGACGCCGCTCGGCCGGCCCGAATACCTCATCCAACAGGCGCTGAAGAGTCGTCGCAATCTCGGCGTCGAGACGATCGACCTGTGGCAGTTGCACCGCATCGATCCGAAGACGCCGCGCGACGAGCAGTTCGCCGCGGTCCGCTCGCTCATCGACGCAAAGGTCGTCCGCTTCGCCGGCCTCAGCAATGT
>JBEKVR010000086.1:0-20669 GCA_049513815.1 Roseiarcus sp. | reverse complement strand
GGGACTGTCCCAAGTCGTGCTGGCGATCGGCTTTCCCTACGTCGGCGCGCTCTGGCGCGAGGCCTGGCCGCGCACGATGACGAATTTTGTCGAAGCCTGCGCGGCTGAAGGCGCGCGCCTGGTCTTTTTCGACAACCTCTACATGTACGGCCCACAGACCGCGCCGCTGAGCGAGACGACGCCTCTGCAACCCTATGGCGTCAAACCCGCGGCGCGGGTCGCGGCGACGCGCATTTGGCTGGCCGCGAGCGAGGCGGGACGGCTGCGGGTCGCCGCGCTGCGTGCGCCCGACTTTTACGGCGCTGGCGCGGCTCAGGCCCATCTCGGCGACACCGCCTTCGGCGCGCTCGTGCGCGGCGGCCGAGCTTTTTTCATCGGCTCGCCCGACATGCCGCACGATTTCGCCTATGTGCCGGATTGCGCGCGCGCCGTCATCAGCCTGCTCGAGGCGCCCGACGACGCTTTCGGCCAAGCCTGGCACGTCCCCTGCGCGCCGACCCGCACGCCGCGAGAAATCCTGGCGCTCGGCGCAGCGGCGATCGGCGTCGCGCCGAAGGCGATCGGCCTGCCGCCCGCGCTCATCGCTCCGCTCGGACTTTTCATGCCGCCGCTGCGCGAACTCGCCGAAATGCGGTTCCAGTGGGACCGCCCCTACCGCGTCGACTCGAGCCGCTTCCGCGCGCGCTTCTGGTCCGACGCGACGCCGTTCGAGGTCGGCGCGCCGGCGACCGCGCTGTGGTTCCGCGACCGCGCAGCGAAAACCCAGTAGCGAGTGGTCAGAATTTGACGCTTGGTTCCCGCGCTGACGGAGCGGAATCGACCCTGAGCCGCCTTTCCGCCAGCCGCGCCCAATCGACTGAAGCTGGCCCGAAGCGGACTGGCGGTTTTGGGCAATCGCCTCACTGTATACTGCAAAGAGAACGGCGACAAGAACGTCATGCAAGCAATCGACGGCCGTTCTAAGGAGATTGGAATTGAACTCAAATAGTAACGCTCAATGACTCGGAAGAACGAAACTATGGCTTGTGTGTAATGGTGGTATTGCAGTATCTACCGCCAACCATTACACCAATTGATACAATGATCTGGGCCCCGACCGAGTGAAGTCGACGAATTCACTTGTTTAATAGGCGCGACGGCGGCCAGTTCGGTCAGTTCCGTGCGTGAGACCCAAAGGTCACGTAGAAGGCCATATCGATCGGATTGGCGATCGGAGCGGCGAATCAACCGCCAATGGTCCCCTGGGTGCGCTCGCAATTGCCGGATCACGCCCAAAGAAGCCCGCGCACGCCGCCGAGTGGGAGAAGCCAGGCATCCTGGCGCGTCGCGATCAGCTCAAAAATGGAAACTCGCAGCCATCATGACGCCGCCCATCGCCAGGCTCTTCACATGCGCGTTCCCACTGTTCTCGTAGGCGAGATATCGGTAGCCGAGCGAATAGTCGGCCCATGAGGTGTGATAGCCAAGGCCCGTATAAGCCTGCCACGTCAGAGGCAATTCTCCTGTCCCGACGTCGAAGTAGAACGGCGCGTAGAAGCTGCTGTTCGGAATATCGAGCCGGCCCCTTGCGCCAATGATTGCATCCCAATCGGCGGCGCTGGCGCTCAGCGAGCCGCTCTTGGCCAGCGCGAGCGGGCCATTGTTCACGAAGAGATCGGCGGTGAGGTCGTAATTCGTCGTGTCGTCAACCGCCAGAAGTCGCGCTCCAGCGATCGCATCGATATTGCCCCACCCGCCCATCGCCAGGGTGTATCCACCCGCCAGCGTCCAGACGGTCGTCGCCATGCTGGCGCCGATGTTCACCTGCAGTGACTCGGGAATATTGATCGCCCCCGAGCCCGGATTTACCGACGACAGATGAGCCGTGCTCAGGTTCATACCGAGATACGTGTACATAAAGTCGGTTACGACCGAGAATCGATCATAACGCGCCTCGCCCGACAGCAGCACTGCAAAGCGGAGGTCGCGCAGGAGGTCGTCCAAAGGAACGTCCACGTCGGTCGTCGCCACGCCGCCCCCTCGGGTAGGCGTTTTGATCTTGTTGCTGACATTGCTCAGCCAACCATACGGCGCCAGAGTGAAGGACCATCCGGGGACGAGCGGCGAGCCGCCGACAAAAAGCGGCGCGACGGGGGCGGAGGGCTCACCCGACTGTGGTGGCGGCGTCTGCGCCATCTGAGCCTGCGCCGGGCTCGTCGCATGCGCTGCGCAAGCCATGTAAGCAGCAAGCGCCGCATAGGCTGGGACGCGCACCAAACGTCTCCTCGCTCGTGTAGATCGGACACAAGAACGGGACTCTCCCGTGGGCCAAGCCAAACCGGCTACACCCGTTCACGGGCCGCTGTGGGTGGCGTACAGTCAAACGTTTAATGGGGACTGTCAGGTTGTTCTGGACGTGTGCGGCGGCGGCGCGACAACTCGCCGCGCCGCGCTTGTTTATGTTTTCAGAATTGCCGGTCCCGCCGCCGATGCAAATGCCCGGGCGTAAACGACCGGAATCCATCCCCTGGTGGTCAAGACCGTCAAACGCCCATGGCCTTCGCTTTCGAGAACGTCCTTACCTGCCTGGACCGGCCGTCTTGGGCGCAATCCGGTCGATCCCGCGCCCGCGAGGCGATAGCCGCCCTCCACCCGCGGCCGACCAGCATGGCGGGAACCAAGCGTCAGACTTTCACCACGAGCGCCGCGCCGGCGCCCTGGCGCGAGCGCCGTCCTTTTTCGCCGGCAGCGAACGGACGAAAGCGAGCGCGGCGTCGAGCAATCGCCCGCGGGTCTCGACGCTGGCGGGCGGCGCGGCGCGCACCCAACCGTCGAGCGCGCGGCCGCGCACGACCATCGGCCCGACGCCGGAGAGCGCAAGCGCCCACGCGTTGCGCTCGGTCCCCACCCGCGCCAGCATGCCGTCCTCGCGCGATGCGCACTGCAGATGCCCGTTCAGCAGCCAGGCAAGGCCGCCGAACATCGCTTTCTCGCCCACATTCCGCTCGTTGCGCAACGCTTCGCGCAGCCATGCCTCGAGCGCCTCGTCGCGCGCCATGCCCGCCTCCTTCTATCGCGCGCCGATGCTAGCCAAACCTGCACGGCAGCGCTCGGCCTTGGCGCGCGGCCCCGGCGCGTTATGATGAGCCCGCGCGCCCCGCGCGCGCCCTCCCACAAGACAGAGCGCATGCCCGCAGCCCTCTCCGTCCGCTCCGTCGTCAGCCTCGGCGAAATCGCCCCCGAGGCGTGGGACGCCTGCGCCAATCCGACTGGCCTGGTCGCGGCGGGAGGCGCCGGCGAGCGCTTCAACCCGTTCGTCGCCCACGCATTCTTGCGCGCGCTCGAGGAGTCCGGGTCGGTCGGCGGGCGATCGGGCTGGACGCCGGCCCATGTGCTCGTCGAGGACCCCAGCGGCCGGCTCGTCGCCGCCGCGCCGACCTACATCAAGACGCACAGCCAGGGCGAATACGTCTTCGACCACGCCTGGGCCGACGCCTACCAGCGCGCCGGCGGCCAGTACTATCCCAAGCTGCAGATCGCCGCGCCGTTCACGCCGGTGACTGGTCGCCGCCTTCTGGTCGCCGCCGACGCGCCTGACGGCGCCGCGCAGGCGCTTGTCGCCGGCTGGCGCGCGTTGCGCAAGGCGGCCGACGCGTCGTCGATCCACGTCACCTTCTGCGACAAAAGCGACGCGGAGACGTTGCAGCGCGCCGGCTTCGTCTTGCGGACTGGCGAACAATTCCACTTCATCAACGAAGGCTATCGCGACTTCGACGACTTCCTCGCCTCCCTCGCCTCGCGCAAGCGCAAGGCGATCAAGCGCGAGCGGCGAGACGCTCTGGGCGACGACATCGAGGTTGACCTTCTGACTGGAGGCGACGTCAAGTCGGAGCATTGGGACGCATTCTTTGCCTTCTACATGGATACCGGCTCGCGCAAATGGGGCCGCCCTTACCTGACGCGCGCGTTCTTCGACCGCATCGGCGCGACATTCGCCGACCGCGTGCTGCTGGTGATGGCGCGTCAGGGCCGGCGCTACGTCGCCGGAGCGATCAATTTCCTCGGCGACGACGCGCTCTACGGCCGCAACTGGGGCGCGATCGTCGAGCGGCCGTTTCTCCATTTCGAGATTTGCTATTATCAAGCGATCGATTTCGCGATCCGACGCGGCATCGGCCGAGTCGAAGCTGGCGCGCAGGGGGAGCACAAGCTGTCGCGCGGCTATCGTCCGGTCACCACCTACTCGGCGCATGAATTTGCCGATGTCCGCATGCAGCGGGCCATCGCCGATTATCTCGCGCGCGAACGGCCGGCGGTGGCCGAGGCGATCGAGGAATACGCCGAGCGCCTGCCCTTCCGTCGCGATGAAACGGAGAGCGAATGACAGAGGAGACACACGTGAGCGCGTCCTACGATCCGCAAAACATTTTCGCCAAGATCCTGCGCGGCGAGGCGCCGTGCGTGCGCGTCGCCGAGGACGAGGTCTCGCTCGCATTCATGGACATCATGCCGCGCGCCGAAGGCCACGTTCTGGTCATTCCTAAGGCGCCCGCCCGCAACCTCCTCGACATCCCCGCGGCCGAGCTCGCGCGTTTCATGCCGTCGGTGCAAACGATCGCGCGCTCGGTCAAGGCGGGCATGGCGGCGGAAGGAATCATCGTCCAGCAATTCAACGAACGCGCCAGCGGCCAGGTCGTGTTCCACCTCCACTTCCATATCTTGCCGTGCTGGCCGGGCGTCGCTCTGCGCCCGCCCGGCGGGCCGATCGTCCCCGCCGGCCAACTTGAAGCGCACGCCGCCAGGATTCGCGCGGCGCTGAAGGGCTAGGCGGGCGCGGCAAACTCATACGCGCAACGCGTGGCCGCTGACCGCGTCCGTTCCGCCGCCGCAAGAGATGCGCAATCGCGCGCCGGACGCGACCAGCGGCGGCGTCAACCGACGAAGCCGCCCGCCGATGACATTTTCCTCGTTCTAGACTAGGCAAGACGAAACTGCGCTGAGGGCCAAGGCCGCCGATGTATTCGAACCATCTGCATTACCTGCCAACGCAGATCCTGCTCTATCTGCTGGCTGGCGGGCTCCTGCTTGTCCTGGTGACGCTGCTCGAGATCGGCGTCCTCAATAGCGCCTATCGCCGGCTGGGATTGCCGCCGCGCGCAGCGATGCTGGTCCTCCTCGCCTCGCTGGTCGGTTCCTATCTCAACATCCCAGTCGCGCGACTGCCTGAGGCGCACGTCGTCGCCCGCGCCTTTGTCGACGCGTTCGGCATGTCCTATCTCGTCCCGCAGGTCGTCGACTGGCCTGGCACGATCGTCGCCGTCAACGTCGGCGGCGCGCTCATTCCGGCGCTGCTGTCGATCTATCTCGTCGTCGCTAACCGCCTCTATTTCGAGGCGGCGGTCGCGACGGCGATCGTGGCTGTCGTGGTGCACCTGCTTGCCACGCCAATCCGGGGCGTCGGCATTTCGGTGCCGCTCTTTTGGCCGCCGATCCTCGCGGCGGCCGCGGCGCTCATCCTGTCGCGCCGTTACGCCGCGCCGCTCGCTTATGTCGCCGGCTCGATCGGCGTGCTGATCGGCGCCGACCTCACCAATCTCGACAAGCTGCAGGGCCTCGGCGCGCCGGTCGCCTCGATCGGCGGCGCGGGAACTTTCGACGGCGTGTTTCTCGCCGGCGTGGTCGCGGTGCTGCTCTCGGGCGTCGGGCAGCGGCGCGCCACGTCGGGCGCGCCGCTCTAAGCTCAGTTCGCCTGCGGTTCCCTCGGCGATTCCTCGCTGGGTTCGCTCGGCTCGCTCTCCGCTCGCTTGCGCGCCCTGCCCTTGCGCGCCTCGGCGGCGCCTTCGGCCCGCTTGCGGCCGGCGACGATCAAGTCGCGCTCCAGCCGCGGCTGCGCCGGGCCGTCGGGATAGACGAAGCTGAGCTTCTTGACGCCGTCGTCGTCGGCGACGACGACGACCCTGACCACCCCGCCCGCCTTCAGGCGGCCGAACAGCACTTCGTCGGCGAGCGGCGTCTTGATCTGCGTCTGGATGACGCGCGCCATCGGCCGCGCCCCCATCGCCTCGTCGTAGCCGTTCTTGACCAGCCAAGCGCGCGCTTCGTCGGCGAGCTCGATCGTCACGTTGCGGTCGGCGAGCTGCGCCTCGAGCTGCAGAATGAACTTGTCGACCACCTGCGCGATGACTTCCTCCGGCAACCGCGCGAACGGCACGATGGCGTCGAGCCGGTTGCGGAACTCCGGCGAGAACAGCCGATTGATCGCCTCGGTGTCGTCGCCCTCGCGCTTCGACTTGTGGAAGCCGAACGACTCCCGGGCGAGGTCCTGCGCGCCGGCGTTGGTGGTCATGATCAGGATCACGTTGCGGAAGTCGATCTGCTTGCCGGCATGGTCGGTCAACTTGCCGTGGTCCATGACCTGCAACAGGATGTTGAACAGGTCGGGATGCGCCTTCTCGATCTCGTCGAGCAGCAGCACCGAGTGCGGATGCTGGTCGATCGCGTCAGTCAGCAGGCCGCCCTGGTCGAAGCCGACATAGCCGGGCGGCGCGCCGATCAGTCGCGAAACGGTGTGCCGCTCCATGTACTCGGACATGTCGAAGCGGGTCAGCTCGAGGCCGAGGCTGGAGGCAAGCTGCCGCGCGGCTTCCGTCTTGCCGACGCCGGTCGGGCCGGAGAACAGATAGCAGCCGATCGGCTTCTCGGGATCGCGCAGGCCGGCGCGCGCCAGCTTGATCGCCGAAGCGAGCGCGCCGAGCGCCGCGTCCTGGCCGTAGACGACGCGCTTCAGCGTCGCGTCGAGATGTTGCAGCACCTCGGCGTCGTCTTTGGAGACGGACTTCGGCGGGATGCGCGCCATCGAGGCGATCGTCGCCTCGATTTCCTTGATGCCGATGACTTTCTTGCGTTTGGCCTCGGCGACCAGCATCTGCGAGGCGCCAGTCTCGTCGATGACGTCGATCGCCTTGTCGGGCAGCTTGCGGTCGTGGATGTAGCGGGCCGACAGTTCGACCGCCGCCTTCACCGCCTCCTGGGTGTAGCGAACCTTGTGGAACTCCTCGAAATAGGGCTTGAGGCCCTTGAGGATCTCCACCGTGTCGGCGACGCTCGGCTCCTTGACGTCGATCTTCTGGAACCGGCGCACCAAGGCGCGATCCTTCTCGAAGTACTGGCGGTATTCCTTGTAGGTGGTCGAACCGATGCAGCGCAGCGAGCCTTGCGCCAGCGCCGGCTTGAGCAGGTTGGAGGCGTCCATCGCCCCGCCCGAGGTCGCGCCGGCGCCGATGACGGTGTGGATCTCGTCGATGAACAGGATCGCGTCCTTGTGCTGCTCGATCTCCTTCATCACCTGCTTCAGGCGCTCTTCGAAGTCGCCGCGATAGCGCGTGCCGGCGAGCAGCGCGCCCATATCGAGGGCGAAGACGGTCGCGCCGGCCAGCACTTCCGGCACCTCGCCGCCGACGATCTTGCGCGCCAAGCCTTCGGCGATCGCCGTCTTGCCGACGCCGGGATCGCCGACCAGCAGCGGATTGTTCTTCTGCCGTCGGCACAGCACTTGGATGGTGCGCTGGACCTCGGCCTCGCGGCCGATCAGCGGATCGATGCGCCCGTCGCGCGCCTTCTTGTTCAGATTGACGCAATAGGCGTCGAGCGCGCCCTCCTTCTTCTTGCCCTCGGCGCCGTCCTTGGCCTCCTTCGACTCGCGTGGGTCGCCGTCCTCGTCGACGCCGCGCGGCGTCCGCGACGGGTCGGAGAGGCCGGCCCGCTTGGCGATGCCGTGGCTGATGTAGTTGACCGCGTCGTAGCGGGTCATGTCCTGCTCTTGCAGGAAATACGCGGCGTGGCTCTCGCGCTCAGCGAAGATCGCCACCAGCACGTTGGCGCCCGTCACCTCCTCGCGGCCCGACGACTGAACGTGGATCGCGGCGCGCTGCACGACGCGCTGGAAGCCCGCAGTCGCCTTCGCCTCGTCGATCGTTTCGACGATCAAGTTGTCGAGATCGGTGTCGAGATATTGGACGACGTTCTTGCGCAACTGGTCGAGATCGACGTTGCAGGCGCGCAGCACCGCCGCCGCGTCCGGATCGTCGATCAGGGCCAACAGCAAATGTTCGAGCGTCGCATATTCATGTCGGCGCTCGTTGGCGAGCGCCAGCGCCTTGCGAAGGGTCTTTTCGAGCGCGCGGGAAAATACCGGCATCAGACGCCTTTCATTTCTTTTCCATGATGCATTGCAGAGGGTGCTGATTCTTGCGCGCGTGGTCCATCACTTGCGCGACTTTCGTTTCGGCGACCTCGTAGGTGTAGACGCCGCATTCGCCGACGCCGTTGTTGTGAACATGGAGCATGATCTGGGTCGCCTCTTCCGGGCTTTTGTTGAAGAACGCCTGAAGGATTGCGATGACAAACTCCATCGGGGTGTAGTCGTCGTTGAGCAGCAGCACGCGGTACATATTGGGCCGCCGCGTCTGCGCACGCGTCCGTGTAATCACGGCGGCGCCGAAGCCAGGCACTTCCGGCGCGCGTCGAGGCTCTCGCGCCCCTTCGATCGCCGGCCGCGTCGTCGGAGCGGCGCGCGAAGCCGAGAAGATGCGCGCGAGGCGCGCAATTCCGGCCCGGAACCGACTTACGAACGGATGCGGATCGGCGATCAAGATCGACCTCGACAAACCCCATGAGCGGCGTTGCAGCGACAATTCGGGGGTTTGCCGCGTTCCCCACGAGTCACATCTAGGCGCCGTGCGCTTCGGGCGCCAGAGGCGGTGCGACGCAAACAAGGTTCGCCAATTTGCAACCGGCGCGCAAGTGCGAATTTCGATCAGAAGCGCAAGCGGCGCGCAACAAAAAAGGGCCGGCGCGACGCCGACCCTGACTTGTGAGAATCGCGACCCCGCCGCGCTTTCCGCGCGGCCCTCAGCGCGCGTTACTTGACCTGAAGCTTGGTGAACGCAGCCTCGACCGGCTTGAATGCTTCGGTCGCCAGCTTGATGTAAATTTCGTTGATCTTGTTCGCCTGCGCGACGAAGCCTTCGTAGGTCGATTTCGCGTAATCGGTCTGGATCTGCACCGCCGTCTCGACTGACTTCGCGCCGAGCAGCTTCTCAACCGTCGCCGAGCTCGTGGCGAACGCCTTCTTCGAATAGTCGGACGACTCCGCCGCAATCTCCTGCAGCCCCTTGGCGACGCTCGCGGCCGCCGCATTGACGGCGTCGAGCTGCTGTTTGCTGAATTTCTGGAACTCTTCGAACGTCGGCGTCGTCATGGGAAAACCTCGTGGGCTTCATTGCGGCGGCGGATGCGAACGCCGCGAAGCGACGGCGTCGACGCTCGGCAATATGTGCACTGCACAATGAACTGTCAAGCGTTTTGTTGCACCGCAACAAAACGCCGCAGGTTTTGTCCGCCGCGGGCTCGAGCGAATCTTATCAATCGCTTAATCAAAATCGTCACGTTCCCGCGCACGCCGCCCTCCTCCCGCTTCGCCTTTCGGATCAGACCCTTGGCGCAGAAAGTCGGCAAATCGGGGCCGGCGCGTTAACGCCGCCGTAACCGCGCCCGCATAGCCTTTCGGACTGTGCTCATCGCGCAACGGCCCGTCTGCCTCGGCCGTCGCGCCGCGTCAGTTCAACAGGGCGTCCATGGCGTTGCGTGACTCTCAGTCCCCCACTTCCCCTCTTGTCACCATCGCCACGGCGGCTTGCGTAGCGCTTGCGCTGCTAAGCCTGGCCTCGGCCCCCGCCGAGGCGCGAGGGTGGCGTCACTATCACCACTACGCTCGTTACGCCGGGCGGGCCTCGGCGCCTTCCGATCCGGCATTCGCGGCGATCGTCGTCGACGCCAACGCCGGGCGGACGCTCTACGCCGCTAACGAAAATGAACCACGCCATCCCGCGTCGCTGACCAAAGTGATGACGCTCTACCTGCTGTTCGAACAGCTCGACAAAGGCGCGATGACGCTTCAAACGGAGATTCCGGTCTCCGAACACGCCGCCGCCCAGGAGCCTTCCAAGCTCGGCGTCCAACCCGGCGATACGATCTCCGTCGAGGACGCGATCAAGGCGATCGTCACACGTTCGGCCAACGACGTCGCGGTCGCCATTGCGGAGAAGATCGGCGGCGACGAAAGTTCATTTGCCGAAATGATGACCCGCAAGGCGCACGCGCTCGGCATGTCGCGCACCCGTTACGTCAACGCCTCCGGCCTGCCCGCCGACGAGCAAATCACCACTGCGCGCGACCTCACCATTCTCGCTCGCGCCACCGAAGAGCGCTTCCCGCGCTACTTCAAGTACTTCTCGACGCACGAGTTCGAGTACGGCGGCGAGGTCATCGGCAATCACAATCATCTGCTCGGCCGCGTCGACGGCGTCGACGGCATCAAGACCGGCTACACCCGCGCTTCCGGCTTCAACCTTCTGACCTCCGTGCATCGCGACGGCCGATCGCTGGTCGCCGCCGTGCTCGGCGGCCGCACCGGCGCGGCGCGCGACGCCTATATGGAGAGCCTGATCCGCGTCCACCTGGCGCAGGCGTCGGACCGCGGCCACACCGCGCCGATGATCGCCGAGGCCGCCGCTCCGCCTGCCCCGCCGGTCCGGCTCGCCAGCCTCACCGTCCCCGCTGGCGCGATTCCGGCGCCTTCCGCTCGTTCCGCCGCCGGTCCGATCGAGGAAGGCGACGAGGATTCCGCGGAAGAAACGGCGCCCGCCCCAGCCGTCGCCACCGCGAGGCCGATCGCTGCGCCGCCCGCGGCGAAGTCCGCCGTCGTTGCGCCCGCCGCCAAACCGTTGGCCCCGACCGCTCCCGTCGCGGCACGGCCTGCGCCAGTCACCATCGCCGCTGCGTCGCCGCAACAGCTCGGCTGGGTGAAAGGGCCCGACCCCGTCGCGAAAGGACCTTCGCGTGACGTCGCCCCCGCCGCTGCTCCGGCGGCTCAAACCAAAGCGGCGACGACAGTCGCAGCCGAGTCCGCGCCGGCCGATCATGGCGGCTGGATCATCCAGATTGGCATTTCGGACGACGCGGCCAAGGCCAACGATCTGCTTGCTCGCGCGCGCGCCCAGAACCGTGGACAGCTCGGCCAGGCGCGGCCGTTCACCGAGAAAGTCGCCAAGGGAGAGGACGTCTTCTACCGCGCCCGCTTCGCCGGCCTCGACTCGACGAGCGCCGAGACTGCTTGCCGCTCGCTCAAGAAGAGCGGCTTCGCCTGTTTCGCCGCGCGCGACTGAGGAGCGTCATCCGTGTCGCAGCAGGACGTCCTTGGCTTCGTTGACCTGCGCCGCCAAAGCGGTCGACCCGCCATGGTCTGGATGAAGCTTCTGCATCAGCGACCGGTGGGCGCGAATGATTTCGTCGGCGCTCGCGCCCTGCGCCAGGCCCAGGATCTGATACGCTTGGTCGCGCGTCATCGCCCCGCCGCGGTCGTTCCGCCGCCGCTCCTCGCTCTGACCCTCGTCTGTCTGACGCCAACCGGCAAACCGGCGGTCGAGATACGTCTCTAGCAGGCGAGCCCCTTCGGGATCGTCGCGCCGGCAATCCTCGTAGAGCGCCAAGCATTCGCCGCGCGTCAGCATGTCGAGGTCGCGCCCTTGCTGCGCGCCGGCGAGCACCGTGCCGCTTACCGCTCCGGTGTCCTGGTCGAGCCGCATTTCGATCGTCGCCGAGCGCGCCGTCGTGACCCGGCCGGGCCGCGGCCCGAAGCCGACGGCGCCGAGGACCGAGGCGAGCCGCCCTCTTCGACCGACCAGTCCCAGACTCGTCGCGACGGCGGCGAGCGTCGCCGCGCCGGCAAAATTGCCGCGCAACAGCAGGAAGGCCGCAATGACGAAGACCGCCACCGCGCCGCCGTTACGCACCATCGCCGCCGCGGAAGCCGGGCTCAACCGCGCGAACCTGCGGATGCCCAACAGCAGCAGATAGAGAGCGAGAACTCCGGCGATGAGTGTCGGCATGGGAGGAATCGGTTCCCGACGCGGCGGCGCGTCGCGTCTCTTGTCACGCTTCGCGCATCTGTTCCAGCAGGGCGCGAGCGGCGCCGTCGCGATCCGCCCGCGCCGCCAGCGCCGTCCGGCCGCCCGCCGCGTAGACGGCCGCCGCCCCGAGCAGCGCCTCGAGCCGCGCTGCGGCGCCGGCGTTGAAGGTCTCGTAGGCGCCGCCGGTCAGGCGGGCGATCTCTTTGAAGGCCCGGCGCGCCGCGGGATCTTCGCCCTCCTGGAACATGAACGCCTTGACGCCGGCGAGCGCCAACTCGGCGGCGGTCGCCAGTAGCGGATCGATGCGCTCCTCCATCGCGTCGCCGACGAACACCAGCGCGCCAACCGGCGCGCGGCGGGCTTCGTTGCGCGCGTGAGCGAGCACGCGACGCAATTGCGTCGCCCCGCCCTGAACCGAAATTCGACTCATCAGCTCGGCGAGTCCGGCGCCGCCGGAAACGAAGTTGGTGACGCGGCACTCGTTCAAGCCGCGAAAATAGGCGAGCTGGACGTCGAGACCGCCAAGGCGCGCCGCCGCCTCGAACATGCGCCCCTGCAACGCCTGCGCCATGTCCCAGGCCGGTTGGCGGCTCATCGTCGCGTCGAGCGCGAAGATCAGTCGGCCACGTCCGCTCACAATCGGCGCCGGCGCGCGCTTCGCCGCTTCGACGAAGGCGTCGACCGCCGAGCCGCTCTCGCGGCGCGCCGGCGGAGCGCGATCCTGTTCGCCCATGCGAAAAACTCTCCTGGCGCCGGAAGCGCCGTCCCTTAAGATCGGGCGCGGAGCGCCGCGCCGCAAGGCCGGAGCGCGTCCCCCCTCACAGCAGGCCGAGTTCGCCGAGCGTCCGGCGCAGCTCCTCGGGCATCGCCGCCGCCCCGGCGCCTGCCGCCTCCAGATCGATCGGGGCATCCTTTTGAGCGAAGTAGCGCCAACCCTGGAACGCGCGCATCGGCCTTGGCGCCACGGCGACAACCTTCGGGTCCAGCCACAGCCGGCAGCGGCCGATCCCCGCAGCGTCGACAAAGGGCTCGATCTCTAGCAGCCTTTGTCGCGCCGAGATCAGGCCCTTGATCACCCAATAGAGCGAGCCGCCGTCGACGAGCTCTTCGGCGCGTTTGGGGACCATACGGGTGACGTGAGCGTGACGCTGGAACTCGCCGAGCCGCCGCCGCTCGGCCATCCGCTCGGCAATCCACTCTTCGAGATCGGCGATCGAATCCGCGCCGACGCAGAGTTTGATCAAATGCAGCGTCATTGCCGCCTTATCGCAAATCGATCGCCACGAGCGAAGCGCCGCGTGGTGGCGGTCACGCGACGGTGTGCGGAAACATCACGGCACGCAGAGTCTTACGCCGCTATCCTCACCCTAACGCTTAGGATCGCGCCGCGCGCTGAGACTGGCTTTGTGCGCCGGGCAGACCGTATTGTCGACCAAGAGGCGCGGATTTCGGAGGGGCGCGATGAAGTGGGTGCGCGGAATTGCGGCGTTCGTCGCCGCGCTGGTCGCTGGGCTCTTCTGGATCGTGGCGCACGACAGTAGCGCCTTCGCCGGCGACGATTCCCCGGAGCATCTGGGCGCGACCTATCAGACCTTGTCGCTGCTCTGCCTCGTCAGGCCGTTGTGTCCAGTTTCGACCGACGCGCTCGACGAGATGAAGGGCGCGCTCGCCGGACGCTCCGACGCGGAATATGGCCTGGCGCTGACGCTGCTGACCGGCGACGGACTGCCGAGCGATCGCGCCGCCGGAATCGCCTGGATGGCGCGCGCCGCCGAACACGGCGAGCCTGGCGCGGCGCGCGACGTCTATGATCGTCTGCGCAACGGCGAGAATGTCGCGGTCGACGAGCGGCAGATCGCGAGCGCGCTGCAGAAGCGCGTCGAGGCGGCCGACGCGGAGGCGATGCGCGCGCTGGGGCCGATGATCGTGCGCGGCCGCGGCGTCAAACAGGATCCGACGGCTGGCGTCGCGCTGATGCGCCGCGCCTTCGATCTCGGCGCGACCGGCGCCGCCGGCGATCTCGCCCATCTCTATCTTCTCGGCGCGCCCGGCCTGCCGGCCGATCGCGGGCAGTTCCTCAATTGGATGCAGGCGGCGGCGCGCCGCGGCGATTCCGAGGCGATGCTGTCGATCGGCTACGCGGCGATGAACCCGCCCGGGACCTCGACCGACCGCGACCTGGCGCTCAGTTTCTGCTGGCTGATGCGCGCCGCGCTGCTCGACAATCCGCGCGCGCAGGAAAAGCTCAGTCTGACTTTCGAGCAAGGCGAGACCGATGGCCGCGAAACGATCGCCCCCGACCTGATTCAGGCCGACTATTGGTTCCGTCTCGCGGCGCGCAATCCGTTCCACGACAACTCGCAAATCCGCGGCGCGATCGAGCCGAAGATGACCAGCGACGAGATGGACGCCGCCAAGCGCCTCGTCGACGCTTGGCGGCCGCGCGAATTCGCCGAACTCAAGACGCTGCCGATCGCCCTCCCCGCGCCGGCCGGCGCGTCGCCGCGCCTTTGCCCGGCGATGGGCTGAAGCGCGCTACGCCGCCTTGACCGGGATCTTGGTCTCGGCCTTCTGCGCTTCGGCGGTCTTGGGCAACTTGATCGTCAACACCCCCTTGGCGAAGGACGCTTCGATCTTGCCCGCGTCGACGCTGGGCGGCAGCTCGAACGCGCGCACGAATGTGCCGTAGCGGCGCTCGGACAAGTAGTAGTCGGCCTCTCGCTCCTCGCGCTCGTCCTTCTTCTCGCCCTTGATGACGAGGCTCCCGTTGGCGAGCGTCAGCTCGACGTCCTTCTCACTCATGCCCGGCAGCTCAGCGGTGATCTCGAACTCCTTGTCGCTCTCGGCGACATCGACCACCGGCGTCACCCGCCATTGCGCCTCGCGCGGCCAGGCTAAGTCGAGCGGCGAGCGGCCGGACGCAAACGGCCAGCCACCGCTTACGCCTTCGAACAACCGGTCGATTTCGCGCCTGAGCGTCTCGAACGACGTCCACGGCGTCGGCGCGGTCATCGGCACGCCGCTCTTCTTTTCAGTCTTGACGACAAGTTTAGTCGGTGTCTCGACCATAACGACGTCTCCTCTGTTTGGACACGGCGCAGCGGCCTTGCGGCGGGTTCAACCACGCCGACGTCCCCGACCGCGCCTCATCTCGAACAGCAACGCACCGCCGTCTTGACGTCGCGGTCCATTCGTTTGATTGATGTAATGTCGCGTTCGGCGGCGCGTAAGCCCCGCGTGTCAATTCGTCGCGAGAAATCTTACTCCTCCGGCTCGCAGTCGAAGCGCAGCGGATACCCTTTGGCCGCGCCTGCCTCTGTCGCGCGCGCCGCTTTGGTCTCGGCGACGTCGCGGGCGTAGACAGCCACGACACAGGCGCCGAGTCGGTGCGCGGTCATCATCACCGCTAGCGCGCGTCCTTCGCCGAGACGGAACTCCGTCTTCAACACCGTGACGACGAAGTCGCGCGGCGTGTAGTCGTCGTTGAACAGGATCACCTTGTGCAGACGCGGCCGTTCGGTCTTGGCGACTGTCTTGGCCTTGGGAACGGCGACGGTGTTGCTCATCGCGCGGCTCCTTGCGTGTGGGCCAGCGCGCATTTTTGCATGGGTTAGTACGAGCGTCTACGCTCGACTCAACGGCGCCGGGCGTCACGGAGACAGTGGCGACAGTCGCTGCGCGCGTCGCAGCCGCCTGGACTGCGCTCGAACGCGGCGGCGAGGTCGCTTTCCGGCAACGGCCGGCTGTGGAAATAGCCTTGGGTCTCGTCGCAGCCAGCCGAGCGCAACAATTCGAATTGCTCGCAGCTCTCGACCCCTTCGCCGGTCAACGCCAGCCCGAGCTCCTTGGCGATCCGCGCCGCCGCGCGGATCACCGCCGCACAGCGCGGATTGACCATCGCCTCGACGACGAAGCTGCGGTCGATCTTCAGGCGGTCAAGTGGCAGCTTCGCCAGAGCTTGCATTGAGGAGTCGTCGCCGCCGAAGTCGTCGAGCGCGACGGTGACGCCATAACTGCGTAGCGCGTTCAGAATTGTCGCGACCGCGGCGTAGTCGTCGATGAGGGCTGTTTTGACGATCTCGAGTTCGAGACGGCGTGGATCGAGGCGGCCTTGATCGAGAATGCTCCGGACGGTCGCGGCCAGTTTCGGCGACCTCAGCTGGGCTGGCGAAAGGTTGACGGCGACCCGCAGCCGCGCCGGCCAGGCCACGGCCGCGCGCGCAGCCTCGACCAGCGACCAGGCGCCGATTTCGTCGAATGTGGGCAAGCCTTCCGCGACGGCGACGAAGCTCCCGGCGGCGAGTTCGCCGAAGCCGGGTCGCCGCCAGCGCAACAGCGCCTCGAATCCCGTCGTCGCGCCACCCGCCACTGCGACCAACGGCTGGAAATCGAGCCTCAGCTCGCCCTCCCTCAACGCCCGTTGCAACGCTGCGTCGAGCCCGCCGCCGCCGTGGACCGCCGGCGCCCTCTCGTTCGACGCGTCGAACTCCTGCGATTTCAGCTCAAGGGCGCGCATCGCGTTTTCACGGGTTGAAGGTATGCCCGCAATGGTTGCATCATACCGTATACAACCCGTTAATGGTTGCGCAGAAACTCTCCTATTCGTCTCCGGCGGCGATCGTCATCAGACGTTGTCCCTGCTCGACCACATCGCCGAGCTTGGCGGCGAGGCGTTCGGCGCGGCCGGCGCGCGGCGCGACGAGCGCGTGCTCCATCTTCATCGCCTCGACCACCGCCAACCGCTGGCCCGCGACGACGTCGTCGCCCTCTTCGATCGAAATCGCGATCACGCGCCCGTGCATCGGCGCGGCGACTTCGCCCGATTCCGCCTCGCGCCGGCCCGCGCCGCCAGCCATCGGGTCGACGCGCTCGACGCAGATCTGCCTGCCGCCGCAGAGGACATAGGCGGCGTCGCCAATCCTGGTCACGTGCGGCGGCGGGCCTTCCGTCGACGCGGCGCGGCCATCGGCGAAGGCGAACGAACGATCGAACGCCGCCTCGATTGCGGTCAGCCGCTCGAGGCGGCCGTCGACCAAAATCTCGAAGCCGACTCGGCGCGGCGCCGTCAGTTCGAACGAGTCGGCGACGCCCCAAGGATCGGCGGCGTCGGCAACCGTCGCCGGCGCGATCAGCGCCGCAGCGCCCGCCAGCACGGCGCGCGGATCAGGCGGCCGCGGCTCCGCGCCCAGTCGCGTCGCGTTGGCGTCGATGAAGCCGACATCGACTCCGCCCGCTTCCACAGCGGGATCGGCGAGCAACGCGTCGAGAAATGCGAGATTTGTCCTCGGCCCGACGACCAGCGCTTCGCCAAGCGCGGCGCGCAAGCCGCTGAGCGCGGACGGACGGTCGGCGCCGTGGACAATCAGCTTGGCGATCAGCGAATCGTAGAATGGCGTGACTTCGTCGTCGGCTTCGACGCCGGCGTCGACGCGCAGAGCAGGCGCCGCGTCGAGCCGCAGCGCGAGGATACGGCCTGGGCTCGGCAGAAAGCCGGTCTGCGGATCTTCAGCGTTGAGGCGCGCCTCGATCGCCGCGCCATTGCGACGGATCTCAGCCTGCTCGAGCAGCAACTTTTCGCCGGCGGCGACGCGGAACTGCCACTCGACCAGATCGAGACCGGTGATCGCCTCGGTGACGGGGTGCTCGACCTGCAGCCGCGCGTTCATCTCGAGGAAATAGAAGCTGTCCGGCCCGAGGCCGCGCGCCGGATCGACGAGGAACTCGACCGTGCCCGCGCCCGCGTAGCCAACCGCGCGCGCCGCGGCGACCGCCGCCTCACACATCGCCGCGCGCGTCGCCTCGGGCAGGCCGGGCGCCGGACTCTCCTCGACCACCTTCTGACGCCGTCGCTGCAGCGAGCAATCGCGCTCGAACAGGTGGACGACATTGCCGTGGGTGTCGCCGAACACTTGCACCTCGATGTGGCGGGCCGAGGCGACGTATTTCTCGATCAGCACGCGCGGATCGCCAAAGGCGCTTGCGGCCTCGCGCGCCGCCGCCTCCAGCGCCGCCTCGAATTCGACATGGGCGTCGACCCGGCGCATGCCGCGCCCGCCGCCGCCGGCGACCGCCTTGATCAGCACCGGATAGCCGATCTCGTAGGCCTTCTCCTTGAGGAACTTCGCGGTCTGATTGTCGCCGTAGTAGCCGGGCGCGATCGGAACGCCGAGCTTGGCCATCAGCGCCTTGGCGGCGTGTTTGAGCCCCATCGCGCGCATCGCCGCCGGCGACGGCCCGACGAAGGCAAGCCCCGCCTTGTCGCACAGCTCGGCGAAATCGGCGTTCTCGGAGAGGAACCCGTAGCCCGGGTGGACACATTCGGCGCCGACCCGGTTCGCCAGCGCGACGATCGCCTCGCCGTCGAGATAGCCCTCGGCGCCGACGCCGATCTCGTGCGCCTCGTCGGCGAGGCGCGTGTGCAAAGCGCCCCGGTCGGCCGGCGTCGCCAGCGCGATCGTGCGCATGCCGAGCCGCCGCGCCGTGCGGATGACCCGGCAGGCGATCTCGCCGCGATTGGCGATAAGGACGTTGGCGAACATGGCGGCCCCCAAGCCGGCGCGAGGTTATAGCCAACAGCGGCGGGATGGCCAGCGGCCCCGCCTATGGCGCGAGCCGCCGGGCGCAACTACCTTGGGCGCATGGCGGAAAGCGGCCCCTTAAGAGAATTCGTCGACCGGCATCGGCGGCTGTTCGTTCTGACCGGCGCCGGATGCAGCGTGAACTCCGGCATTCCCGATTATCGCGACGCCGACGGCGCCTGGAAGCGCTCGCCGCCAGTCACCTATCAGGCCTTCACGGCTCAGCAGGCGACGCGGCGGCGCTACTGGGCGCGCAGCCTGATCGGCTGGCGCCGCATCAGCCGCGCCCGGCCGAACGACGCGCACCGCGCGCTGGCGCGGCTCGAGGCGATCGGCAAGAGCGAGATCCTGCTGACCCAGAACGTCGACAGGCTGCACCAAGCCGCGGGCAGCGCAGCGGTGATCGACCTGCACGGTCGCCTTGACCATGTCCGCTGCATGGACTGCGACGGCGTCTCGCCGCGCCAGGCGGTGCAAGAACGTCTCGAACGGTTGAATCCCGATTGGCTCGCGCTCGAAGCCGTCGTCGCGCCGGACGGCGACGCCGATCTCGACGGCGTCGATTTTTCGACCTTCGCCGTCCCCGCCTGCCCGCATTGCGGCGGCGTCCTCAAGCCCGACGTCGTATTCTTCGGCGAAAGCGTGCCGCGCGGCCGGGTCGAGGCGGCGATGCGCCGTCTCGATGAGGCCGACGCGATGCTGATCGTCGGTTCGTCGCTGATGGTCTATTCTGGATTTCGCTTCGTCGAAGCGGCGGCCCGCGCCGGTAAACCGCTGGCCGCCGTGAACCTCGGCCGCACCCGCGCGGACCATCTGCTGGCGCTGAAGGTCGAGGCAAGCTGCGAGTCCGCGCTGGCCTTTCTCCTGGAGCCTTCGCCCGACGAAGCGCGCCTCACATCCTGAACACCCCAAACCGCGTCGGCTCGATCGGCGCGTTGAGGCAGGCGGAGAAGGCAAGGCTCAAGACGCGCCGCGTCTCGCTCGGCGCGACGATCCCGTCGTCCCATAGCCGCGCCGTGGCGAAATAGGGCGAGCCTTCGCTGTCGTAGCGGGCGCGGATCGGCTCCTTGAACGCCTCTTCCTCGTCGGCGGGCCAGCTCTCGCCCCGCGCCTCGAGCCCGTCGCGCTTGATCGTCGCCAGGACGCTCGCCGCCTGCTCGCCGCCCATCACGCTGATGCGCGCGTTTGGCCAGGCGAACAGGAAGCGCGGGCCGTAGGCGCGGCCGCACATGCCGTAGTTGCCGGCGCCGAACGAACCGCCGACGATCAGCGTGATCTTCGGCACGGCGGCGCAGGCGACGGCGGTCACCAGTTTCGCGCCGTCCTTGGCGATGCCGCCGGCTTCGTATTTCCGCCCGACCATGAAGCCCGAGACGTTCTGCACGAACAAGAGCGGGACGCCGCGTTGCGCGCACAGCTCGACGAAATGCGCGCCCTTCAGCGCGCTCTCCGAGAACAGCACGCCGTTGTTGGCGACGACGCCGATCAGCATGCCGGAGAGCCGCGCGAAGCCGGTCACCAGCGTCGTCCCGTAGCGCGCCTTGAACTCGTCGAACTCGGAACCGTCGACCAGCCGGGCGATGAGTTCGTGGACGTCGTATTGCTTGCGCAGGTCGACTGGCGCAATCGCCTCCAGCTCCTCGGCCGGATAAAGCGGTTCGCGCGCGGCGACGATGCTGCAAGCCGCTTTTGGCGGGCGATTGAGATTGGCGACGGCGCGGCGCGCCAGCGCGAGCGCCTGCGCGTCGTCGCGCGCGAGCGCGTCGGCGACGCCGGAAACGCGCGCATGCAGATCGCCGCCGCCGAGCTCCTCGGCCGAGACGGTCTCGCCGGTCGCGGCTTTGACCAGCGGCGGACCGGCAAGGAAGATCGTGCCCTGGCCCTCGACGATGATCGTCTCGTCGGCCATCGCCGGCACATAGGCGCCGCCGGCGGTGCAGGAGCCCATCACCACCGCGATTTGGGCGATCCCCTTGGCCGACATCCGCGCCTGATTGTAGAAGATGCGGCCGAAATGGTCGCGGTCGGGGAAGACCTCGGCTTGGTGCGGCAGGTTGGCGCCGCCGGAATCGACGAGATAGACGCAGGGCAGACGGTTCTCTTCCGCGATCTCCTGCGCGCGCAGATGCTTCTTGACCGTCAT
>JBEKVR010000085.1:0-20687 GCA_049513815.1 Roseiarcus sp. | reverse complement strand
AGCGGCTGTCAAGGATCGCCTGCGGCGACCGCCGCGCGGCGGCGCGCCTGAAAGGCGCGTCCTTGACAGCCGCTCCGGTTTGGAAGTTTCGCAACCAAGAACTCGACGGCGAGGTCCGTTCCGCTCCCGCCACGCCCCGTCAACGCGACGCCGACAAACTCTTTCAGAATTGGCAAACCGGCCTATTATAAATTTCAGGTCTCCAAGGCGACGTCCGCTCGAAGTAACGACAGTCACGCGGAAAGAGTTTTTCGGGACGGCCGATTTGTCAACTTGCGGCCGCGGTAAGTCTTTGAAATTGCCCGAGGCCGTGTCAAGAATAACCTTGCCGACGCTTGACAAAACTTGACAGAACTTGACGAAGGTTGACGGGTCGCGACGCGAGACTTGACGGCGGACGAACCAGCGCCGGCCGGAGGGGCGAGCTACAACAGCGGGCAGGCCGACCGTCGCGCCTGTGTCGTGCGGCGCGCGCAAATTGGCGCCTAAGGTTCTGCAATCGCTCGTCTGGCGACTCGATTTGTCGCGCCGCCTCCAATCCGCGACGACGCCCTAGCCATCCGCCCCGCCAGCGCCTAAATAGGGGCCTGCGGAGCTGGGGGGTGCGTCAGGACCACATTCCTCGGGGCCGTACGATCCCAATGGGAGCTGTCCCTCTCCTCGCCCGTGGGCTTGGACACACGGCGCCCACCTACTTACGTAGGCGCCCGGGATCTCTGTCCAACGGCCTTCTCGGCCCCGCGCTTCTCTTTTCGGGATCGGCAGTTCGATCGCGACCATGTCTCTTGCCGCAGCCGATCCCCAGTCCAGCGATCCCAACGCCGGCGATCGCAAGTCGGAATTGCGCCGTCAGGCGCTCGACCGCCGCCGCGACGTCGACGCGACGACGCGCGCCGCGTTGAGCGCGCGGCTCGCCCTCGTCGGCCTCGAATGGGCGCGGCGCTGGCGGCCGCGCGTCGTCGCCGCCTTCTCGCCGATCCGCGACGAGCCCGACGCCGGGCTGTTGCTCGCCGCCCTGCAGGCGCACGGCTTCGCGACCGCGCTGCCCGTCGTTCCCGGCCGCTCGGCGCCGCTCGCCTTCCGCCTGTGGCGCGCCGGCGAACCGCTGGCGCGCGGCGCGTTGGGCGTGCCCGAGCCCGGCGCGGCGGCCCCCCTGGTCGAACCGGACCTATTGTTCGTGCCGCTCGCCGCTTTCGATCGGCGCGGCCATCGGATCGGCTACGGCGCCGGCCATTACGACCGGGCGCTGAAGCTTCTGCGCGCCAACGGCCCGATTCGCGCCGTCGGCGTCGCCTATTCGGTCGCCGAGATCGACGCCGCGCCTGACGAGCCGCACGACGAACGGCTCGATTTCATCCTCACCGAGCGCGAGTGGATCGACGCGCGAGGCCGCGGCTGATGCGGCTGTTGTTCGTCGGCGACATTGTCGGGCGCTCTGGCCGCACGGCGCTGATCAACCGCCTGCCGGCGTTGCGCGCCCGCTGGCGGCTCGATTTCGTCGTCGTCAACGGCGAAAACGCCGCCGGCGGCTTCGGCATCACCGAGACGATCTGCGAGGAGTTGCTCGCCGCCGGCGCTGACGCAATCACGCTCGGCAATCACGCCTTCGATCAGCGCGAGGCGCTGGTGTTCATCGAGCGCCAGCCCCGGCTGATTCGCCCCGCCAACTATCCTTCCGGCACGCCGGGGCGCGGCGCCAACGTCTTCGAGGCCGCCAACGGCGCGCGCGTGCTGGTGACCAACCTGCTCGGCCGCGTGTTCATGGACGCGCTCGACGATCCGTTTCAGCGCATCGAGCAGGAACTCGGCGCCTGTCCGCTCGGAATCGGCTGCGACGCGGCGATCGTCGATTTCCACGCCGAGGCGACGAGCGAGAAGCAGGCGTTCGGCCATTTCATCGACGGCCGCGTCAGCCTGGTCGTCGGCACCCACACCCATATTCCCAGCGCCGACGCGCGCATCCTTTCCCATGGCGCCGGCTACATCACCGAGGTCGGCATGACCGGCGACTACGATTCGGTGATCGGCATGGACAAGGAGGAGCCGCTGCGACGCTTCACCCGCCGCATTCCCTCCGGCCGTTTCGAGCCGGCCGGCGGCGAGGCGACGTTGTGCGGCGTCGTCGTCGAGACCGGCCCCGACGGCCTGACGCGCCGCATTGCTCCGTTGCGCCTCGGCGGCGCGCTCGCGCCGACCGAGCCGGATTTCTGGAACGATTGAGGAGAGACGTTGAACGTGTCCGTCGCCGCCACCCTGGTTTTCGATCTCGACGGCACGCTCGCCGACACTGCGCCCGACCTGATGGGGGCGCTGAACTTCGTGCTGAAGCGAGAGGGCGTCGCGCCCTTGCCCGTCGCCGCGGCGCGCCGCCTGCTCGGCGCCGGCGGGCGCGCTTTGATCCAGCGCGGCTTCGCCGAATCGGGCCGCGAGATCGAGGCGGCGACGCTCGAGCGCCTGTTCGTCGACTTTCTCTCCCACTACAACGCCCACATCGCTGACGGCACGACGCTGTTTCCCGGCGTCGTTCCCTGCCTCGACCGTTGCCTCGCCGCCGGCTGGCGGCTCGCCGTCTGCACCAACAAGATGGAGCATTCGACCAAGCTGCTGCTCGGCAAGCTCGGCGTCCTCGACCGCTTCGCCTTCGTTTGTGGCCAGGACACGTTCGGGATCGGCAAGCCCGACCCGAAGCCGTTCGTCGAGACGGTCCGCGCCGCCGGCGGCGCGCCGGAATCCGCCGTGATGGTCGGCGATTCGAAGACCGACGTCGCGATCGCGCGCGCCGCCGGCGCGCCGGTGATCTGCGTCGACTTCGGCTACACCGACGTTCCCGTGGCCGAGCTCGGCCCCGATCGCGTCGTGTCGCATTTCGACGCGGTGTTCGCCGCCGCTGCCGAGCTTCTCGACGCGCCGCGGAGGCGCGCCGCGCCTTGACTCGTCCGCTGCGGCGGCCGTAAACGGGGCGCCCGCGGCCGGGGGCGATTAGCTCAGTGGTAGAGCACTCCCTTCACACGGGAGGTTGCGTCCTAAAATCCGCTTATTCACCAACGGCTTGCGAGCGCGATTTTCGGGGGCGTGTTCAGGTGAACACGCGAGCGCCGGAAAGGTCCGATCGATCGCATGGTCGGCCGCCGAGCGCGTCCCCCTCGTCTGATTATTCCGCGCGGGCGTGGTCCGTAGCCTGATCTCCCATTGCTCCAGGTCGGCGCCGGCGACGACATAAAACGCGCCCGCCTCGCAATCGACAGCTAGGATCAAGTCGACGCGACCGGCATATGAGACGCCGGCGCGGCCCCGGTGATACTTCGAACTGGATAGCTGAATCCGCACGGACTCGTTTTCGCGGTCGAGACATGTCCGCTTGACCTGCACCTTGAGCACGGCGCGGCCGTCGTCGACCAATAGATCGTAGGGGGCGCCGTTCGTAAGGGGGCGGCTGACGATGTAGCCGCGGCGCACAAGCTCGGCCGCCGCCATCATCTCGGCGACGTCGCCGCGAAACGTCGTGCTGCTCATGGTCGCCTTGACTCCGAATCGGGATTGCTCGAAAGGGAAGCGTAGTCGGGCGACTAGCTCAGCGGTAGAGCATTCGCGTCACATGCGAAGGGTCGTAGGTTCAATCCCTACGTCGCCCACCAGCCCCCTCGGTTTCGGGGCAGCGTTTTGATCTGACACGGCTTTGCGGAGGCGTGCGATGATCTTCAAGGCAGGCGACGAGGTCCGGTTCAAGGGACCGCTCCAAGCACGGATGACGGTCAATAGCGTGTCCGCTGCTGGCGTTCTTTGCGAATGGCGGGAAAAGTCAGCAATTAGAGCGTGGACGTGGCCGGCGGAAGCGTTGGAGCCGGTGGAGATGTTCAAGAGCGGCCCGCCCGAGACTCCCGACCATTGGTTCCCCCGCATCTGACGGCCGCCTTCAATTCGGTTTACCGCGCCCCTCCGGCGCGATCGTCACGTCGTCGCCGTCGAACTTGATTCCGGCTGCTTCTAACGCCTCGCGCAAGTCGACTTCGTGACCTGCCAGGAAGATCGGCGAGTCCTCACCCTCAAATGCGATGACGAACCACAGCGGGACGTTTGCCGCGGCGGCGAGGTCGCCCTGACTCCATCGGAGAAGACCGCGCGCCTCGCGGGATTGATCGGGGCTCATATCGCAACCTCACTACGGCCGAGCGTCGGTCGTCGGCTTACTTCTTTGTGACACAAACCCCGTCTTTTTACGCGATGAGCTTAACTCGCACGAAACTGGCCGCACGTAGATGTCTGCCATTCGTAACTGCGTCACGAGTGACGAGCCCGAGAGAGTGTTCGTTGGCCGGAGGGGGTGCCCATGGCTAAGTCTGTCCAGTTGTTCCTCGCCGACCAATCCGGCGCAACGGCGATCGAATACGCGCTGATCTCTTTGTTGATCGCCGTCTTCATCGTCGGCTCGGTGGCGGCGCTCGGCACGAATCTGTCGAGCGAGTTTGCCGAAGTCGGCAGCGCGTTTAAGTAGCGCCGAGAACGAGAAGAGGTCTCGGCGTCGGCACTGACCGCGGAAGCGTTGAAGCTTCAGCGGCCGTTACCGGATGACGCGCTACGCATTGTCGCACAGCGAGGCAGGAAGACGGCCTAACGGCCTTCATACCCGCGACCAAGCGCCGCGGCGCCGACTCCAGGCGGTTTCTTCATGACGACGAGGCCGGCTCGCTCCAGGTGCTCGACAAGGCGCCTCGCCACGATCGCCGCCATGATCTCTCCGGAGTCGCGCTTTCGCTTCCGGCCGTCAAAGCACAACGCAAACGCGAGGGCGTCGGCGAGGTCGTCGGGGGCCGCTGGCATGAGGCGATCGGGCGCGTCGGTCATGGAGGCGACCGTAGCGCCGAGAGGGGAACAAGACAAGAACATCACTTGTAGGACGCGAGCGGCCGGTTCGACTCGTCCGATTCGACCCGAGTCGTGATACTTTGCCGAAAGCTCGCGCACGTCCGCGTTGACCGGGAGAGGTGTTCACAATGGGGATATTCGAAGAGGCGCAAAAGAAATTGAGGGAAGAAGAAACGGCTCGTTCCCGCGAAGAAGAGCGCCATCGTTTGGAGCGTGACGAAATTGCGCTTAGAACTACTCAGGAACTTTCGAACTATATCCACGGCACTCGACAACTTATTGAAGCTAATATAGTCCGGAGCGAAAGCAAGATTGTAATAAACACCATGGGGCGTACTCTTGTGATTGCCTGCATGGGTGACGACAAATTCCATGTGATTGATGGTAGTAACGATGCCGGCGGGCTAGATCAAAGTGAAATGGCGCTGAGAGTCGTCGGCTGGTTAGATAATCTGCCGCACAGGTGACGAGCCGAGTGACATCAGCACGTAAGCCGGGCGCGATTTCCCTCCGCGAACTTCGCGCCCTGACGATCTCACAAATCTAGGGCGCCCTTATTCAAAGCCCCGGCCCCCCAGGCGATTGCGCCGCCTATGGGCGGGTTTGGCAGGCGCGCTGTTGACCGCTAGACGAAAAAAGCCCCGGCGGTGAGGCCGGGGCAAGGTGCGCTGTCGCAACGAACCCAGCGTCCTCGCGCACTAACGGAGTGGGGAGGCCCGCCGCGGCACGGGAGTTTGCGCTGACCCACTTGAAAGGCAATAGCGCGACGCGTGTGTGAGACGCGACATTTTCGCGCGAGGCTGCGTTACAGCCCTTGCGTTTGACCTATTTGGTTAACCCTTCGTTAACGCTACGTTGGCACGATGCATGCGACGACGAAATCGGCGCGGCCCGTGCCTACACGGAGTTGACCCCCCAGCCGCTTGATCTCCGAACCGATCGCGCTTGCCCCCTCGCTCGGTTTGATTCCGGTTTCGTCGTCCCCAATCTCCCCGCCTGTGATTCGACCGCCGTCTGAGCGTCCGCCTGCGCTAGACGACGCGCAATCTCGTCAGTGCCCGAAGGCAGTTCGCCGCGATCTGTTGCGGAAAAATCGGCTCTTCATCATCCCCCACGCAAGCGGCGCCGACGTCCCGCAACGCGACAAGCAAATCGACGCCGAAGTTCTCCGCGTCGGCGAGGCATAGAGCGACGTCGATCGGCGGCCCCGTCCGATTGGTCGCACGGCGGCTCGCGGCGAAGAGACGGTCGCGGACTTCGCGCTGTGTCTCTTGCCGCTCGCCGCAGGGGGCGCGCTCAAGAGCGAGCAATTCCTGCTCGGACAGCGGCTCTTCGACCGCGACGACGCGCGCGTGGTCGCCAGCGGCTACGGCGCGAGCCAACTCGGCCTCCAGTTCCAAGAATGTCGACAATCTGAACGCCTGCGCCACGGTAGAATCTCCCCCTCCCAAAAAACAGGCGTGGAATAGACCGTGCGATTGGCGACCGCCAATGCGGTGCGTTGTCACTTGCGACGCGTTGCCACTGAATTTGTTGAGCGCGTTTGTCACGCGTTCAACTCATTTAATTGAGCGCCGCCATCATTGATTCCCCGCGTTCGCGACGCCGAGCTGAACGACTTGGACAAGAATCCGCGCCGCGCCGTCCGGCAATACCGCAGTGACTTCGAACTCGGTCCCGTCGACGCAGCGCTTGATGCGGTCGCCACGTTTCAGGACCGGCGCGCAAGGCGCGCTGAACGAGAATTGCGGGACGCGCGTTGCGATCTCCGGCGCCGACTTGTCGCCCGCGTGCCAGGGAACGCGGCGAACGTCGCGATCGTCCGGCGTCCTGCCGCCGGTGAAAGCGCTACGCCATTGAAAGACAGCGACGGCCTCAACTGGCGGGCGGGCAGGGTCCGGCGACGGCGGAAAGTTTGGTTTGGTGTGCATGAATCGAATCCAGACGACTTCGCCGAAATTTTCATCCAAGACTGGCGACATGCGGCTTTGAACAAGATTCCTGAAATAGCTCACGCTGCGACTCCCATGATTCGATCGGCGATGCGCTCGCCTTGCTTGTTGAGCCGCGCGGTCAGATCGGCGAGCTTGTCGGCTTGTGCGACGACGGCGAGGGCTTTGTTGCGGCGCTTGGTTTCCCAAGCTTTCAACGTGCTGTTGCGCCGCTTCTCTGCTTCGGCCTCTTGATCCTCGGGCGAAAGCGCAGCGAGGATGGCGCGGCGGGTATCCCAAGCCCTAACGACGCGGTCGGCCAAATCTTCGGGAGTCATGTTCGCGACGCGCCGCCGGGCTGTTTCGATTCGATCTCCGGGAGTCTTGGCTTGCAAAGCGGCGCTGATAGCGCGGCCCCTAGCGGCGACTCCGTCGTCGCCCAGCGTCGCAAGGATTTTCTGCCCGATTCGTTCCCGATCTTCGGGCGTCGCGTGGTCCCAACGCTTGCGTCTCGCCGCGCGGTCCCGCTCTCTCTGGTCTTCGGCGAACTCAGGCGCGCAGTTCACAAACCATTCGCGAAGTTCGGCCGCCCTGTCCGCCGCGGCCTTCGCGTCTCCTCCGCCGCCGCCTTCGCTGATGTTGTACCCGTTCGGGACGCGGGTGTTATAGAGATCGATGCAGACGATCTCGGCCGCGTCCAAGTCGGCTTGGTTTGTGATTCCTGTTTCGAGGATTTCAGTGTCGAACGCGTCCCAACCACACTTGCGGATTGCGTTCGCAAAGTACGTTCCGCCACCTTCGCGCGAGACGTATCTGTGCTGACTGTTGCGGACGTTCACGTCTTGAATGGTCTGCCCGGTGTAGCCCTTGCCGTTGACGCGGTTGCGGTGCAGATAGATCGTTCCATTAAACGGCTCGCTCATTCGATTCCCCTCAGTACGAATACGAGCCGCCGGCGGACATTGGCGACCGCCCGCTCGGAACGGTGTTCGACGTACCGATCGAGCCGTCGAGCTTGATCGCCGTCGTCGTCGTCGTCTTGTCGCCGACGTTGACGTTCAGTGTGAGCGTCGCGTCGCCTTTCACTTCGCCGGCAATATCAATAGGTGGCGACTTGTCGGGATGATGAAACATCCACGGGAAGGCAGCGACCAATCCGTCGCCGGTGTCGTGCAGCACGCCTTGCGACGGCTGCGGCGGCACCGCGGGAATCGGCGGCCCGTCTTTCTCGGCGAAGATCGACTGGCCGTTGCGCGAGAACCACGGCTGATCGGTGTATTCCATTTCGCCGGGCTGCGGCTTAAGGTCGGACGGTGGCGCGATACTTCCGAGCGGCCACGATTGCGCAGTCTTCGCGCGTTGCGTCGCGTCCATCAATTCGAGCTTGTGCTGTTGGCGTTCAAGCTCGGAATCGTCGGAGTCGTTGAATGCTTTTCCGAGGTCGGTCGGAACGCTGTTGACGTAGTCGGCGAGCATCTTGGCGCCGACCAGCGAGCCGCCGGTGACAACAGCGGCGGTCCCAAGAATCGCCCCGGTCGTCAACTCCGCGTCTACCGCCCCGGCGCCGAGCGCGCGCTCGGCGGCGCCGACCTTGCCGCCGGTCGCCAACGTCTCGGCCGCTCCGGTAAGCCTCGCCGCGGCGACGCCCAAGTCACCCGCCGAAGTACCAAGCGCGGTGGCCGCGCCGCCGAGCTTCATGGCGTTGCTCATGCCGAACACGCTCGTAAGCAACTGCCACGACTTTAGCGCGCCGTAGCCGGCGACAAGCGCCGTTCCGAACGCAGACACGTCGGCCGCGAGCTTGGGGAATTTCTCGGCGAAGGAATGAATCTCGACCTTTGCCCATCCGGCCGCGTCGGCGATCGCGCTCAGGCCGTGCGCCCAAATCCCCATAGCCGGGAGCGTCATTTCGTCGAACATGCCGCCGAGCTGCTTCTCGGCGGCGCCCAGCGCGAGCGTCGCATCGGTGTGGACCAGCATTTGCTCGGCGCTCAAGCCCATCGCGTTGTTCATGGCGACGAGGTGCGCTTCGAACTGGCCGGCTTGCGTGACGAGCTTGATAACCAAGTCTTGCGACGACCGATCCTTGAAGATTTTCTTGATCTCGGGAATCTGCGTGTCGAGAGTCTTGAATCCGTGCTCAACGAGCTTCGGCAACAGGAAGTCGTGAACGTACTTGTCCGGGTCAGACGCGGCGAGACTGGCGCCGCCGACACTATGCCCGCTTTTCAGACCAGCGATTCCGCCGGCTTTCGTCGTGAGAAAATCCCCCGCCTTCGCCATGCCAAGCGCGATCATCTCGACATAGTCGGAATGCATCCCGCCGCCGGCCATGACTTTCTCGAACATAGCGACGTCGTTGCCGGCGGTCTGGCCGCCCATTTCAGCGCTAAGCAACGGCCCCATTTGCGTAGCGAAACGCTCAGACAATTGGAAACCGGCAGACTTCGAATATTTGGCGAACTCAAACAGCGACTCTGGCGTCACCAAGTCGCCCAAAGTTTCTTTGGCGCGGATGAACGCGTCCATGTAGTCTTTGAGCTTTTCGGGATTGTTGCCGTATCCCAACAGCTCAGCGCCTTTGAACGCGAACTGTAGGCTGTCCGTGCTCATTCCGAGGGCTTTCATCGAGCCTTCGGTCGCAGCGGCGACGGGCGTCATGGCCGGCGCCTCGCTCTTGTCGCCGAGCACGGCGCGCAATTCGCGGAACGTCTTCAACACGTCGGGAACGCTCAGCAGCGTATGCTCTGCCGATTGCTGGCGGGCGATGTCGTCGGCCTGTTTCTGTTCGGCGGGCGTCATGCCAGCGGCGATATTCCTGAGGTCCTGCGTCTGAATCTCAGCGCCGCCCTTGAGACTTCCTTCGACCCCGCGCAGAATGATCGGACCAGCAAACATCGCTGCGTTTGACGCGAGCTGTCTGGCGAAACTCTTGGCGCCGTCAACGGCGCGCAACAAAGCGCCGTGCATACGGCCGAACGCGCGCTCGTTGGCAAGCGCTTGTACCTCCGCTTCCTTGAGCGAGGTTGTGAGGTTTCTTGCCGACGTTTTGTCGAGTTGCTTCGCCAGCCCTTGCGCCATTTCGGCGACTGCGCGGAGCTTGGCCGATGCAAGATCGTCGGCCTGAATCACTGCGGTAACGGTGGGGCCGGACATGCGCCGCGCCTTTCTGTTCTGGTGTAGCGACGCGGGGCGCTAGCCCCGATTCGCGTTGCGTTCTTTGACGTGCCGGCTGAGGATTGAAACCCAGGTTGCTAGTTCCGAAATACTCAGCGCCTTGATTTCCGACATCGGCTGATGAAACTCGGCGGCTAACGCGCCCGCTATTCGGCGGACGCCGTCGAAGGGTTTTTGCCGCCGACTCCCCTGTTGATTATGCCGACCATTCTCCAGCGCATGGCGGAGAAATCCCCCGCGGACAACGCTTCGAGCGTGATCTGATCGAGGCCCGTCATTTCTGACAAGAAGAACATGCACGCCACGGGGTCGAACGTGTAAATCGCTTTTTCGTCCTCGAACTTGACGGTGTATGGATCGCGCTTGGCGCGGAAGAACGTGCCGGCAGTCGGCTCCTTGAGAGTCAGTTCGGAAAGGTCGCCTTTGTGCGTGCGAAGCGGACGCGAAAGCGTGATGGTGCGAATGTCGTCTGCGGTGGTGTCGGCGTCGGCCATTGTTGGACTCCTGAAAATGAAAACGCCGAGCGTTGCGCCACGGCGTGAATGCTTGTTCGGTTTGATGAAAGGCGCGGCGTTATGTCAGCGTAACGCCCATGACGGCGAGCGCGTGGACGAGCGGGACGCTATTCGCGCGGGCGAGCACTTCCGCCGATTCGATCTCGCGAAGCTTCGCCTTGTCGCCGGGGCGAGCGCAGCCGCTTTCGACGCGGGTTTTGATCCCGTTCACGCGGATTGACACAAGGTGTTCGCGCTGTTCGGCCGTCAGGCCGTCGACGACTCTGGCGGTGTGGCCGGCGCGGGTCGGCGAGACGTTTTCACGCAGTTCGGCGAGACGTTTGTCGCGCGGGGTGACGGCGGGCGTATTGGCTTCGGTCATTGCGGAGTCTTCCTTCGGATTGGAGAGTGAGAACTGAGAACGGATCGCGCTCGGCGTGAGGCCGCGCATGAAGGCGCGGCAGTCGGCCACGGGCGCGTTGCTGGCGGCGAGATCGCTGAGCACGGCGTCGTCGACGTCGGCCGCTTCGGGGCAAGCGGCAAGAGCCGCTAGACGCTCAACGCGGGTGGCGGTAGCCGGGTCTGGCGCCTCGGGGAGATAGTCGGGAAGATCGACCGCGGCGACAGGCCCAACAGGGTCGGAAGGCCAGGGTAGGCAGGTGTAGCCTTGCCGGCGGGCTTGACCGCGCGACAGTGGCGTCCGCGCGGGTTCGCCGTTGACGATTGGCAGCACGTTGCCCTTGGCCGATCCCTCGATCATAAACGCGTAGCGCGGGGCGTGTTTCGCCTTCAACGTCGTTTGCAGCGCTTGGGCGGAGTCTGCCGACATGCTGCGAAGGGTCGCCGCCGCGTCGGGGTAGCTGACGCCCGCGTCGCAAAGCGTGTTGATCGCGTCGACCGCCGCGGAGTGCGTGAGAGTTTCGATCATATCAGTAGCTCCAGCCGCCGTGGGAGAATCCGCGATTCAAGGTCCACGTTCGATGCGGACCGATTCTCGCTGAACGCTTCACGCCTCTTGCGTGGTCGCATTCGGCTGATAGGCGCGCGATCAAGAGCCGCAGTTCCGTCTCGTTCGATCTGGAGAATCGAATCTCCTGATCTCCGAATCTGCAACTCGCCACAGCTTGCCCCGCGACAAGCTGTAGCTGCGCGTCTTTCAGCGCCGCCAAAGCTTCACAAGGACTCGCCGACATGCCGGCGAACGGATTCGCGGGAGGAGTCGGCATACAAGCGTTGCTCATTGTTTCTTCCTCTCGCCTTCGGGCGCTTCCTCATTGCCGCCGGCTTCCTCATCCTCAGTAATTCGCCGCTGCGATTGCGTGACGTAGTCGATCGGCAAGCCCGCGTCTTTGAGCGCCTGACGCTCGCGAGTGAGTTGCGCGAGGTGACTGTCGAAATCCTTCCCTTCCGCAGAGAGAACTTCGGACAACGTGTCGAGGCCGTTCGCGAGACGCAACACTGATGCTTGCGCGGCTTTGAGCTTGTCGGCCTCGACAACGCCGACGCCAAGAAATTCGCCCCTGCAATACGCGCGGGGGCAATCCCAAAACGGCCGAGCGGAGTCGGGAAGGGAAATCATCCCCGACGCAATCCATTCTTCGACCACGCAACGATAGACGGTGCTGTAGAACCGGCCAACGATCTCGCGCCGGCGCCGCATGGCGGTGCGGAACGGTTGTGCTTGCTCCATCCGCGCGGCGGAGAAATTCACCCGCGAATAATCGCCGGTCACGTCAGACGCCGCAGCGCCCGCCGCGCGAGCCGCTTCTAGGTGAAGGCTGCGATTGAACTCGGCGTAATTCTCGGCGAGCTTCGCGGGTTGTGTGAGGTTCAAATGGTCGCCGGGGAGAAGATGCGACACGACTCCGCCGCCGCCTTCGCCGAGCTTGGGATGGACGCCCGGAACGCCCTTCTCTGCGTTGCCGTACCAAAGCGATCTAAGCTCAGTAATGGCGCCCCCTAGCGCCTCGCTCATCGCGGTACGTTCCTCGGGAATTTCCAAGCCGCCGAGCGCGACCGAACTTGGCGCGTCGGACTCGATCGTCAGCGCCCAATTCAACTGCGCGGCGTGAGACGCGATCGAAAGTTCGTTGAGTAGTTCGCGCGACGCGACGGCGCCGAGCGCGTTCGTCAACGGCGAGAGGCCGCGCACTTGGCCGGAAACGATTTGCTCGAATCCGTGATAAATTTTGGGTCGGCCCCAACGAGTCTTCGCCGGGATGAATTTCAACGCGCCGGGGTTGACGATCGCGCCGACAGGGACGCGACGGCACCAGATTCCTTCCCAACGGCCGCGGCGGTCGAACTGCATTCCGTTGAATACGCTTCCGCCGCCGTCGAGCGTCTTCGACGTGACGTCAACGATGCGAGCGTCCGACATGGCGACTTTTGTCAACGTGTCGACGCCAGGAACGCGAGCGACGTCCATAAATGCGAGCGCTTCGCCGCCGAGCAGGAAGTTCTGAAACACCTGCGTCGCGAGAGAGTGCATGTCGAAGCGGCCGGTGATGTCACACATATCCGGCTCTTCGCAGAAGACTTTCCAGCGCTTTTCGAGTTGCCGGTTGATCTCGCGCGCTTCGGCCTCGGTGCAGCCGATTTCCTCGGCGTCCACTTTGGCGCTGAGGGTCAATCCATCAGGACCGACCGTCGCGTTTGTGAGAACTTCAACGATCGTGCGGAGGGTCGAAGACGAAACCGCAAGCTCGTTGCTGATATTCGACGCGACGACGCGGTCGCGGTGCGCGAGGTTGTTCCACGGGCCGCCATATGCGCCGCCGCCCCAGCCTGAGCCGTAGCTACCAAACTGAATCGGCTTAAAGGATGCGAGGCCCCTGCGTTCGGTCCCGTTAGGCCCCTGCAAGAAATTTGCAGAGGGGGGAGTGAATCCACTCTCGCCGTCGAGCTGCGGCGCGCGGTCGCCGGGGATGGCGGGGGGCGGCTGAGTGAGTGCCGGGAGGGCGGGAATCGCGCGGGCGGGCTCCGTAGGCAGGCTATCAGTCATTGCGCTGGCCTTTCTTGCCGACGTTGCGCTTGATCTCAGCGATGCGCTTCTCTTTCACGTCGCCGCCGATCGTGTCGGCGCCGAGCGAAGTGACGCCGATCGCTTCGGCGCTCAAAGCGCGGGCGAATGCTTCTGCCGCGCTGGCATTGCGGGACTCGACGGCGGCTTTCGACAAGAGCGCGGTCGCCGCGTCGACGCTCATCGGGGAACGCAAGGCAAGCTCCATCGCCAGCGCCGGGCGCTTGCGGCCCTCTTCGGATTCGAGAATTGCGGAAACTCGCATCCGTTCGGCGGCGAGCAACTGTTCGAGGTTGCGGGGAGAAACTGCGGCCATGTTTTATTCCTCTCAATGTGCGGTGGTTTGTTGGAGTCGAGCGACCTTCTCGGCGAGCGAGATCGTCGGCTTGGGTTTGGCGTTGACGGGTGGTAGCGGCGTCTTAACGAGCGTCGTCACGGCGAGCGCATAAACCAGTGTGTCGAAACTTTCGTTGCGAACCGAGGCGTCTTTCGTCCAGCGCGGCTTTGCGTAGCCGCGGACGAAGTTCGACTCCAAACGCTCGCTCGCGAGTTGATCGAACAGGTCTGCGTCGAAGTGCTCGGGAAGATGGATCGCGCCGGGTGAACCGGCCGGAAGCGAAAGCGCCTTCTGAGCATTCAACTTGATGTTGTCGACGCCCAACACGAGCAGCTTATGGCGCGCGCCGCGGGCTTGTGATCCGACAGTGACGATCGGACGGTCGAAGCCGCTTCGCCCTACGCTGGCGAAACTGCGACGGCCCTTTGCGCGTTGGCGTGTTACGTGGTCGGCGACGGCGGTGATTTGGAATCCTGCATCGCAGATTGAAGCGCTGATCTGCAACTCGCGCCCATCTTCAATCTTGAACGTGCGGCCCAGCAGCGTGTCGAGATCATCCCACACCTTGCGGCCTGAAACGTCGCCCATGAGAATCGCGTGGTCGAGAATCCAACGCTCGCCATCCTTCGACGACGCAAGAAACATCGTCTCTACGCGGTCGGATTGCACATCGGTCGCGGCGACGATCGTCGATATGGCGGCGGGGTACGGCTCTTGTATTGGCTCGGCCTTCGCCTGGAGATCGCCCGGTTGCAAGCTGATCTCGGCCGTCTCTGTGAACGGCAATCCCCATGTCAGATTTTCCAGCACTCGGCGCTTGTCGAGCGTGTCGGCGCCGTCGACCGCTTGCGCGACGCGAGCGAGCGACGAAAACTCGCTTGCAAGCTCGTTCGCCATGAATCCGACGACGCCCGGCTCGCCGATCGCAGTCGGTCGCCATTCGCCGTTACGCACCATTGCTAGGCGTTGCGCCTCAGTGTGGAGCGCGCCGCACTCCTTGCACAACAGGCGCGCCGTCGAAGGCTTGCCGGGCGTGAAGTGCAAGCGCTCCTTATCGAGCGGCGCATGGTCGTGGCAGTCGGGACATTCGACGAAAAACTTGCGCTGATCGGATCGCTGAATCCACGCGGCAATCTTCGACGTCTTATCCCATGTCGGCGTTGACGCGAGGATGACGCGCG
This sequence comes from Roseiarcus sp., assembly GCA_049513815.1. Taxonomy (GTDB): domain Bacteria; phylum Pseudomonadota; class Alphaproteobacteria; order Rhizobiales; family Beijerinckiaceae; genus Roseiarcus. Next base: position 5,682 of record JBEKVR010000085.1, on the reverse strand, counting down.
CGTTGTTGAACGTCTTCGTGCGCGCGAGCGCGATGTCGACGGGATTGCCTTCGACCGTCCCGTTTGAAAAGCGGTCGATCTCGTCCATCAGCAAAAGCTTGATCGCCTTCGACGCGAGATCGTCATTTTTGAACGAAGAGGCGACCGCCAGGCTTCCGCCAGGCCACGACTTGCTAGATTTGGAGTCGACTCCCTTGGCGCCGCTTCCGACGACCGCGCGCAACGCAGGCGATGCGGCGATGAGCGGGTCCAAGCGCTCGCGCACGTAGGCGAACGCCTTCGATTCAGTTGGGGAAACATGAAGTGTAGGGCCGGGATCGTTGATGATCGCGTTGGCTAGTATGACGTCGATCGCAGTCGACTTCCCCAATTGCGCGCTCGTCTGATAGACGAGGATTCTCGCGGCGGCTTCGTCGACGGCGTCAACGATTCCGCGCTGCAACTTCGTCAGTTTGAGCGGGCCGGGGCGCGCGTTGGTGCCTTGCGGCAGATTCAGGTTCGCTTCGGCCCATGCGGACGGAAGCATCTTCGGCGGCGGGCGAAGCGCGTCGAGGAATGTCGAAAGAATGATCATGAGGAGTCGCCCATCAGGTATGCGCCGAGATCGCAAAGCTTGAGCAAGGCTTCGTTGATCGCTTCGTCGACAATGCGCTGCGCCTCGCTCGCGTCGGTCGACGCGGCGAGATCGTTCGCCGTCTTCGCGCCGACGCCCGCGAGGCCGGCTCTTACGTGCGCGGCGATGTCCTTTGCAGCGGCGAGCACGTCGTCGCGCGGCAGTAGCCGCTTCTCAATCTCGGCGACGCTCAATTCCATTTTTCGCGTGCGGGCGGCCTCGTAAGCCGCCTTCGCCGACGAAAGCGCGGCGATCGTGTTGGTGGTGTTGTCGTCGAGGGCGGAGGAGTCGCCTCCGGCCACATGTCCGGCCGACCGGGCTGGATCAATCGACGACATGATGACTTCGACCGCCGTCGCGAAGACGAACTTGTCGTCGTCGCCTTTGCGCCTCCCTGCCGCCTTTAGGATTGCGCCGGCGCGCTGGCGTGAGATGTGGCAGTGGTCCGAGATCGTGGTGATATTGGCTCGTCGTGGCGTGCGGGCGCCGTCGCCTTCGTTGGACTCGGTCATTTCGGGGTTGCCTTGGGTACGTCCAAACCGGCTCTAGGGCCGGCGGACTATCGAAAAACGCAATGAAAACAACGAAAAGACGGGAGCAGCGGCCCGCGCCTCGTGGGCGGCGGCGCCTCGGAAGGACCCTTGAGCCCTACGGTCCCGATCGTCGGCTTCGGAGTCGACGCGGTATCACTTCGACGAGGCGCGTCGTCGCGGTGTTCGCGCTTGCGAGCGCTCGTTAGCCACTCGCCTCGATACGCCGATGTTGCGTGCGATCCCGCGCGCGGTCCTGATTGGCGCGCGGTATCACTTGCGCAATGCGACGAGCTTGAGAGGTTTGGTCGCGTGCTCGTATCAAGCTCGCGTCGTCTGCGGATTGGGGGCGAGCGTCGCGGTTGCGGTTGATCGCCAGCGGCCCTGCGCGGCCCCGTCGGCGCCGCCGCGCATTACTCCGCATCGCGCGCAAGAGCTGCGTTCGACGCGCTTGTTCAAACCCCCTTGGGGTTATGCAATGGCCGCGGGAGGGTTAGCCGACGCGCTCAATCGCTCCCCTCGCTCGGGATGCTGCGACTGCCGGCGAGTGCAGCCGCGACCGCCTCGGTCGTCCTGATCTTCATTTGAGCTTCGGCGTCCTTTTCCCAGGCCAGCCGGGCCGCTCCGTCTTCTTGGGCCATGCTGGTCCGAGTCATCTCGCCGAAGATTTGTTTCGCCCCCTGCAAGGTCCCCCAGCGGCCAGGGCCATTGCGGGAGAAGAGAATCGGTTTGCCCGAACTTTTGCCCCGTATGACGAAGCCGCGCGGGAGCAACACAGCGGTCGATCGGCCGCCCGTCAAAAGTTCGACGCCCATCGCGACCGGCCCCTTACGGATCGCAGGGCCGACTTCGATCGTGTCAGTCGCCTGAACGCGCGCCTTAGGGATGCGCCACGTCGCCGACAAGTTGCCAAGCCTCGCGGCCGAGACGAGCGGAATGTCTGTCTTGGCGCGGCTTGCAGTGACGTCCATGTCGCGACTGGCGACGTTTAGCGCAGTGCGCCTCGCGTCCCTCGCGACCTTGGTTACTGTCGCGCGCAGCGCCTTCGGAATTTGTGACGCCGCGCTAGTGAGCAATTGCTCGAACTCGCGCACGTCGAGAGTGATTTTGATTCCCATTGATGATCTCCCGGCGAGCCGGCGGTTCGACTGCGGTTTCAGCCGCCGTCAATCGAACCGCCGCTCGGGCTCACGCGCGGCGGCTACCATGCGGCGCCGTGCGGATAGGGTGGCCGGTCGGCCCAAGACAATGAAGCCGACCGGCCGATCGCAGCCCGGCGCGCCGAACGCGGGTTGCGAGTTGGTTCGGCGAGGCGCCGCTTTCAGCCGGCGGCGCCTCGCCTTCCGTCGCGCCCGCGCCGACGTAGCGCGACGGATTGGCAATCGAAGCTCTAGGAAGGCCCAGGGCGGCCATCGGCCCCGGCGGCTACCCAATTAGCGGACGTGTCCGACTTCGCCGCGTGCGGCGCTTGAATTGACGTGTGTGGCGCTATCGTGTCGTGTAGGCGACCGTCGCTCGACCGGCCGGCAGAGACGAGCCGTCAACAAGGGCGATCGTGTCGCCGTCAATGTCGAAGGCGCGTTCGAACAGACAGGGCCGCGAGCCCGCGTGATATTGAAACGTGAATCGATCGCGCCGGGGCGGATATTTCAATCGAATCTCACGCATGGGGGCGACGATCTCCAAGTCTTCGACGACGCGATGCGGACGTTCGAGGCCGGCGCAAATTTCGGACGGTGATTCCATGACTTCTCCAGATCGCGCGCTACGCGCATAGCGGCGCCGGCGCGCCTGATCGGGCGGTGCGGCCGCGTGAGTTGTGAAGGGGAGGGGGCGGTCGGCCGGCTGCGGCCGGGCCGCGGCGCTGAGAGGGCCTTCTACTTATCAGCCTCGACCGACGCCCAATCTTGTCCAGATTGTGGCGAAAGAGACGGGATTGGCGGCTAAATGCTACTCAAGGTAAGCGTTAGATCGACGATACAACCTGTGTAAACCCTCGGAGTCACCAAGATAACCGGCCTGAACGAAAATAGTGTGGCGGTTTCGGTTGTGTTTTGCGTTAAGCGCGGGTCGCGCCGGGCTGAGCGCGCGACGCGCGGGCAGGGTCGCCGCATTGTGCCCGCGGGGACGTGGCGCCACATTTTCAATTCACAGTCTATTCGCGCTTGAATTTACCTTACAACCGGGGCGGCCCTTTGGGCGGGTCCCCATACTAAGGGTATGGGGCCCCCCGCCCAAGCTAGGGTTTTCACTTGGGCGGTGCCGCCCAAAGAATCGCCCAAGTCAACAAAACCGGGCGTTTCCCGCCGCCCAAAACCGCCCAAAGGCCGCCCAATAGTTTGGGCGGTGGCCCCGCCCAAAGGGGTAGTTTGGGCGGCGAACCGCCCAACGGTTGTAACAACCCATGGGTTGCATATATTCATCGTCGGGAAGGTCATGCGCTTCGCTTTCGGCAAGCCGCCACTCTCCCCGGCCGGACTTGACGACGAGCCCCACTTCCTCCGCGCTGGCGAGCCCGCGCTTGACCTTGTCGCGGCCGAGATCGACGAGCCGCGTTTCGATGGCGCCGGTCGTCACGGTCCGTTTCCGATCGCCGCCTGTCAACGCTTCGACCGCGCGCAGGACCGCCATCGCGTTCGCGGTCCCCCGGCTAGTCGCAACCGCGGCGAAGGCTTCGCCCGTGTCTCCAGCCTCGTCGACGACGCAGGTCGAGACTTCGTCGCCGTCTTCGTCGGTCCCCAGCACAACGCGCTTAAGCGACAAGGCGATCCCGAAGCCGTCCTTTGACTCCTCTTTGAGCTTGGCGCCGCTCAGGTGCAGGCGCCCCGGCTGCGTTTCGTCGCGCGACAGACGAAAGGCGTTGTCGACGTCAGAGATCAACGCCGAACCGCCGCGCGAGCCCGCCGCGCTGTTCTTTCCTTCATGGTGGATCAAAAGGACGGCCGCGCCCGTAAGCTCGATCAGCGCCTTGCAGTAGACGACGAGCTTGCCAAACGTCTCGTTGTTTTCCTCCAGGCCGCCCGTCGCGACATGCACAGTGTCGACGACGATCAGCACGGGGCGCGCGGCGCGGCAGACGTCCGCAAACGCTTTGCCGCCGTCCTTATCGAGCACGTTGACCGCTTGGGGGACGATCGTGATCGGCGCGTCGGTCGGCAGGTCGAGACGCTTCGACATTGCCGCGAAACGCCGCTTGATCCCCGCAAGGCCCTCCGCCGCCAGATAGACGACAGGCCCTTGCTTGACGCGCCGCCCGAAGCACTTCTGGCCCCCCGCGACGCAGCCGGATATGTGAACCGCGGCGAACGTCTTGCCGACGTTGGTGGCCGCGTACAGCAGATTAACTGCATCGAGGTCGAGCAGGCCCTTGACGACGTAGGCGTTGCGGAATGACGAGGCCGACTCGATCGCTTCGGCGAGCGTGATTTGCTTGATCTGGCCGCTCTTCGCTTTCGCAGGCGCGCCGGCTTTCGCCAACAGTTTCCGCAGCGCGTCCGCCGCCTTTTCGCTTCCCGCGGCTGCGGCGTCCAGCAGCACTTCGCGCGTTTCAATGACGTCCGTCGACACGTCTTCGAACAAGACGCCATTGCGGATTCGCGCCTTCGCCTCGTCAACGCCGACGCTCATCATGGCCGCGATTTGGAGCGAGTCGAGCGGGTCGTCGGCCTTGTCGTCGTCACCTTCGTCGGCCACGGGCGAGTCGTCTTCGTCGTCGACCGCAGCGAAGTCGGCGCCATCGTCGACAGGCGTCTCGGCCAGTTCCTCGATATGGTTCGTCATGTCGACTGATCCAAACTCGTCGTCGTTCGGGCCGGTGTGGCGATAAATGTTGTCGACGACTCGGCTGATCTCCCGCGCGCCGAGCGGCTTCGTCGATCGCGTCTGGACCAGCACGGCGCCAAGCTTACGGACGCGCAGGGCGATCTCGGCGGCGCCGGGAACGTTCAGGGCCGCGAGCGCGTCGGCGAATGCGATCTCGGATTCGTCGCTCGGCAAATGCCACGCGGCCAGCGCGAGCTTGCAGACGTTGGCGCCGAACGCGCGCGCCTGGAATTTCCGCGCTGCAATCCGACAAGCGACATGGCGACTGTTCGCGCCCAGGTGGTGAACCTTGCCCTCGAAGATTGCCGGTATCGCGACCGCCAGCAGCGCGGGATCGTTGACCGTGAAGTTCGGGAGTGCCTTGCGGCGGACGCGCGGGCTTGACGATGCGGCCGACGAGGCGGACGGACTCGCCGAGCTTGCGACCGTGGCCGGCGCCGGCGGGGTGACGAGCGCAGCGCCGGGGAGCTTGCCCCAACGCCTGCCCGCGAACGGGTCGGCGCCGCCATCAACGCGCCGCGGCTGTGTGTAGATCGTGCGGCCTTGTTGGTAGATGCTGACGTCGCTCGGGCAATCCGCAGCCTTGATCCAAGCGACAGACTGATGCGCGTTGGCGGGCTCGTCAATGCAAAGAACAAGCGAACGCAAACCGTGTTCGGCGCCTCTTCGGAAAACTTGTGACTCGCCGTGAGGTTGAAACAGCAGGCGGCTTCCCTG
>JBEKVR010000084.1:0-21013 GCA_049513815.1 Roseiarcus sp. | reverse complement strand
CGGTCATGGGGGGACCGATTGCCACGGGCAGGGCGGGCGGGCAAGGCTGGCGTTCGCGCAAGGGGGGAATTACGCAAGGGGCACGGTAATTGCGGCGGCTCCGGTCAGGGACGCTTGCTACGTTGGCCGCTGCGCGTCGACAATTCGAAGCAAATGAGAGGCTAGAACGGTATTATGGCGCATCCGCCACAAGCCGGTCGCCACAATGAGCGTCACGGCTCGGGGATGGCTGCCTGACTGCCGTTGCGCGATCAAGCGCGCGGAGTCAGGGATATGGGCATGCGCCGCGACTACCTCATCGCGTTTTTGTTGTTCCTTGCCTCGATTGGAGCAGGGAATGCAGTGAACGCCGCTGCCGACTATTTCCCCTGGCTTCATGCTCATCCTGGCTGGAACCTAGCGCTATCAGTCGGCGCTACGGGCGCGCTTCTTTTGGCAGCATTCATCACCGCGATAAGAGGGGAGCAAAAAGCGGAGAAAGAAGGAAAGGGATTGCCGAGGCTTATTTTTGGAGTCGTGATCGCGATAATGATAACTATAGCCGGGTTCTCGGCTTGGTATTTTTGGCCAAGGACCAACATACCTGTTATGGCGGTGAATTGCAGCCCTTCTTCATTGCCGCCTATTGTCCCACCTAATGGGCTAAATTTCGGTGATTTCGTTTATCCATCTAGTGCAACTGGTGTCGGCTCAGGGGGGCGTCCAGGGAGCCTGACTAAATGGCCATCTGATCGTATATCCATGCCAATGTACTGCGAATTAACAATCCATGATAATACAGAGCTGTACGATTTAACATTCAAATTACATGTTTTCTTTCATGAAGTGTACAAGCGCGCAGATGGGTCTATAGAGAATGACCCCCTAGTCGGAGAACGGGACTATCCCATTGCAATAGGAAGGATAAACGATAATTTATCATTTGGGTTTTACGCTTTCACAACTGGGGAATCCATGGTATATGCGACGTTTCCGAATACCGTCAAATACACAGACGGGCGTAGCGATGAATTGAAGGACGCTAGATTGCTGACGATTAATTGGAAAGCTCTGAGTTTCGCTCCGGCCAGCGCATTGCGGCCGAATGGCAGACGTTAGGCATTATTTATATCGACGGTGTCTCGACCAATAGCAACCATGATTGCAAGAAAAATTACAATTACGCAATTACGGTGACACGCCCGTCTTTCCCTTTTCAGCGCGTTGTGATTACGCCGACCGGTTATCAATTCCGCTCACCGGCAATCGCCCAGGGGGCGCGCTTCGGCTTGCGCGCGCGCTGGCTCGCCGCGCGTTTTTTGGCGCCTAAGCGTTTGATAATCCATGTCCGGCGTACCGTTCATGCAGCCGGGTCTCGCCGCTCGAATGTCTCACGCGGCGGGGCTGCGGGAGCGGGCGGGCAAGGCTCGTCACGCCAGCGCCGGTCCGCGGCCGCCGCCCCCAATCCGCCGGAGTTGGGCGCGAGGGTCTTCTGAGACACAGCCAAGGGAGACGCCCATGCGACCGCCGCTCATCGCCGCCGCTCTGCTGCTCGCCCTGTCGGCGCCCGCGTGGGCGCAAGCGACCCCGCCCGCAGCATTGCGCGGCGTGATCGAGCGCGTCGCGCCGGACCGCGAAAGCTTCGACGTCAAGACGCGCGACGGCGCCGAGAGGACCCTGCGCTTGCCGGCCGGCGCGACGGTCGCGCGGGTCGTCGCCGCCAGCCTCGCCGACGTCAAGCCGGGCGTCTATGTCGGCGTCGCCGCCGCGCCGGGCGAGGGCGGGACGCTGAAGGCGCTCGAAGTTCACATTTTCCCGGAATCAATGCGCGGCGTCGGCGAGGGCTTCCGCCCGTTCGATCTTGCCCCCGGCAGCACGATGACCAACGGCGCGGCCAACGTTCGGGTCGACGCGGTCGACGGCCCGCAAATCGTCGTCGCCTACAACGGCGGCCAGAAGTCGATCGCGATCGACAAGTCGACCCCGATCGTCGCCATCGAGCCGGGCGGTCTCGGCGACCTGATGGCCGGCGCGGCGATCGTCGCGCGCGGCGGCCCGGGCGCGGGCGGGGACTACGAGGCGAACCGCATCGTCGTCGGCGTCGGCGGGGTCGTCCCGCCGATGTGAGGGGCCGCGCGCCGCACGCTTCCATTGCTGCCAAAGGAGACGCCGAGTGCCGTTTGTGGCGCCTCTCCGTTCTGATTTCCAGGTGTCGGAACCCTAAAAAGTTCGGAAATTCTTGACAAAGGAACAAATCATGAACATCATAATTTCGCATGAATGGATGCTTGCCGATGAACTCGCCGTTGGCCCGGATGTATCGCCTTGCTCCGCGCGGGGGAGGCGGACTCGCGTGTGACAAGGCGGGCGTCGCGCTGGGCGCGGCCGAGCTCGTGCGCGTCGGCGCCGACGCGGCGGGACGACGACGCTGCGAGATGCGGCCGCGGCAGGGACTGGGGCAGATTCTCAGCGCTGCCTATGGGCCTCTGCCCGAAGACGTCATTCTTCGCCTTCATCGCGGTTTGAGCCGCGCCGCTACGGCGATCGAGGCTGGCGATCTCTGTCTCGCGGGCATCGAGACCGTCCTGCTCGGTCTGCCGGACCTGACGCCGCAAGCGCTCGCCAAGCTCGCCGAAGTCGCCGAACTGGAGAAAGGCGGGACAGCCTGGCAAAACGAGCCGCGCGTCCCGGCCGGACAGCCGGACGGCGGTCAATGGACGACGGGCGGGCAGCGCAGGCGGCGCGCCAACAGTCCGCGCCAAGCCCGCGGCGCCCGTCTCTCCTCGCGCCTCCGCATCTGGCCCAAAGCCCGCGCTCCCGCTCGACGACGGCGTCTATCGCCCTGGGATCGACGACCCGCATGTCATCCTGACTGGCGGCGCGGAGGAAGAAGCGGAGTCTCGTCGGTCGAACGGACCGCCGGACGATTACACCAGACTCGAAGACGTGTTCCCCGGCCTCCGAGAAGCTCCCCGCCTGGCCATTCCCTTGGCGCCCATCGACGGTTTTCTCGGCGTCAGCACTCTCGCCGACGAGGCCAACCTGGAGGCGACCTTGGGGCAATACTGGGCCCTTGTCAGAGAAATCAAGCAGGTCGACCCCACGTTCGCAGACGACGAACTCTTGCCGCCGGGTGGGATCGCCGGCCTCACCTGGCAGGAACGCAACAATCTGATCAACAACCTGCGCATGGCGCGGGCCGCCGCCTATTATCGCGTGCGCGGCGACGTCGGGCCTCTTCAAGTCGAGATGCTGAGGTTCCTACAAGACGCTGTCGACGCCGCCTATGAGGAGGCCGTAAGCTTGGCCGACGCCGGCCGACTTCAGCCGCGGCTGTCGCGAGAAGAGGCGATCGGCAACTGGATGGACGCCAGAATCCGAGCAGACCTCAAGGAAATGTTCGCATCCTACGGTATCCTCTACGGTCCGGGCGCGGACGTGATCATCAACAATCGCGATCATGAGACTTTGGAGAGCCGCCGCAATTATCGGCTTCCGGACGTGAGAATCAGGGATGTATCTTTTGATTGGACGCTCGTTCCGAAGACGATCAGGACGCAGCAAATCCGAGGATTTTTCCGCGCCGACTCGCAGCCGCGCGCGGTGGTCATCATTCGTCCGAGCCAACTTGGGCGAGACACGACATACTTAATACCCCGACCCGCCGATTTCCCATTGTGAAGGTGAATCATGAGACCGGCAAAGTTGTATGTCCCGAAGGACACCTTCGAGCTCTCAGATTTTGTAATTTCTATGCTCCTGTCGGCTCCGAAATTCATAGATAAAACTGGGTATTTTCCGCACCGAAATTTGGATTACGTTTTCCGACAATTGAACGAGGGGCTCAGCCACAACCGGCAAGCGCTCGGAGAGGATCGCTTCCATGAACTGATGCGGATGTCTGGCGAGATCCGGGCGCTGTTCGAGGCCGACCCGGAAAACGAGACGGGCGAGACGTGGAAGGGTCGCGAAATCATCCTCAAAATGGAGGACATCGTGAAACAGGTCCAGCGAAAATCCTGACACGCCGGCCGCCTCCGCCTCGCCCCCTTCGATCCCATGAAGTCTCGGCGCCATCAGCAGTAATCAGGTCCCGAACGCTAGGCTAAGGGGTGTTTCTTATGGTTGGACGCTCTTTCCGAAGACGATCAGCTCGCCGCAAATCCGCGGATTCTTCCGCGCCGATTCGCAGCCGCGCGCGGTGATCATCATTCGTCCGAGCCAACTTGGGCGAGACACGACATACCTGATACCTCGACCCTACGACGATTGGCTATGAGGTGAATAATGAAGCCAAAAAAGATGTATGTCCCCGAGAACATTCAGGAACTCTTGGAATTTGTGGTCTCCATGCAGCTATCAGCTCCGAGATTCTTTGATAAGACAAGCTATTTGCCGTTCCTGAATCTGGATTATGTTTTCCGACAGTTGCACGAAGGGCTCAGCCTCAACCGGCAGACGCTCGGAGAGGAGCGCTACCAGAAACTGATGCGCATGTCCGACCAGATGCGGGCGCTCTTCGAGGCCGACCCGGAAGACAAGACCGGGGAAACGTTGAAGGGCTGCAAGATCATCCACGAAATGGAGGACATCCTGAGGCAGGTCCGGCGAAAATCCTGACCCGCCAACCGCCTCCGCCTCGCCCGCATCCACCCGCGACGGCGCGGCGGCCTCGGCGACAGCCAGATTCTGGACGCAAGAGTCTGAGACGCGCCCCCGCCTTTCGCCTCCGGCGCCGCCGCCTGTATAAAGCGCCATGCGCCCCGCATTGCTCGACTCGCTGTTCGCTCCCGCCGAAACGCTGCCGGGGGTCGGGCCGAAGAACGCCAAGCTCATCGACAAGCTGCTCGACCGGCCGCAGGGCGCGCGGGTCGTCGACCTGCTGTTCCATCTGCCCTATGCGACGATCGACCGCCGCGCGCGGCCGAAGATCGCCGAGGCCGAGCGCGACGCGATCGCCACGATCGAGGCGCGCGTCGTCGAGCACCGCCCGCCGCCGAGCTCGCGTTCGAAAGCGCCGTACAAGGTGCTGGTCGAGGACGACACCGGCGACGTCGAGCTGGTGTTCTTTCTCGCCAATTCCGAGTGGATCAAGAAGCGCCTGCCGGTCGGCGCGACGCGCTGGATTTCCGGCAAACTCGAGCTGTGGGACGGCCGGCTGCAGATGGTCCATCCCGACCGGGTGATGGACGCCGAGGAGCTCGCCAAGATGCCGGCGGTCGAGCCGGTCTACAGCCTGACCGAAGGGCTTCATCCGCGCACCATCGCCAAGGCGGCGCAGGGCGCGCTGGCGCGCCTGCCGCGCCTGCCGGAATGGATCGACGAAACGGACCTGCGCCGGCTCGGCGCGCCGGCCTTCGCCGAAGCGTTGCGGGCGATGCATTCGCCGGCGACGCCCGCCGACGTCGACCCCGTCGGTCCGGCGGCGACGCGGCTCGCCTACGACGAGTTGCTCGCCAACCAGCTCGCGCTGCTGATGATCCGCGCCCGCATGCGCTCGGTCGTCGGGCGCGCCCAGATCAGCGCCGGCCGCCTGGCGCAGCGCGTTCTCGACGCGCTGCCGTTCACGCTGACCGGCGCGCAGCAGGCGGCGGTCAAGGACATCCGCGCCGATCTCGCCGCGCCGAAGCGCATGATCCGCCTGCTGCAGGGCGACGTCGGCTCCGGCAAGACGATCGTCGCGCTGCTGGCGATGGCCGACGTCGTCGAAGCGGGGCGGCAGGCGGCGCTGATGGCGCCGACCGAAATCCTCGCCCGCCAGCATTTCGAGCGCGTCCGCCCGCTCGCCGAGGCCGCCGGCCTGCGCGTCGCGCTGACGACCGGACGCGACAAGGCGTCCGAGCGCCGCCAGACGCTTAGCCGCCTGGAAGCGGGCGAAATCGACGTTGTCGTCGGCACCCACGCGCTGTTCCAGGAGAGCGTCGCCTTCCGCGACCTCGGGCTGGCGGTGGTCGACGAGCAGCACCGCTTCGGCGTCCACCAACGCCTCGCGCTCGCCGGCAAGGGCGAAGCGGTCGATCTCCTGGTGATGACCGCGACGCCGATCCCGCGCACGCTGGTGCTCGCCTATTTCGGCGACATGGACGTTTCCGCCCTGACCGAGAAGCCGCCCGGCCGCCAGCCGATCGACACCCGCGCGCTGCCGATCGAGCGGCTCGACGAGGTCGTCGCCGGCGTCGGCCGCGCCATCGCTTCCGGCGCGCGCGCCTATTGGATCTGCCCGCTGGTCGAAGAGAGCTAGGCGCTCGACCTCGCCGCGGCGGAAGCTCGCTACGAATACCTGCGGAAAGTGTTCGGCGACGCGGTCGGCCTCGTCCACGGCCGCATGAAGGGGCCGGAAAAGGACGCGGCGATGGACCGTTTCCAGCGCGGCGAGACCAAGGCGCTGGTCGCCACCACCGTCGTCGAAGTCGGCGTCGACGTCGCCGAGGCGACGATCATGGTGGTCGAGCACGCCGAGCGCTTCGGCCTGGCGCAGCTGCATCAATTGCGCGGCCGGGTCGGGCGCGGCGCCGGCCGCTCGTCCTGCCTGCTGCTCTACAAAGGCCCGCTCGGCGAGGCGGCGCGGGCGCGGCTCGAGATCCTGCGTCAGACCGAGGACGGCTTTCGCATCGCCGAGGAGGACCTGCGCCTGCGCGGCGAAGGCGAGGTGCTCGGCGTTCGCCAGGCCGGCGCGCCCGGATTTCGCCTCGCCAGATTGGAAATCCACGGCCGCCTGCTGGCGCTGGCGCGCCGTCAGGCGGAGGCGGCGCTGGCGGCCGGGGAGGGGCTGCGCGGCGAAGCCAACCGCGGCTTGAGATTGCTGCTCTATCTGTTCGAGCGCGACGAGGCCGCGAAGCTGATGGAAGCCGGCTGAGCGGCGGCGGATTGGACAAACGCGCCCGGAATCGCCAAATCACGGGCTTGGCGGGAGACCGTCGCTTGGGAGTGCGTCGCTTGTTTGGTTTGCCGATCGGATGGATCGTCGCCGTCGTCGACATCGCGTTGATCGTCCACGCCGCGCGCACCGGGCGCTTCACGCCGTGGGGCTTCGTCATCCTGTTCCTGCCCGGGATCGGCGCGCTCGCCTATATCGTGGTCGAGCTGGTTCCGGAATGGCTCGGCTCGACCAGGACGCGGCGCGCCGGCAGCCGCATCGTCGGCGCGCTCGATCCCGAGCGCCGCTATCGGCAGCTCAACGATGAACTGGCGATCGTCGACACGATCGCCAATCGCGCGGCGCTCGCCGAGGCGTGCCTGTCGCTGGGCAAGTTCGAAGAGGCGCGCGCCCATTACGTCGCCACCCTCGCCGCGCCGCACGGCGACGAACCGGGCTTCATGCTCGGCCGCGCGCGCGCCGAATTCGGCCTCGGCGAGGCGGCGGCGGCGGTCGCGACGCTCGACGAACTGAAGGCGCGCTGGCCCGACTATCGCTCGCCGGAAGGGCATCTTCTCTACGCCAAGGCGCTCGAAGGCGGCGGCCGTGACGAAGAGGCGCTTGCGGCCTACGAGGCGGTCGCCGCGTACTATCCCGGCTCAGAGCCGCGCGTGCGGCAGGCCGAACTCCTGGCGCGCCTCGGGCGAGTCGACGAAGCGCGCGCGCTCGCCGACGAAGTCGCGCGAGGCCTGCGGCGCGCGCCGGCGCATGTGCGCCGGGCGCAGAGCCAATGGCTCGCCGCCGCCGAAAAGCTGGCGCGGCGCTGAGCGGCGCAATGCGCGGCGAATGACAGGGAGACTGGCGATGAAGATGCTTGTCGACGGGGTCTGGCGCGCCGAAGGCGATTACGCCCACGATCCCGGCGGTCGGTTCATGCGCGCGGAAACGCAGTTCCGCGACTGGGTCACCGCCGACGGCGCGCCGGGGCCGGCGGGCGAGGGCGGCTTCAAGGCTGAGCCCGGGCGCTACCGGCTCTATGTGTCGCTCGCCTGTCCTTGGGCCCACCGCACGCTGATCTTCCGCAAGTTGAAGGGTCTCGAGGCGATCGTCGACGTCTCAGTGGTCAACTGGCTGTGGGGCGACGACGGTTGGACCTTCGCGCCCGGCCGGGGCGTCGTTCCGGATCCGGTTCTCAAGGCGGAGAAGCTCTACGAGCTCTACGCCGCCTCGCTGTCGGATTACACCGGGCGTTGCAGCGTGCCGGTCCTGTTCGACACGCAGCGCCGGCGCATCGTCAACAACGAATCGTCGGAAATCATCCGCATGTTCAATTCGGCGTTCGATGACGTCGGCGCCCAGGTCGGTGACTTCTATCCCGTCGAGCTGCGCGAGGAGATCGACGCGCTCAACGCGCGTATCTATCCGACCGTCAACAATGGCGTTTATCGCTGCGGCTTCGCGCGCACCCAGCTGGCCTACGACGAAGCGGTCGCCGCGCTGTTCGAGTCGCTCGATTGGCTTGAGGCGCGCCTCGCCGAACGCCGCTACCTGTGCGGCGAGCGGACGACCGAAGCGGACTGGCGCCTGTTCACGACGCTGGTGCGCTTCGATCCGGTCTATGTCGGCTTGTTCAAGTGCAACGTGCGCCGCATCGCCGATTATCCCAACCTTAGCCGCTATCTCAAGGCGCTGCGCGCCTGGCCGGGCGTCGAGGAGACGATCGACTATTTCCATATCAAGCACCATTATTACGAGAGCCTGAAGTTCATTAATCCGACCGGCATCGTGCCGCGCGGACCGGCCGGCTACGCCTGAATCCGAAGGGTTCCCTTCGGCCGATGAACCGCCTAGACAGAACCGATACGGATCGATCACGCAGGCGCTCGGGATGAAGCGGCGAATCTGCGCCCATATTGGGCTGACGGCGGCTCTCGCGCTCGCCGCGGCGAGCGCAGCGGCCGCGCCGGCCAAGATCGACGTCGTTTCTTTCGGCCTGTGGGGCGATCAGAGCGTCTTCGCCAGCGAGGCCGAGGGCGCGGCGCGCGTCATCGAGCGTCAGTTCGGCCCGGTCGACAAGGTAGTCGTGCGCGCCAACACCAAGCGCAACGGCGAAGCGACAGAAGACAACTTACGCACGACTCTGGCTTCGCTGGGGGCGAAAATGGATCCGGAGCGCGACCTTCTTTTCCTCGTGCTCACTTCGCACGGCGACCAGGAGGGCGTCGGCGTCGAAGCGCAGGGGCAGACGTCGCTGATCACGCCGATCGAGCTGCGCACGATGTTGCGCGAGAGCGGCGCGCGGCTCAGCGTCGTCATCGTTTCGGCCTGTTATTCAGGGGTCTTCGCCGACACGATGGCCGAGCCCGACACGCTGGTCATCACCGCCGCTGACGACGACCACGCGTCGTTCGGCTGTCGCGACGGCGCCAAGTGGACGAGCTTCGGCGAGGCGTTCTTCAACGACGCGCTGAGCAAAACGAAGTCGCTGCCCGCCGCGTTCGCGCTGGCGCGCGGCTTCGTCGCCGAACGCGAGCGGGCGGAAGGATTCGACCCGTCCAATCCGCAGATGGCCGGCGGTCGCCGGGTGCTGGAGCTGCTCGGCGACGAGCCGGAACCGCAATAGCGAAAATTGCGCGGATTTTCATAAACGTCCGGCAATCTTTGGCCGCCACCATCAGGGTCGTCGCTTATTTGCGCTCCTGTCGCCCGCCGCGCGGCTTCGCGCCGGCCATGCGATCGGGGCTTCGGCCGCTGTGGGTCGCTGCGATGGTGAAGAGTCAGAGCAAGAACTGGGGTCTGCGCGCCGCGCTGTGCGCCGCCGTCGTCGTCTGGCAAATCTACGAGTTGGCGACCGCAAGCGTGTTTGCGCCCGGCGACATCGGCTATGTGAACTATCTCATCGTCGGCGTCGCGTTGATCGGCCTCATCGCTTCGCTATTGAAGCTGGTCGTCGAGACCTGAGACCGGCGCGCGCCGGCTGACAACTGGCCGACGCCCGGCTATAAGCCCGTGCGACGGAGAGCCGTTGCGGCTCGTCCGTCGCAGAGGATTCCGATGTCGGGCAACTCTCTCTCGAGCGCCGGGCTCGATGCGCGGCGACGGCGCATGCTGTTTCGCGCCTGGCGGCGCGGGATGCGCGAGATGGATCTCGTCATGGGCAGTTTCGCCGATGCGAACCTGCCGGCGATGAGCGAGGCCGAGCTCGACGAATTCGAGCGCCTGCTCGACGCGCCCGATCCCGAGCTGTTGGCGTGGATCACCGGCGAAGCGCCGGTTCCGGCGGCGTTCGACACGCCGCTGCTCGCTCGCCTGCGTCTGGCGCCCGCGGCGTCGCTGAGGGACGCGGAGACGACGTGAGATCGCTTGCTGCGGCCGTCGCGCGCCTCGCCGCCGGCGGCGCCGTCACGCTCAGCCGCGCGCCCGAAGGTTACGACGCGTTCGTCGTCGCCGCACTGGCGCGCAGCCTCGCCCGCGCCGGCGAGACCCGCGGCGCGGCGCTGGTCTTCGCCGCCCGCGACGGCGCGCGCGCCCAGAGCTTTGTCGACGCGCTCGGCTTCGCCGCGCCCGAGGTCGAGGCGTTGCTGTTTCCCTCTTGGGACTGCCAGCCTTACGACCGCGTTTCGCCCAACGCCGCGATCTCGTCGCAGCGCATGACCGTGCTGGCGCGGCTCGCGCGCAGCCGCGGCGCGCTGGAGCGGCCGCGCGTTCTCGTCGTCACCGTCAACGCGCTGACCCAGCGCGCGCCGCCGCTGACCTTCGTCGCCGACGCGGCGTTCTCCGCCGCGCCCGGCAACAATGTGCGGCTGGAGGAGCTGGCGCGATGGCTCGCCGACAGCGGTTTCATGCGCGTCAGCTCGGTGCACGACGTCGGCGAATTTGCCGCCCGCGGCGGCATCCTCGACCTCTATCCGCCCGGCGCCGCCGCGCCGATCCGGCTCGATTTCTTCGGCGACACGCTGGAATCGATCCGCGCCTTCGATCCCGAGACGCAGCTCAGCGTCGGTCCGTTGCGCGCGCTCGATCTCGCGCCGGTCAGCGAGGCGCGGCTGACGACGGAGTCGATCCGCCGCTTCCGCCAGGCCTATGCCGCCGAATTCGGCGCGCCGCGCCGCGGCGACGCGCTCTACGAAGCGGTGAGCGAGGGGCGGCGCGCGATCGGCCTCGAGCACTGGCTGCCGCTGTTCTACGAGCGCATGGACACGCTGTTCGACTATGTCGGCGACGCGCCGTTCGTGCTCGACGCGCACGCCGAGGACGCGGCGCAGGCGCGCTTCGCCCAGATCGCCGACTATTACGCCGCGCGGCGCTCCGCTCTTCAGGAAGACCCCGCCAATTCCGACTATCGGCCGCTGCCGCCCGACCGGCTCTATCTGACCGCCGACGAATTCGCGGCGCGGCTCGCCGCCGGGCCGTTGGCGCGGCTGACGCCGTTCGAGGCGCCGCTCGACGCGCGCGACGCCTTCGACTGCGGCGGCCATGTCGGCCGCGACTTCGCCCCCGAACGGCTCGACGAGAACGCCAGCGTCTTCGACGCCGCCGTGCGCCACATCCGCGCCTTGAGCGATCGCGGCCTGAAGGTCGTCGTCGCCGGTTGGAGCGACGGCTCGCGCGAACGCCTCGGCCATGTCCTCGCCGAGCACGGCATGAAGAGCCAGGAGTTGGTCTCATCGTGGCCGCAAGCGGAGACGGCGCGCGCCGGCGCGCTGCCGCTCGCGGTGATCGCGCTCGAACGCGGCTTCGAGGCTGACGATCTGGCGATCGTCGGCGAGCAGGACATTCTCGGCGACCGTCTGGTCAGAATCCCCAAGCGGCGGCGACGCGCCCAGGACGTTCTGGCCGAGGCGGCGGCGCTGTCGGCGGGCGATCTCGTCGTCCACATCGATCACGGCGTCGGCCGTTTCGTCGGCCTGAAGACGATCGAAGCGGCGGGGGCGCCGCACGATTGTCTGGAGATCCATTACGCCGGCGGCGACCGGCTGTTCCTGCCGGTCGAGAATCTCGAGCTGCTGTCGCGCTACGGTTCGGAGCAGGGCGAGCTCGACCGCCTCGGCGCGTCAGGCTGGCAGACGCGCAAGTCGCGGCTGAAGAAGCGCGTGCGCGAGATGGCGGGCGAGCTGATCCGCATCGCCGCCCAGCGGATGACGCGTTCGGCGCCGCGGCTGATTCCGCCCGCGGGGCTCTACGACGAGTTCTGCGCGCGCTTTCCCTACGACGAGACGCAGGACCAGGCGGCGGCGATCGAGGCGACGCTCGACGATCTCGCCGCCGGCAGGCCGATGGACCGGCTGGTTTGCGGCGACGTCGGCTTCGGCAAGACCGAGGTCGCGCTGCGCGCCGCCTTCAGCGCCGCGATCAACGGCAAGCAGACGGCGATCGTCGCGCCGACGACGCTGCTCGCCCGCCAGCACGCCAAGACGTTCACCGCGCGCTTCGTCGGACTGCCGGTCAGGATCGGCCTGCTGTCGCGCATGGTCGGCGCCGCCGAGCAGCGCGAGACGAAGGCGGGACTCGCCGCGGGCACGATCGACATCGCCATCGGCACCCACGCGCTGCTCGGCAAGACCGTCTCGTTCAAGGAGCTCGGCCTCGTCGTCATTGACGAGGAGCAGCATTTCGGCGTCGGCCACAAGGAACGGCTCAAGGAGCTGCGCGCCGAAGTCCATGTGCTGACCCTGTCGGCGACGCCGATCCCGCGCACGTTGCAACTGGCGATGAGCGGCGTGCGCGAGTTGTCGATCATCGCCACGCCGCCGATCGACCGGCTGGCGGTGCGCTCGTTCGTCTCGCCGTTCGACGCGCTGATCGTGCGCGAGGCGCTGCTGCGCGAGCGCTATCGTGGCGGCCAGTCGTTCTACGTCTGCCCGCGCATCGACGATCTCGACGAGGCGGCGGCGTTCCTGCGCCAGAACGTGCCGGAGGCGAAGTTCGTCGCCGCCCACGGCCAAATGGCGGCGAGCGAGCTCGAGGACAAGATCGGCGCCTTCTACGACGGCAAGTACGACATTCTGCTGTCGACCTCGATCGTCGAATCCGGCCTCGACATTCCGCGCGCCAACACGCTGATCGTCCATCGCGCCGACATGTTCGGCTTGGCGCAGCTCTATCAATTGCGCGGCCGGGTCGGCCGGGCGAAGGCGCGCGCTTACGCGATCTTCACCACCCCGGCCAAGAAGCCGATCACGCCGCAGGCGGAAAAGCGGCTCGCGGTGCTGCAGTCGCTCGACACGCTCGGCGCCGGCTTCCAACTCGCCAGCCACGACCTCGACCTGCGCGGGGCCGGCAATCTGCTCGGCGAGGAGCAGTCGGGCCACATCAAGGAAGTCGGTTACGAGCTCTACCAACAGATGGTGCAGGAGGCGATCGAGCGGCTGAAGAGCGGCGACGAGGAGCCGGCGCAGGACCTCTGGTCGCCGACGATCTCGCTGGGCGCGCCGGTGACGATCCCCGAAAGCTACATTCCCGACCTGACGACTCGGCTCGGGCTCTATCGCCGCCTGTCGGCGCTGGAGGAGGACGCGGAGATCGAGGCGATGGGCGCCGAGATCGTCGACCGCTTCGGCCCGCCGCCGCCAGAAGTCGCGCTGCTGATCAAGCTGGTGTCGATCAAGGTCCTGTGCCGACGCGCCCATGTCGAGAAGCTCGAAGCGGGGGCCAAGGGCCTGACGCTCGCCTTCCGCGACAATTCCTTCGCCGACCCTGCCGGGCTGGTGAAATGGGTCTCGGCGCAGGGGCCGAACGCGCGCGTCCGCCCCGACATGCGCATCGTCGTTTCGGGCGATTTCGACGAGCTGCCCGACCGCCTCGAGGGCGTGCTGAAGATCATGCGCCAGATCGCCAGGATCGCGACGAAGAAGGGGTAGGGGCGCTCCGCGCGTCGATCGGTTGACGGCCAACTATCAGGAAATTCTTGGGAAAATGGTTGCGGACGCGCATGTTCCAGTCTCAACGTAGTTGCAAGCCAAGGGTTGCAGTTGATTTCCGTAGACATGGGGAGGAACCACATGAGCGCTAGCGCGGCGACGCGCCGCCTGACGCCGTCTAACATCTGCGCCCACAAAGGCGGCACGCCGCTGGTCTGCCTGACCGCCTATACCACTCCGGTCGCACAGCTGGCCGATCCGCATTGCGACATCCTGCTGGTCGGCGACAGCGTCGGAATGGTGCTGCACGGGCTGCCCTCGACCCTCGGCGTGACGGTCGAGATGATGATCCTGCACGGACAGGCGGTTATGCGCGGGTCCGACCGGGCTCTGGTCGTGGTCGATCTTCCCTTCGGGGCATACGAGGCCAGCCCGGAAGCTGCGTTCGTCGCCGCCGCGCGGATTATGCGCGAGACGGGCGCCGGGGCGGTCAAGCTGGAGGGCGGCGCGCACATGGCGCCGACCGTCCGTTTTCTGACCCAGCGCGGCATCCCGGCGATGGCCCATGTAGGACTGACCCCCCAGGCGGTGAATACGCTCGGCGGATACAAGGTGCAGGGCCGCGGGGCGGACGCCGACCGCATCCGTGAGGATGCGCAGGCCGTGGCCGCTGCGGGGGCCTTTGCCGTCGTGCTGGAAAAGGTGCCCGAGGGGCTGGCGCGCGACATTACCCAGGCGCTGGCGGTCCCGACCATTGGCATCGGCGCGTCGCCCGCTTGCGACGGCCAGATCCTGGTCATCGACGACATGCTTGGACTGTTCCCCGACTTCCGGCCGAAGTTCGTCCGCCGTTATGCCGAACTGGGCGCCGCCGCCGCGGATGCCGTCGCCGCCTACGCGGCCGATGTCCGCAGCCGCCGCTTTCCGGGGCCGGAGCACGTCTTTGCCGACGAGGCCCGCCCATGAAGATGGCCCGCGCCGTCACCGACCTGCGCCGCATCGTCGCGGATTGGCGCAAGGCCGGGGAGAGCGTCGCCGTCGTTCCCACGATGGGCGCGCTGCACGAGGGGCATCTGTCGCTGGTCGAAGCTGCGCGAGCGGCGTGTGACCGCGTGATCGTGACGGTTTTCGTCAATCCGCGGCAGTTCGACCTGGCCGAGGACCTGGCCGACTATCCCCGCGCTGAGGAACGCGACCGCTTGGCGCTTGAGCGGCGCGGCGTCGATCTGCTGTTCGCGCCGGGGGTGGAAGAAGTCTATCCCGACGACTTCGCCACCACGATCAGCGTGGCGGGCCTCAGCCGCGGGATGTGCGGAGATTTCCGGCCGGGTCACTTCGACGGCGTGGCGACCATCGTGGCCAAGCTGTTCCTGATGACGGGCGCGGACCGAGCGTTTTTCGGCGAAAAGGACTGGCAGCAACTGCAGATCGTGCGTCGGCTTGTGGCCGACCTCAACATTCCCATTGTCGTGATCGGCTGCCCCACCGTGCGCGAGGCAGACGGGCTTGCGATGTCGTCGCGCAATGAACGCCTGTCGCCGCGCGACCGCGCCGTCGCGCCTGCGCTGCACCGCGCGCTGGCCGCGGCAGCGCAGGCGCTGCGCGCCGGAGCGCCCGTGCGCTCCACCCTGGACGAAGCCAGGGCTCGCATCGTCGCCGAGGGATACGACCGGATCGATTATCTCGACCTGCGGCGCTCGGACAGTCTGGTTCCGTTGGACCGGATCGACGGTCGGTCCCGGCTGCTGGCCGCGGCCTGGCTGGGCGCCGTGCGTCTGATCGACAACGAGTCGGTATGATCCGGCTCGCCAGCCACGACCTCGACCTGCGCGGCGTCGGCAATCTCTTGGGCGAAGAGCAGTCGGGCCACATCAAGGAAGTCGGCTGCGAGCTCTGCCAGCAGATGTTGCGGAAGGCGATCGAGCGGCTGAAGCGGGGCAAGGAGGAACCGGCTCAAGACCTGTGGTCGCCGTCGATCTCGCTCGCGCGCTGGGTTGTCCTTCGAGGCCGCTTCGCGGCGCTTCAGAACGAGGGGGCGGGGTGGCGGACGGGGCGGCGCGCGGCTGTGACGAAGGGCTGTGTCCCGGCTTTTCGCGGCGGGCGGGCGGAGTAGACTGGCCCAGCCAACCCCTTTGCAGCGAGTCGCCATGAGGATCGTCGTCATTTCCGCGCTGGCCATAGCGTTCGGCATCACTTCAGTCGTCGCCGCGCCACGCCACTACCCAGCGCCGCGCCATGCCGCGCTGCGCCACGTCGCGCCGCCGCAACAGAAAACGCACCCTTTCGACGTCAAACCGGGGACCGAGGTGACGATCCCGATCTCGATCGTCGACGGCAAGGTCGTCGCGGGCGTCCCGCGCGTCGCCAGGCTCGGCGCGAGCCCGCCGAAGGACGGCGAGATCACCGTCGGCCTCGATCGGATCAAGGGCGAATTCTACAACCAGATCACCGTGACCGAGAAGACGGCCCAGCCGATCAACTTTCTCGTCACCGGCCTCAACGGCGGCACCAAGATCGACGAAACCGAGGTCTGCGGCCGGCTCGACAGCCCGATCACGACCCGCATCGGCTCGGTGCCGTGGCGGTTCTGGGTCAATGGCTTCGAGATCGGCAAGGGCGGCGGAAGCTGCGATCAATAACGGCCCCCTCGCCCCGCAGGCGGGGAGAAGGGACGACGCTTTCGCCGGTGGCGCACAATGAAAAGCGCCGGCGAACGTAGTCGCCGGCGCAGCTCAACTCGAGATCCAATCGTGTACGCGACGGCGCCTCGCCCGAGGGTGAGGCGCCGATGCTCTACGCTTACGCCGTCCGGTTCGCGCCCGACTGGCCGAGCGCCGCTTGCGCCGCCGCCAGGCGGGCGATCGGCACGCGGAAGGGCGAGCACGACACATAGTCGAGTTTCACCGACTCGCAGAAGCTGATCGAGGCCGGGTCGCCGCCGTGCTCGCCGCAGATGCCCATCTTCATGTTCGGACGCGCGGCGCGCCCGCGCTCGACGGCGATCTTGATCATTTCGCCGACGCCGACGGTGTCGATGCTGATGAACGGATCGGCCGGGAGCAGCCCCTTCTGCACATAGACGCCGAGGAACGAAGCCGCGTCGTCGCGCGAAACGCCGAGCGTCGTCTGGGTGAGGTCGTTGGTGCCGAACGAGAAGAACTCGGCCGTCTTGGCGATCTCGCCCGCTTGCAACGCAGCGCGCGGCAGCTCGATCATCGTGCCGACCGTGTAGGGCACCTTGACGCCGGTCTCCGTCGCCACCGCCTCCGCCGTAGCGACGATGATCGCCTTGACCATGTCGACTTCCGGCCTGCCGAACGTCACCGGGATCATGACCTCGGCGATGACCGGCGCGCCCGTCTTGCGACTGGCTTCGACTGCGCCTTCAAAGATCGCTCGTGCCTGCATTTCCGCGATCTCGGGATAGCGGACGGCAAGCCGCACGCCGCGGAACCCGAGCATCGGGTTGAACTCGTGCAGTTCGTTGGCGCGGGCGCGCAGCTTGTCGGCCGGAACGCCCATTCCCTTCGACACTTCGGCGATCTCCGCGTCGGTGTGCGGCAGGAACTCGTGCAGCGGCGGGTCGAGCAGTCGGATCGTGACCGGCAGGCCGGTCATGATCTCGAACAGATCGGTGAAGTCCTGCCGCTGCATCGGCAGCAACTTGGCGAGCGCGGCGCGCCGGCCTTCCTCGGTCTCCGAGAGGATCATTTCGCGCATCGCGACGATGCGCTCGCCCTCGAAGAACATGTGCTCGGTGCGGCACAGGCCGATGCCTTCGGCGCCGAAGCCGCGCGCGGTGCGCGCGTCGAGCGGCGTCTCGGCGTTGGCGCGCACCTTCATCCGGCGCACCCCGTCGGCCCATTTCATCAGCGTGGAGAACTCGCCGGTCATTTCCGGCTTGACCATCGGCACCGCGCCGACCAGCACCTGGCCGGCCGCGCCGTCGATGGTGATGACGTCGCCCTTCTTCAGCGTGACGCCGCCGGCCTGCATCGTCTGCGTCGCGTAGTCGATGCGGATCGAACCGGCGCCGGCGACGCAGGGCTTGCCCATGCCGCGCGCGACAACCGCCGCGTGCGAGGTCATGCCGCCGCGGGTCGTCAGGATGCCCTCGGCGGCGTGCATGCCGTGAATGTCCTCGGGCGAGGTCTCGACGCGCACCAGCAACACCTTGTGGCCGGCCGCCTGAAGCGCCTCGGCCTCGTCGGCGGTGAAGACGATCTCGCCGCTCGCCGCGCCGGGCGAAGCCGGCAGGCCGGTGGCGAAGGGCTTGCGCTTGACGCTCGGGTCAATCGTCGGGTGCAGCAGTTGGTCGAGGGTCGCCGGCTCGATGCGGGTGATCGCCTCTTCCTTGGTCAGCAGGCCCTCGTTGGCCATCTCGACCGCGACGCGCAGCGCGGCGCGCGCGGTGCGCTTGCCGTTGCGGGTCTGCAACATCCACAGCTTGCCGCGCTCGACGGTGAACTCCATGTCCTGAAGGTCGCGGTAGTGCTTCTCGAGCAACTTCGTCGTCGTGACGAACTGCTTGAACACCTCCGGCATCACCGTCTCGAGCGACGGCTTGTCGGAGCCGGCCGCCTTGCGCGCCTCCTCGGTGATGTTCTGCGGCGTGCGAATGCCGGCGACGACATCCTCGCCCTGCGCGTTGACCAGGAACTCGCCGTAAAGCTTGTTCTCGCCGGTCGACGGGTTGCGGGTGAAGGCGACGCCGGTGGCGCTCGTCTCGCCCATGTTGCCGAACACCATCGCCTGAACGTTGACCGCGGTGCCCCAGTCGCCGGGAATGTCGTTGAGCCGACGATAGGTGATCGCGCGCGCGGTCATCCACGAACCGAACACGGCGCCGATCGCGCCCCACAACTGGTCGCGCGGATCCTGCGGGAACGGCTTGCCAAGGGCCTTCTGCACAGCCGCCTCGTAACCGACGATGACGTCGCGCCAATCAGCGGCGGTGAGGTCGGTGTCGAGGTGGTGGCCCTTCTTGTCCTTCACGCCTTCGAGGATCTCCTCGAACGTGTTGTGATCGAGCTCGAGCACCACGCACGAATACATCTGGATGAAGCGGCGATAGCTGTCGTAGGCGAACCGCTCGTCGCCCGAGGTCTTGGCGAGGGTCTTAACCGACTCGTCGTTGAGGCCGAGGTTGAGCACGGTGTCCATCATGCCCGGCATCGAGGCGCGGGCGCCGGAGCGCACGGAGACGAGCAGCGGGTTGGCGTTGTCGCCGAACACGCGCCCGGTCTGGCGATTGAGAGCGGCGATCGCCTCGTCGACCTGCTTGACGAGGTCGGCCGGGTAGGTGCGGCCGTTGGCGTAGAAGTGGGTGCAGACTTCGGTGCTGATCGTGAAGCCGGGCGGCACCGGCAGGCCGAGGAAGGCCATTTCCGCCAGATTGGCGCCCTTGCCGCCGAGAAGGTTCTTCATCGCTCCGCGGCCTTCGGTCTTCTCGGGACCGAAGGGGTAAACCCATTTCGTCATAAACCGCCTCCCAGAAATCGGACCACGTTCGAAGCTCAGGCGTCGAGCGGCCCATGTCGAAGAACTTTGCCGCGGGCCGCAGGGACAGAACCCGGCGCCGGCGGAACCGCCCTCGACCTACCCGCAGACGGCGAGGCCGTTCATGACGACGATCAATCTGACGAAAAAATTCGCGCGACCGCCTGGAGGTCCGCAACGCGCTCAAATCGCGCGGTTTTTGGCGCCCGAAACTGCCGCCGGCGCCCGCTCGGCCCGCTTAGCGGCGCGGCCTGAGGCCGACCCCGAAGGTCGCCCAGCCGATTCCATGAAAAAGCAAATCGACGCCGAGCAGAATTCCCAGGACGTAGTGGGCGTCCGTGGGCCACCGAGCGACTATGAGAAGGCCGAGCAGGAACGTGAACGCCGCAGCGACCAGCACCATGACGCGCGCGTTGTCGGCGGGCATATAAAAGGCGAGATAGGCGCGCACGCACGCCGCAGCGATCAGTCCGGCCCCGAGAGCCAAAGTCAGAGCGAAAATGGCGAAGATCGGGTTGATGATGCAGATCAGGCCCGCGATCAGATAAATTGCGCCGCCGACGATCCAGAGGAAGTACCGCGCCCAGCTCTTGGCGTGCGCGCCGACGCCGATCTCCGCCACGCCGGCGACCAGAAAGAAGACGCCGTTGAGCGTAACGGTCACGACGGTCGAGGGGAGGGTGAAACACAACGCTGCGACGCCCAGCACGATCAGCAGGGCGCCGAAGGTGACGATCTCGCCCCATCGCGCGCGCAGATGCTCGATGGCGAAGCCGAGGCTGTGGGGCTGAGTTCCGTTGGTTGCGTTGGTCATGGCGCCTCCCCGCTGCGGCCGGCCCGTTTCTAAACCAAAACGCCGACTTGCTCCATAGCGGCTCAACGCGACCGTTTGAGGTCGCCGAGCACCTGGGCGGCGTATTCGACCATCGGCACGATGCGGCCGTAATTGAGGCGGGTCGGGCCGATCACGCCGAGCACGCCCGCCACCCGCCGGTCGCCGCCGCGCAACGGCGCGGCGATCATCGACGAGCCGGACAGCGAGAACAACTTGTTCTCCGCGCCGATGAAGATCTTCACGCCTTCGCCGTTCTCGGCGCGGTGCAGCAGGTCGATGACGTCGGTCTGGGTCTCGAGGTCGGCGAACAGGCGGCGGATGCGCTCGAGATCGGCGTCGGCGTGCAGGTCGGCGATCAAATTGGCCTGGCCGCGTACGATCAATTGTCGGCTCGCCTCCTCCGCCCCCGCCCAGGAGGCGAGGCCGGCGTCGACCAGCCGCGCCGCCAGCGCGTCGAGCTCGCCGCGCGCCGCTTCGCGCGACCGCGCGACGTCCTCGCGCGCTTCCGCCAGCGTGCGGCCGCGGACCTGGGCGTTGAGGTAGTTGGCCGCCTCGGCGAGGGTCGAAGCCGGCATGCCGGCGGGCGTCGCGACGACGCGGTTCTCAACCGAGCCGTCCTCGCCGACCAGCACCGCCAGCGCCCGCTCGGGGTCGAGGCGGACGAACTCGACATGCTTGAGGCGGACATTGTCCTTCGAGGTGATGACGACGCCGGCGCCGTGGGTCAGGTCGGAGAGCAGGGCGGTCGCCTGGGTCAGCGCGCCTTCGAAGCCGGCCTCCTCGGCGGCGGCGCGCACCTGCTTGTCGATCCGCGCGCGCTCCTCACGGCCCAGATCGCCGAATTCAAGCAGCGCGTCGACGTAGAAGCGCAGGCCGAGCTGGGTCGGCAGGCGGCCGGCGCTGGTGTGGGGAGCGTACACCAGGCCGAGCTCCTCGAGGTCCTGCATGACGTTGCGCACCGAAGCGGGCGACAGCGAAATCGGC
>JBEKVR010000083.1:0-21141 GCA_049513815.1 Roseiarcus sp. | reverse complement strand
TCGCGTCGACGACCTCGTCTCCCACCAGATCAAGCTCTCCGAGTGCCCGGACTACATAAGACGCATGGAGGCGGGCGATGGCGAACTTCGCAAGGTGACCGTCACCGACTTCGCCCACTGACCGAGCGACAATCGCAACGCGTCGGCGGATCACGCCGCCGACGCAGCGGGGAAGAACGCAACGTGAGACAGGCGCTCGACGCGCTCGGCAATCAAGTGGCGATGGAGGTCTCGCGCCGATTGCAGGACCCGGCGCTCGCGCTCGTCAGAAGGCGCGGCCTGACCATCGCCGGCAAGCTGCGTCGCGGCGATGCCGGCCTCGCCCTCGAGCCTCCGCCGGCGGCGCTCAGACTATTCGGCGCCGTGCGCATCGGCCTTGGCTGTACGCCGGGACTCAACTTGTCGCCACACAAGTCGGCCTCGTTCGTCTTCGGCGTCGGATGCGACTATCCGACGACGAACAGGTTGCGCTGCGGCGATTGCCGCTGGCGCGAGATCTGCTGCGCGAGGCGCGATCGATGACCGCTTTGCCGTCTTCGCCGGCGAGCGGGCATCGCGTCGCATTCGTGAATCTCAATCGCGAAATTGCGTGCGGTGAGGATGAGACGATCTTTCACGCCGCGCGCCGTCACGGCGTCCGGGTCCTCGGCGCTTGCGGCGGGCGCGGCGTCTGCGGCTCCTGCACGGTGAGGCTGGTTCGCGGCCAAGCCTTGCTCGACGGCGAGACGCTCGTCGGTCCCGGCAAGAAGTGGCGTCGCGCTTGCCGCATGAAGCCGCGGCGGGATTGCGAGGCGGAGATCGCGCCGCGCTCGCTGGCGCCTGTCGTGCGCGCCGAGGTCGACGCGAAGGATTGGCTCGGCGACGTCGCTCCGGCGCCCGCGGTTCGCGCCTTCGACGTCCACGTCGCCGAGCCGTCGCTGGCGGACCCGCGTGGCGACTTCGAACGGCTCGCCGAGGCGCTTCCCGACGTCGGCTCGATCGAGCTCGTCGCCGCGCGCGCGCTGCCCGAGATCCTGCGCGCCAATCGTTTCTCGGCGCGCGCGTTTGTTCGCGGCGCAACCGTGGTCGGCGTCGCGCCGCCCGAGCGCGTCGCCTTGGGATTGGCGATCGATCTCGGCACGACCAACGTCGTTGGTTTTCTCATCGATCTCATGACCGGCGAGCGGCTGGCGAGCCTAGGGATCGAGAACCCGCAGGTCGTCTGGGGCGCCGACGTGGTCACCCGGCTCAACCATGCGCTCGCCGGCCCGGAAGCCCTGGCAGAGCTCAGCGCCGCGGCGGCGCTGGCGATTCAGTCGCTCGCCCGCGACCTCGCCGAAGCGGTCGGCCGGAGGGAAGACGACATTTTCGACGTCGCTGTATGCGGCAACACGGCGATGCAGCATCTTCTGCTCGGCTTGCCGGTCGACCAGCTTGCGCGCGCTCCCTATGTCGCTGCGGTCAACGGCGCGCTCGACGTCGCAGCGCGCGACCTCGGGCTCGCTCTGGCGCCCTCCGCGCGCGTTCACGCGGCGCCCGGCGTCGGCGGTTTCGTCGGTTCTGACCACGTTGCAGTGTTGTTGGCGACGCGCGCGCGCTGGGACGGGGACGGCGCGACGCTGGTGATGGACATCGGCACCAAC
This sequence comes from Roseiarcus sp., assembly GCA_049513815.1. Classification (GTDB taxonomy): domain Bacteria; phylum Pseudomonadota; class Alphaproteobacteria; order Rhizobiales; family Beijerinckiaceae; genus Roseiarcus. The sequence goes on along the minus strand of JBEKVR010000083.1, from coordinate 19,519 downwards.
ACGGAAGTCTCGCTTGTTTCCGGCGGCCGGATCGTGTCGGCGTCGTGCCCGTCGGGTCCGGCGCTGGAAGGCGGCAACATCGACTGCGGCATGCGGGCGGCAGAGGGCGCGATCGAACGCGTTCGGGTCGAAAACGGCGCGCTCGTCGCGACGACGATCGGCGGCGGCGAGGCGGTGGGAATTTGCGGCTCCGGCGTCCTCGACGCGATCGCCGCCGCGCTTCGGCTGGGACTCTTGAACAAAAGCGGCCGGATTCGCGACCGCGGCGAAGGTTTCGTTCGCCTGGACGGCAAACCGGCGATCGCGCTTGCGCCCGACGTGCACATTCTTCAGGCCGACGTGCGCGCCGTCCAGTTGGCGAAAGCCGCGATCCGCACTGGCGTCGATCTGTTGCTCGATCTCTCCGGCGTCGCTGAACAGGGCGTCGACCGCTTCGTGCTCGCCGGCGCCTTCGGTCAGTGCGTCGACGTCGCCAACGCCGTCGCCGTCGGCCTACTGCCGCCGCTGCCGCTCGCGCGCTATGCGCAAGTCGGCAACGCGGCGGGCGTCGGCGTCGCGCGCATGCTCGCTTCGACCGCGGAACGCGAGCGCGCGGCGGCGATCGCCGCCCGCTGTCGCTATGTCGAACTCAACACGCATCCGCAGTTTCAGAATCGCTTCATGAAGAACATCGGCTTCGCCGAGCATGTGGGCGCGCAAGGCGACGCGCCGTGACGAATTCGCCGGCAAGCCCATCGACGCTCGGGCGTCCGTCCATCTGGCGTTTACGACCTGCGTCGGCCGGCGATCCAGCCCGGTTGACGACAATCAACCCCTGTTGGCGCGCCATATTGTAGAAGCCATTCAACGAACAACGAAATATGGCGTTCCTCGGGGGGAGGGGGCGATGGCGCTGTCGCAGGCATTGTTCGACGCAATTGTCGACGGCAAGGCGCAGCTCGCGCAGTCGCTCGTCGAAGAGGGACTCAAGGCCGGCGCCGACCCGCTGGCCCTCGTGTCCGAGACGATGATCCCGGCGATGGACGAAGTCGGCAAGCTCTTCCAGGAGGAGGAGTACTTCGTGCCGGAATTGCTGCTGGCCGCCCGGGCGATGAAAGCGGCGATGGCGCCGTTGCGGCCGCTGCTCGCCGCGAGGGGCGCGAAGCCCGCGGGCGTCGTCGTCGCCGGCGCGGTCAAGGGCGACCTGCACGACATTGGCAAGAACCTCGTCACGTCGATGCTCGAAGGCGCGGGCTTCGAGGTAATCGACCTCGGCGCGGACGTGGCGCCGGAAGCGTTCGTCGCGGCCATTCGCGAGCGCCATCCGCAAATTGTCTGCCTGTCGGCGCTTCTGACGGTGACGATGGAGTCGATGCGGACGACGATCGCCGCGATCGAGGCCGCTGACCTTAGGCGCGAGGTCAAGATCCTGGTCGGCGGCGCGCCGCTCAGCGAGCGCTACGCGACGGAGATCGGCGCCGACGGTTACGGCGCGACGGCGAGCGATGCGGTTGCGCTCGCGCGGCGGCACGTGGGGCTGTCCAACTGACGCGAGGACCGACTCCGGCAAGCTGGAAAACAGGAGTCGCGGCGATGAGCGCCGAGAAGACGATCGGACCCAGGCGCAAGCGGGTGCTCGACGCGATCAATCATCGCACGCCCGACGGCGCGCCCATGGACTTTGGCGGGTCGGCGACCACCGGCATGCACGTGAGCTGCGTCGCCAAGCTCAGAGACCACTACGGTCTCGAAAAGCGGCCGGTGAAAGTGTGCGAGCCGTTTCAGATGCTGGGTCTGATCGAGGACGATCTCAAGGAGGCGATCGGCGTCGACGTCGCGCCGCTGATGGGCCGCGGCACGTTCTTCGGCTTCGACAACCGCGACTGGAAGCCGTGGACGTTCAACGGGCTCGAGGTGCTGGTGCCGGAGGGCTTCCGCACCACCGTTGACCCGGAAAAGGGCGGCTTGCTGATCTATCCCAAGGGCGATCTGAGCGCTCCTCCGAGCGGGCATATGCCCAAGGACGGCTTCTTCTTCGATGCGATCATTCGCCAGAAGCCGATCGACCTCGACAATCTCAATCCCGACGACAACGCCGAGCAGTATCAGCCGCTGACCGAGACCCAACTCGACGACATCGAGCAGGACGCGCGCGCGCTCGAAAGCGGCGAATACGCCGTGTTCGCGTCACTGGTGAACACCAATCTTGGCGATATCGCCTGGGTGCCGGGGCCCGATCTGGTTGAGCCCAAAGGCGTGCGCGACGTCGCCGAGTGGTACATGTTGACGGCGAGTCGGCCGGACGTCGTGCACAAAATTTTCGAGCGGCAGGTCGAGGTCGGCATCGACAACCTCACGAGAATTCGCCAGCGTCTCGGCGATAACGCGATCGACGTGATCTTTCTTTGCGGCACGGACTTCGGGACGCAGACGTCGTCCTTCTGCTCGGTCAGGACGTTCGACTCGTTGTGGAAGCCGCATTACGCCGAGATCTGCGACTGGATTCACAAGCACACGACCTGGAAGACCTTCAAGCATTCCTGCGGCTCGTCGGAGCGGTTCTTCGAGTCGATGATCGACGCCGGGATCGACATCATCAATCCGGTTCAGTGCTCGGCCAAAGGCATGGACCCGCGCATGCTGAAAGAGAAATACAAGGGTCGCCTCGTCTTCTGGGGCGGCGGAGTCGATACGCAGCAGACACTTCCGTTTGGGACGCCGGCCGACGTGCGGGCCGAGGTTCTCGAGCGCTGCGAGATCTTTTCGCAAGGCGGCGGCTTCGTATTCAACGCGATTCACAATGTGCAGGCTGACACGCCGGTCGAGAACATGGTCGCGATGTTCGAGGCGGTGAAGGAATTCAACGGGCGACGCTGACCGCCAAGTGGCGGCTGCGCGTCTCATGCGAACGAGGCTCGGACATGACGGCGCCCGCCGCTGAGGCCGACCAAACGGAGATCATGCGCGCGGCGCCGCGCAAGACGCTGGCGATCGCCTGCGGCGCCTTGGCGCGCGAGATGGTCGCGCTGTCGCGCGGCCCGCTCGGCGGCCTCGACGTGACGTGCCTGCCCGCGCAATTGCACAACCGACCCGAACGCATTCCCGAAGCGATCCGGCGTAAGATCCGCGAGAACCGCGCGCGCTGCGACGAGATCCTGGTCGTCTACGGCGATTGCGGCACGGGCGGCGCGCTCGACGTCGTGCTCGCCGAAGAGAACGTGCCCCGAATCGCCGGACCGCACTGCTACGCCTTCTACGCCGGCGAGGATGCGATCGCGGCGATGATGGCGGAAGAGCCGGGTTCGTTCTTTGTCACCGACTTTCTCGCCCGGCATTTCGATCGCCTGGTCATCCGCGGCCTCGGCCTCGACCGTTTCCCCGACCTGCGCAACGACTACTTCCACCGCTACAAGCGGCTCGTCTATCTCGCCCAGACCGAAGACGCCGATCTGACCGCGCGCGCGGAAGCAGCCGCCGCGCGGCTCGGCCTCGCTTTCGAACGCCGTTACACCGGGCTCGGCGTCGCCGCAGAGGCGGTCGCGACGGCGCGACGCACGGACGGGTCGGGGAAATCCCGCTGCCGTCAAGCGCCACGCTCGGAACGGCGGAGCGGCGCCCCGGCTTCGAGCGGGGCGACGAAATGAAGCCGCGTGCAAGCGCCGGGTCACGCTGCCGTCCGGCTGACGCTGTTCGAAGGTAGGTGAGAATCGATGTTGTCGAAACTGATCGCCAAAGGGCGGCCGCTGCTCGCCGACGGCGCCACGGGAACCAACCTGATCGCGGCCGGCCTCGATTCGGGCGAATGCGCCGAACTTTGGAACGAGACGCATCCGGATCGCATTCGCGCGCTGCATCAGAGCTTCGTCGACGCCGGCGCCGACATCATCCTGAGCAACAGCTTTGGCGCCAACCGCCGTCGCCTCGGCCTGCGCGGCCTGGGCGCGCGCGCGAAGGCGCTCAGCCAACTGGCGGCGCAAAATGCGCGCGCCATCGCCGACCGAGCGGGCCGACCTGTCGTCGTGGCGGGTTCGGTCGGTCCGACCGGCGAGATGCTCGCCCCGCTCGGGTCTCTGAGCGAGGACGAGGCGACAGAGATTTTCGTCGAGCAGATCGAAGGCCTCAGAAACGGCGGCGTGGACGTCGTCTGGATCGAGACGATGTCGGCGCTCGAGGAGGCCCGCGCCGCGGCGCGCGCGGCGATCGCCGTCGGCGCGCCTTATACCGCGACCGCGAGCTTCGATACCGCGGGCCGTACGATGATGGGGCTCGCGCCCGCGGTGTTCGCGCGGGCGTTCGAAGATCTCACGCCGCCGCCGCTCGCCGTTGGAGCCAATTGCGGCGTCGGCGCCGCCGATCTCGTCGTCTCGGTGCTGGCGATGACCGAGGCGGACCCCGACGCGATCGTCATCGCCAAAGCCAACGCTGGCCTGCCGCAATGGCGCGACGGACATCTCCACTATTCTGGATCGCCAGAGCTCATGCAGCGCTACATCGCGCTGGCGATCGACGCCGGCGCGCGCATCGTTGGCGGCTGCTGCGGCAATACGCCGGCCCACGTCGCGGCGATGCGGCGCGCGCTCGACCGACACCAGCGCGGGCCACGGCCCGATCTCGCCGCGATCGAGGCGGCGCTCGGCAAACTCGTCGCCCCGCCCGCGGCCAAGGGCGCCGGCCGCCGTCGCCGCGGCCAGGAGGGCGCGTGAACAGCGGCCCGAAGCCGATTCACCGCGCCGGAGGGATCATCCGCCTATGCCGGATTGTGGCCTGCCGCATGATGTTGCGCTTCGCGCCGCCGCGCGGCCACTCATCGATGCGCCGCACACTGACTTAGATCAACGCAAGTCGGGCGTTGGGGGGGCGCTCCCAAGCGAGCCCGTTAAGCTGCGTTCAGCCTCTCTTCCCCGACTGCCCGCAACGGCCTCTATAGCCCTCGGGGCCAGCGGTCGGGATCACCTTGACCGCGCCCTTTAGGTTGGAACCTGCGGCTTTGACTTTCTTCGAGCTGGGCGGCTTCGCCTTACTCCCGAACTACGCTGAGGCGGTGTCGCCCGATATGCCCGCGAGGCCGATGTTTTCTGCGGCTTCTGCGGTTTTCTCGCTGTCGCCCGGCGAGGCGAGTTTCTCGTTTGGAACTGAGACCGAAGAAGATGCAAGCGGCTTCTGGAAAGCGCCGAACATGACGACCTTCGACGTGCTGCTCATGGCGCGTTGTCCTTGTCTTCTAAGTCACTAGCCCCTGGTCGCAGACGGTCGCGCGAGAGACGCGCCCGTCCGCTCAACGATCGCGCCCGCCTCGTCGCATTCGGCCGCGCTACCAGAGGAAACGCCTCAATCGTCCGCGTGCGCTCCCCATGAACGTCACGCGAACAAAGTCCCCGGATTTTCCCCGGGCTCGGGGCGAGATTTCTGGGGAGTTTTCGCGCTTTGTTCGCTGGGGAAAAGGGAGTGCTTGTCCAGCATCCCGTTGATTGCTTTGATTGAACTGGTGCTGCAAGAGAGGATTGAAGTCCGAGAGACGACTTTCGACGCCAACACTACCTTGCAAAATCAATGCTTTTCGTGACGCCTGGAATGCCGTGTGTCCTAGTCAGGTGACCCAATCCAACACCCAATCGGCCTCATTCCGCAAGCCTGTCGCGGCAAGGATCCACAGGCTGGTTTTGCGGGTCGCATTGCGTTTGAGAACGGCCGCGACAAGGATCTCCGAGCCGATTCTTCCACGAATCCGTCTGCCCATCCTTTCAAGGATCGCTTAGCCCATTCCGTGCCAATCCGGTTAAGACGCACGCACTACATATAGAGCCAGCCCATAGCTCTCTTGGCGTCTGCAATGCGCCCGTTACGGCCGGTAGCGGCCAACGCGGCCATTCTCGAAACCGGACGCGATGCCGCGGGGTGCCTTCGGCAACCACGGGTGGTTTGCGGTCATCCGGCCCTATCGGACCCTTTCCCTAGCCACCGTCGCTCACGCCTGAAGCCGAGCCGCCGCAGCGCATCGCCAAGCCTCGTGAGTAGATTCCGATTCTCTCCGAGAATTCGCCGCAATGCGAGACTGTCAGGACAGTGGCAGTGTCTCAGTTTGAAAATACGGCGGATCGACACGCGCTCGCGTTCTATGGAAGCTTTGCTGCAAAGTATGAGGATCGATATGGGAGAGTACTACGATAGGGTCGCGGCACTCCGCGAAGACAGGGCAGCGGCAGTCGCCGCTCTCGACAATATCGAGACGGGCGCGAGCATCATCCAAGATGGCGCAAACGTGGCCGAGCAACGGCGGCGGTACTATCAGAACGTTCTTGCCAAAATAGATGCTCTTGTTACGGCCTATGAGGATATCGATGGCCCCCGGGGCCTAAAGGCGTGAAGCGCCCGGCTGGCCGGCGCTCTCAGTTTCCTTGCCCGTCGCGACGCGCATGACTTTGACGGCGTTGCCGATGACGTCGGCGGCGCGTCTCTCGCCTTCAGGACCGCAGGGCGTCTTCCAAATCTTTCCGCAGCCGATCTCGATCGGCAACATGTATACGTTGGCTGTCTTCAAAGACAGATAGAAGCTCTTTGAAACGAGCGACGTTGCCTCCGATCAGTTCCGAGGCCGCGATTGCAGCTCGCTGGCGAGCAAGGATGACTTTGCCTTCTGCAACATGTCTCTCCGCTTGCGCCAGAGCCCTCTCAACAAAATCGCGGTTCATGCCGCTAAGCATACCATGGCGTGTATCGGCAACACGAATTCACCCCACCCAGCGCAATTGTTTCAATAACATATCGCGCCGATCGGCAGTCAGACCCCACGCCGCTTCACAATCAAAATCATCCCGGAGCGGAAGAGCCATGGCAAACCTCCTGGGTTCGCCACCTTGAATCAGCTCGCTGCCGATTTGGGAAGCCGAGAGTCACGCCCTCCGGGACTTGGTATAACACGGTCAAATGCGACGGCTCATCTACTGGCTCTATGAATCTCGGTTGCGACGTCAAATCCGAACGGGCTCGGTTCCGCGTCACGTCGGGATCATTCTTGACGGCAATCGACGCTACGCTCGCGAGCATGGCGTCGCCGATGCGCGCGCGGCCTACGCGATCGGCGCAGAAAAGCTCGACGATGTGCTCGCTTGGTGCATTGATCTCGCTATCCCAGCGGTGACGCTTTGGGTGTGCTCGATCGACAATTTGAAGAGATCGGAGACCGAGGTCTCCGGCATCCTTGGGGCCGTCGAAGCGAAGATCGGCGCCTTGGTCGAGGACCCGGCAATTCACCGTCGCGGGGTTCGGGTCAAGGCTGTCGGTCGCCTCGATCTCCTGCCGCCCTCGACCCTCGACGTGCTTCGCCGAGCCGAAAAGGCCACAGCCGGGAACGAGGCTCTGATGCTCACCATCGCGATCGCTTACGATGGTCGGGAGGAGATCATCGACGCGGTTCGCGCTCTGTTGCGCGACAAGGCTCGGCACGGAGCGATCTTGGACGCAATTGTCGAAGAGATCACCCCTTCAGCGATCGACAACTACCTTTACACGGTGGGCCTCCCCGACCTCGACCTGATCATCCGCACAAGCGGCGAGGTTCGTTTGTCCGGCTTTTTGCTGTGGCAAAGCGCTGCGAGCGAGCTTTACTTCTCGGATATGAACTGGCCGGCGTTCCGCAGGGTCGACTTTCTGCGCGCTGTGCGATCGTTTCAGCAGCGTTCGCGACGCTTCGGGCGGTGAAGCCCCCCGACGACGCCCATTGTACGAACTACCCCGGCCAAACTTCCGCATTCGCGTTCGGCAGCTTCGCGCCCATGACCGTCATTCACGGGCGATCGGTCGCCTCTCGAAAGCCGACGTTATGCAGCCATTCGGCGGGTGCCGCGACTGTTCCACGGGCAACAGCTCACCAGCGCCGCAATGACGGAAGCGCTCCGGGGCTCGAAGGTTGTTCGGCAGCCGCGGCGTCAGTAGCGAAAGACGGCGGCGCGGAGTGACCTATGCGCCTGCGGCGGCACTGCGCGCCGGAACAACTTCGCCGCCGGGAAGGCGTACGGTCTTCATTGTGGTGGGCCGCCGATGATCGCGGCTCTGAAATCGTTGACGTTCGTCAAAGTCGGTCCAGTGACAACCGCGTCGCCGAGCGCGCCGAAGAAGCCGTGGCCATCGTTGTCGGCGAGAGCGTCCTTTGGACGGATACCGACTGCCCAGGCGCGATCGAGCGTGTCGGGCGTGAGGATCGCGCCTGCAATCTCCTCCAGTCCGTCGACGCCGTCGGTGTCGCCCGCCAATGCCCACACGCCGGCGAGCCCATCGAGCGCGACACCAAGGGAGAGCAGGAATTCGACATTGCGACCGCCACGGCCGCGGCCCCGCACAGTGACGGTCGTCTCGCCGCCCGAAAGAAGCACGCAGGGGGCAGTGAAGGGCTGGCCGCGTTTCACAATCTGCTTGACGACGCCAGCCATGACGGTCCCGACATCGCGCGCCTCGCCTTCGATCGAGTCGCCGAGGATATGAACGGGCATATCGGCCGCGCGGGCCACCCGAGCGGCCGCCTCCAGCGCCATCTGCGGCGTGGCGATCAATCGGGTCTCGACGCCGGCGATACGGGGATCCCCTGGTTTCACCGTCTCGCCGCGTCCGCTTTCGAGCGTTTCACGGACCGCCGGCGGGAGGTCGATGCCGTAACGCTTCACGATCGCGAGGGCGTCGGTGCAGGTCGTGGCGTCCGCCACAGTCGGCCCGGAGGCGATGTCGGCAGGAACGTCGCCAGGCACGTCGGAAATCAGCAGGGTCACGACCTTGGCCGGATGGGCCAGCGCCGCGAGGCGCCCGCCCTTGATCCCGGACAGGTGACGACGCACGCAGTTCATCTCCGAAATGGTCGCTCCCGATCTCAACAAGGCGCGGTTGACCGTCTGCTTGTCTTCGAGAGTGAGACCCGGGGCGGGCAGCGCCAAGAGCGACGAACCGCCGCCGGATATTAGGCAGAGGACGGTGTCGTCGGGGCCAGCCGACGCTGCGATGTCGCGAATGCGCCGCGCGGCCGCGAGGCCCGCGGCGTCCGGCACGGGATGCGCCGCTTCCACGATCTCGATTTTGGCGCAGGGCGCCCCGTACCCGTAACGCGTGACAACGAGGCCGGAAATTTCTCCGCGCCAATGATCTTCAACCGCGCGCGCCATCGCAGCGGAGGCCTTGCCCGCGCCGAGGACAATGAATCGTCCCTTCGGCGCGTCGGGCAAATGGGGCGGGACGCAGTGCGACGGCTGCGCCGCCTCGATCGCCGCATCGAACATCCGCCGCAATAGGGCGCGTGGATCAAAGTTCACGGCGCCGTTTCCCGCTTACGAGATCAGGCGGATTGGCCGATCTCGAAGTTTGCCAGGGTCTCGAGCGCCTTGACGATCGCCGAATGGTCCCAGCCGCTGCCGCCATGGGCGGCGCAGGAATTGAACAGTTCCTGACAGGTGGCCGTGTTAGGCAGCGAAAGGCCCATCTGACGCGCCGCCGTCAAGGCGAGATTCAGATCCTTTTGGTGCAGTGCGATTCGGAAGCCCGGATCAAAAGTCCGCTTGACCATCCTCTCGCCGTGCACTTCGAGAATCTTGGAAGACGCGAAGCCGCCCATCAAAGCCTGACGTACGCGGGCCGGATCGGCGCCAGCCCTGGCCGCGAACAGAAGCGCCTCCCCCACCGCCTCGATGGTCATGGCGACGATCATCTGATTGGCGACCTTGGCGGTTTGGCCGGCGCCAACGCCGCCGACCAAAGTAATGTTCTTGCCCATCAATTCGAACAGCGGCTTGACGATCGCGAAGACCTCGTCCTTGCCGCCGACCATGATGGAGAGCGTGCCGGCTTTGGCGCCAACTTCGCCGCCCGATACCGGCGCGTCGAGATACTCGCAGCCGAGCGCCTCAATCTTAGCGGCGTACTGCTTCGTCTCGATCGGAGAGATCGAACTCATGTCGACGACAATCTTGCCTTTGGACAGCCCTTCAGCCGCCCCGTTTTCCCCGAACAGCACCGCGCCGACATGCGGAGTATCCGGCACCATGACGATGAAAATCTCGCAGGCCGCTGCGACGTCCTTGCTAGAGGCGCACTTGATCAGGCCCTTGGCGACCAGTTCCGCCGGCAGATCCTTCTGGTCGTACGCGAAAACCTGATGACCGGCGGCAATGAGATGTCCCGCCATCGGCGTGCCCATGATGCCGAGACCTACGAAGCCCAACTTGCGCATGACTAACTCCAAACTGAATGACGTTTGCGTTTCTTAAGTGTTCGGCGGCTTGAGTTTCAGCGGCGGAAAGGGACCCCCCGCCGAATCCGATCCAGCGCTTTGATGCAACGCTAAGAATACGAGCAGGGATGGGGTCCCGTTCCGGCGCAGAAACACAAGCCGAGCCTCGTCGATCGCCAACCGAAGCCTAACTTCTCAGCACCTCGGGGTTCACGCAGGTTTTCGGAGGAAGGCCGTTCAGCACATTGCGAATATTCGCAACGACGATCTCTCCCATGCTGATGCGGGTAGCCGGAGTCGCCGAAGCGACGTGGGGAACGACAATGACGTTGTCGAGGCCGATCAAGCCCGGTTCGAGGGCGGGTTCGTTTTCGAAAACGTCGAGTCCGGCGCCGAAGATCCGTTTCTCGCGCAAAGCTTCGACGAGGGCTCTTTCGTCAACCACAGGCCCCCGGCTCGCATTGATGAGGACGGCGGTTCTCTTCATTTTCTTGAACTCCGCCGCACCGATATAATGATGGGTTTCGGGCAATAGCGGAACGTGTAGGGTCAAGAAATCGGCTTCGCGCAACAGGGTCTCTTTATCGACAAATTCAGCCCCGCTTTCGGACTCGAAAGCCGCGTCGCGTCGCACGTCATTGTAGATGATTCGCATATCGAAGCCGCGCGCCTTGCGCGCGACATTCTTGCCAATGCGGCCAAGCCCTGCGATGCCCAAGGTGCGACGATCGACATCAAGGCCGACGAAGAACATCGGAGCCCAGCCCTGCCATTTGCCGGCGCGGACGAACTTGTCCCCTTCGGCGATCCGCCTCGCCACCGCCAGTAAGAGCGTGAAGGTGTGAGTCGCCGTGGCGTCATCCAGCACTCCTGGCGTATTGGTCAGGATAACCTTGCGTTCCGTCGCCGCCGCCAGGTCAAAATTATTGTACCCGACAGCATAGTTTGCGACGATCCTGCATTGAGGCCCCGCAGCGTCGAGGACTTCGCCCGTGATGTTATCAGTCAACAGGCTGACCACCGCCGACCTTCCGCGAACTTTTTCCTTGAGTTCGGCCGGGCTCAAGGCCCGGTCTTCCATATTCACCTCGACGTCGAACTGCGTCCGCAACGCGTCGATATTTTCTTGAGGGATGAGGCGTGTGACATACACACTGGCTTTTGACATGATCGTCTCTCTTTCACGAATATATGAGTTCACGCGTTTTCAGCGTAGGCGAGGGCGACGAGTGCTTTTGCAATCGCCACATCCTCGTCAGGCGCAAGCCCACTGATCCCGACCGCGCCGATCACGCCGCCCCCGGCGCCTTTGACAACGCAGCCGCCCGGCAGACCGGTCAGTTTGTCGTCGCAGAAATAACTCGCGGGTATGTTGTTGACGTGCAGCCGTTCGAGAAACGCGTCTGTGTCCACGCCCATCCGTGCGGATGTGTAAGCCTTGCCTTGCGACAGCTGGATGCTGCGCACCGGCGCGTCATCCATGGCGGCGAAAGCGGTCAAGAATCCGTAACGGTCGCAGACCGCAACACATATCGGCCGTCCGTAGTCGGCCTTGGCTTTGGCGATCGCCGCCGCGACCAGATTTCCCGCCAGTTCAGCGTTCACAAGCCCGCTCCATTTCTTGTTTCGACGACGCCGAGCGCTTTCATCGCAGCGTCTTCGCACACGGGATCATCGACGAGAACGCCGACTTCGGCGGCGCTTCGCCTGTTCCCGACGATAGAACCATGCATCAACGGCCCACCCGGGCCGTAAGCACACCTAGGCCTTGTCGGCGCCGAGCGTGATCGACCCCGGCCGATCGGATCGCGGCTCGTTCATGGCGAGCGCCGCGATCCGCTCGGCGTGACCGTCGGCTTGCATCAGACAGTCGTCGACGACCAAGCCGATTCCAACGGCAGATATTGCGCCAGCAACGCAAGATCCACTGCGCCAAGCCGCTCACTTGCGGTCAAGGCTTGGTGCCAGTACGGGTAGAGCAGCGGCAACTTGCTGACAGCATTCAACCGCTCCATGTCGTGATCGGTCAGCCGCAGTTCCGCCGCCTTGAGGTTGGCGTGAAGCTGCGCCTCCTTTTTCGCGCCGATCACCACTGAAGCCACCGCCGGTCGGCGCAGCAGCCAAGCCAAGGCTACCTCAGCCGCGGAAACGCCGTGCTCCTCGCCGATCCCGACCAGCAGTTCGATTATGTCATAGAGCCGGCCCTCGTCGCGGATCGGGGGCTCTTTAAAGCCGGCGAAGTTGCGTCCGTCTTTCGGACCGGCCTGGCCGCGGCGATACCGGCCAGAGAGCAGGCCGCCGGCGAGGGGGCTCCAGACCAGGACGCCCACACCCTGATCCAGCGAGATCGGAATAAGTTCGTATTCGGCCTCGCGCGCTTCGAGGGTGTAATGGATCTGCTGGCTGACGAAGCGTGCGCTGCCGGCCCGATCAGCGACCCCCAGCGCTTTCATGAGGTGCCAGCCGCTGAAGTTCGACACGCCGAGATAGCGGACCTTTCCCGACGCGACGAGGGACTCCAGCGCCGCCATGGTCTCCTCGATCGGGGTGAGGCCATCCCACCCGTGGAGCTGATACAGATCGATGTGATCGACCCCGAGCCGCTTCAGGCTCGCCTCACAGGCATTAATCAGATGGTGGCGCGACAATCCGTCGTCGTTCGGGCCGGTTCCGGTCGGATACCGGACCTTGGTCGCCAGCAGCACCTGTCCACGCTTGCCCTTGATCGCCTCGCCGACCATCTCCTCGGCCGTTCCCAGCGAGTATTGGTCCGAGGTGTCGAGCAGGTTGACGCCGGCGTCGAGCGCGATGTCGACCATGCGTGTGGCCTCAGCCTGGTCGCTATTGCCGACATACTGGAATTTCCCCGTGCCGCCGAACGTCATGGTGCCAAGGGTAACGGCGGAGACCCTGAGGCCAGACCGGCCAAGTTGACGGTATTCCATCCTCGTACCTTCCTTCTATTCTGTTGAAGCGCCGGTTGGGTGCACCAATCACCGCTACTTGATGATCCCGATCTTCTTGCGATCGATATTGATGAAGACCGCGGTGATCAGCACGACACCCTTGATGATGTTCTGAAGGTAGGGATCGACACCAGCCATGTTCATGCCGTTCTGGAGGAGCGTGATGATCAGAACCCCAAGAAAGGTGTTGGTGATGCTGCCTAGGCCGCCGGTCAATGGCGTGCCGCCGACCACCACGGAGGCGATGACATCAAGTTCGAGACCGAGACCGAGCTGAGACGTCGCGGCCAAGGTGCGCGCGCCCTGCAGCAGGCCGGCCATGCCGCACAGAGCTCCGAGCAGCATAAACATCAGGATCTTGACGCGCGTAACGGCGATGCCGGTGAGGATCGAGACACGCTCGCCGCCGCCGATCGCCAGAACCTCGCGACCGAAGACAGTGAATTTGAAGATGGCCCAGGCCATGACCGCAAGGGCCAGACCGATCATGACCGTGTGCGGAATGCCGAAGCTGATGCTGGAGTAGGCGTCAAGGAACTGGTCGTTCTTGATATCCACCGGCGCGCCACGGGTAAAGTAGAGGACGACGCCACGGTAGACGACCATCGTTCCCAACGTCGCGACGAAGGATGGCACCTTGCCGACCGCAAGCAGCAGACCGTTGAAGCATCCGCACATCGCGCCGACCGCGACTGCGGGGATGATCGCCAGGGCGCCGAGTGTGTCGGCCGTCAGCGCCGCCACTAGCGCCGAAACGGCGAGGATCGAGCCCACCGAGATATCGATCGACCCGGCCATGATGATGAAGGTCCCGCCGAGAGCGGCGACAAGCAGCACGGTACCCTGCTCGAGGACGGTCGAAAGGTTGTCGAGCGACAGGAAACGCGGCGACATGATCGTGAAGACGATGACCAGAATCACCAGGAATATGGCCGGGAAGCCGCGACGCAGCAGATCGATCTGGAGACCTTTCAAACCGCCTTGACCAGCCGGGACAGTCCCGCCGTGAGAGTCTGCTTTCATTGCTTCGCTCATTGTCCTGACTCAAATCATGTACTGCACGATGTCATGCTCTTTGACGTTCTCAAGTGAGTCGAACTCGTGGACCATCACGCCCCGCCGGAGAACCACGAGACGGTCCGCCATGCCGATGAGTTCGGGCATGTCCTCCGACGAGAGGAGAATGGCGAGGCCCTCGGACGCTTTCTGGCGCATAATCCGGTAGATTTCCTCGCGAGCGCCGACGTCCACGCCACGCGTCGGGTTGTTCGCCAGGAGAAGGCCGGGGACGACCGCGAGGCACTTTCCCACCACGACCTTCTGCATATTCCCGCCCGACAGCGATTGGCAGGGCGCCGCTGCACTCGGCGTGCGGATGCCGATCAGCTTGATCAGATCATCCGACATCGCGCGGGCGCGGGCCATGGAGAAAAAGGGACCGAACGCCGGCGGCCGCGCCATGACCAGGTTATCGAGCACGCTGAATAAAACGATCAGCCCTTCATTGCCGCGGTCTCCCGGAAGGTGGGCGATGCCGTGTCGCCAGGCCGCACGGGGATTGCTCGGGTGATAGTCCTTGCCTTCGAGTTGCAGATGGCCGTGACGCAACGGCTGGTCGCCCACGATACCGGCAAACAGCGCCTCCGCTCCGGCGCCTTTCAGGCCGGCAAGTCCGAGGATCTCGCCATGTCGGACTTCGAGACTGATTTCGTTCAGTTCCCGGCCGACCGCGGCCTTCTCGACACGGAGGGCGGGGGCAGCGGCGGAGGCGGGCGATGGCGAGCGTGGCGGATAGATGCCATGCAGGACATCGCGTCCGACCATCAGACGATGGATTTCGTTCTGCTTGATGCTTGCCGCACTATAGGAACCGACAAATTGGCCGTCCTTGAGGATCGTCAGATCGTCGGCCACGGCAACGACCTCGGCGAGGTGATGCGACACGAAGCCGACCGTCATGCCCGTTGACTTCAGCTCATGGATGACATGGAGCACCGCGTCCACTTCTCGGTGGTCGAGATACGCTGTCGACTCGTCGAGCAGGAGAGTGTTCGGATTGGAAGAGATCGCGCGCGCGATCTCGATGCATTTCAACTCGCCCAGGTTCAATCGTTCGATCTTGGCGGTTACAGAGATCTTCACACCAATTCGGTCAAGGGATGCCTGCGCCGCCGCAGCCATCTGCTTTCGCTTCAACACTCCAAGCGGCCCCGCATAGAGGCGAAGATCGCCGATGAAGATGTTCTCGGCGACGCTCAACGAGCGATTGATGGTGATTTCCTGATGAACCAGCGCCACACCCCTGTGTGTGGCGTCGAAGCCGGATTGCGGCGCGTAGGGCGCGCCGTCCAACGTCATCTCGCCACTGTCCGGACGAATGGCCCCGCCCAGCATGCGGAGAACCGTGGACTTGCCCGCGCCGTTTTCACCGACGATGGCATGAACCGTACCCGTGCGCAGCGTGATCGAAATATTGCTGGCCGCAATGGTTGGTCCAAACCGCTTGTTCAGACCGGCCGCAATTATCGTCATGGGACCCAACCGTCCATAAGCTTACCGGCAGAACCGACGGTGGCGTCGGAGACGCCACCGCCGATGTCAGACGGACCTATCGCCGCATCACTTGGAGTCAGAGTATCGGAGCATTTCAGGTCCGAAGCGGTCCGGGGGCGGTGCATCCTTGTTCAAGACCTTCGAGTGCGCCTTGAAGTCAAAGTTCTTCGGCATTCCGCCCGGAAAATCCGTCTCGTAGCGAGAAACATCGGCTGTCGTCATCGGCAGCAGCTTGAGCTTGACGTTAGCCTGGTCGGCGGGGATCTTGTAGCCGTGGAGGTAGTCATACATGATTATGTCCGCGATGCCGCCCATTAGCCAATGACCGCCAATGCTAAAGAGCTGCTCGCCGGCCTTCACTGCCTCGACGTTGGAGGGGTTGAGATCCATCCCGACGATCACGGCATCCTTGCCAGGCGCCTTGCCTGAGCGCTTCATCGCCGAGATCACGCCCATCGCCATCGGATCATTGGACGAAAAGACCCCTTTGATCTCGGGATGGCCCTGGTAGAGGGATTCGAACGCCGTCTGCGCCTGGTCGCGAACGAAATTGCCGTTGACCTCGGCCGCGATCGTGACTTTGTCGGCGCCCTCTTCGTTGATCGCGTCAGTGAGACCTTTGCGGCGGTCAATCGCGACCGACGTGCCGGGCGTTCCGTTGACGACACCGATCACCTTCTTGCCGTCCGGGCCTGGTGTGAGCGCGCGAAGCAACGCCTGGCCCATGTGATAGCCGGCGTCTTCGTCGCTCGGTCCGACGAACGCGATGTAGTTGGTGTATTTTCCGGACTGCGGGAGGAAATCGGGATAGGTGTCCACGATGATGACAGGAATGTTCGCGCGCTGGGCGAACATGATCGTGGGGGGAGCCGAGGACCAGTAACCACACTCGATGATGCCGTCGACCTTGCGAGCGACGAGATCCTGGACGAACTGGATAATCTGATCCGGCTTGTTGTCGGCGTTCAGGATGATGAGTTTCTCGCCAAGCGCCTCGGCGCCCATCTTGGTGAACGCGACGTACCTGTTCCAGAATTCCGAATCCAGTGTCGGCACGATCACGCCGATCGTCGGCTCATCGGCTGACGCGGCTGCCGGCCCCAGGCCGCCTAACGCGACCGCAGCGACCGCAGCAACCGTGGCGAGCATTGCTATTTTAAACTTGCGCGAGCTTAGCATGTTTCCATCCCTTCGCTTTTGTTACTTGCCTCTCGACTTTCTCAGCTGCAAAGCTGCAAAGTTTCCGAGTTTTGTGCTGCGACCCTCGTTAGAGATGGCGCAGTCGTCAGTTCGCGCGTCGGCCCGTCACGGGAGACAGCGCAGACTTCCCAATGGATGGGCTTACATCGCCGATCCAACGATCTTTGCTTAATCAGGCCAGGTTCGAGCGCTATCACTTCTAGAAGCGCGCCACTCCCTTCCCGAGAGCGGAACCTTCAAACTGGAGACGTCCCTGACGTCTTTTCATTACTTGGAACTCGATTTCACAAAGAGACGTTAGCTCATATCCAGAAGAGGTGTCAAGCATCTTTCGTCACGGCGCGCGAATTGTCGCGCCGGGTCGGCGTCGCCTGTGCCGTCGAGGTGGACAGCAACGCGTTTTCCGTGCCGTGGCGGCTGATTGGCGAACCGGTGTAGGTGACGATGGGCGCGGGCGCCGTGCGCATACTCCACGCTGGTCGCGAAGTGGCGGTTTTCAGCTAACTGGGGGGTCGACGAGGGCGCGGATGTCGCTGGATACGGCAGCGCCGTTGCTTATGCTTTTGTGGCTGTGCTGTAGACAAATTCCGAAATGGCGCTCGCCGCGTCGATCACCTGCGCTGCAAGCCTCTCGACGCGTCCATCCTCAACTTGCTTCAGCGTTCCGACCACGCTGATTGCGGCGACCACGACGCTGTCGCGATCGCGGATCGGTGCTGCAATGCAGCGGGTGTTCGGCGCCTGTTCCTCGTCATCGAGCGCCCAGCCTCGACGCCGAACTTCGGCCAGCTGAAGACGGAGATCCGCCGCGTTCGTGATCGTCTTCGGCATCCGCTTTTCGAAAGCGAGGTTCGCTATCACAACGTCGAGCTGCTCAGGCGCCAACCATGCGATCAGGCACTTGCCGAGAGCGCTGCAATTGACAGCAAATCGTTGGCCGACATGAGATTTGACGATTATGTCCCGCGCCCCCTCGACGCGCGCAATATAGACCGCCTCGCCCCGCTCAAGCACGCCGAGATTACAGGTGAGTTGGACCCGATGCGCAAACTCGCGAAGTAGCGGCATCGCGTCCCGCTGGAGATCATTGCTCTCTTTCGCAATACTGGCAAGCTCCAACAACTTGAGTCCCAAACCGTAGCCGCCCGCCGGTTTCTGCTTAATCAGGCCAAGTTCGCACATCGTGGAGATGAGATGATTGGTTGAGCTATTTGGCATGCCGAGCTGCTCCCGAATGTCGGTAAACCTAAGGCCAGGTTCGCGCGCGATCGCTTCCAGAAGCGCCACCGCCTTCCCGAGAGCAGGAACCTTGAGACTGGAGACCTTCCCCTTTTTGTTCATTAATTGGAAGTCCAATTCCTTGTTCGAATCGAGCCTATTCGTATACACTACACCTCGCACGGGATTAGCTTCAAAAAACACGTTTCACGCCAGCGAGTAATTTCGCGGCGACGTCGCGTTGGAGCGGCAAGTCTAGCGCGAAAATCAGTCCCCGCTTGATCCCGATAAGATCGTCTTCGTCGATGAAACTGTCAACGTGCACTCAATCGGGGCCCCAAGATTTGCGCCGAATAGGGAGCCCCTTGTGACGGGCGCAGACGGCAGCTCGTCTGCACGACGATCCAATCGGCCAACGAACGCCCCGAGGTCCAGCTGCTTACGGCTTTGGACGGTCGCTGAACTCGCCGACCCCGGGCATCGAATGCCGCGGATCGACCGGCCATCGACTCCACCCCGAAAGCGGCGAACCTCAGGGTCGAACTTCGCCGTTCGACTCCCGGCTATCGAACATCAGCTTTCGCTTCCTCTCGCCCGGAAGCCGCCGTTCTGCCTTCGTGAAGAGTTTCGGACGCCGTCAGGCGTCGGAAAGTCGCCGAGGAACGAACCCGCGGTGTGCAGGGCGGAGCTTATGGGGATTTGATGTTTTGGCTGTGCCGGGTTGCACGGTCGTGAAGTGCGCTGCGCTTTGTCGGATGCGCATCGCGGGAGCGTTTCCAGGCGATCACGGCCAATATCGGAGGCGATTGATTGGCCATTTCGGCGATCCTGGCAGGGATCGGCGGCGCTGAGGACGTGAGCGGGACCATCGGCGCGCGGATTGTCGATTGCCGAAGCTGCATCGCGACGGCACGGCGAGGGCTTGAACGGCGCCGGGTCACGACGGCGCCCCGGTTGCTGTGGGACGGCGTGGCGGCGCCCTCGGCTGCATCCAACGTTCGAAGGTCTCGATGATGCGCATGCGCCCGCCGCAGCAAGGACAGGGCGGGAGTTGATCAGGCGGCTCCGCGGCCTCGACAGGTTCTGGCGACGACGTCGGCGCGGCCAGCAGTTCGCGGGCGTGGGCGATGTTGGCCTTGCGTGTCGCGCTGGCGAACAATCCGTAATGCCGGATGCGATGGAAGCCGTGCGGCAGGACATGCAACAGAAAGCGGCGCATGAACTCGTGGACATCGAGCGTCATGACCTGATGGCGCTGCGGGCCGCTGCGACGATAGTCCTCACATGGGGAGCTTCGGGTCAAGGGTGCGATTCATTCGTACATGCTTCAGCTCGCTTGTTCGTTTCAGGATCCGAGTCCCGAGCCCTATTGCATGACGCGGCCCGTTTTCGAGCA
>JBEKVR010000082.1:0-27799 GCA_049513815.1 Roseiarcus sp. | reverse complement strand
GCAAAACCAAACCTACTGCCTACTGCCCATCGCCTACTGCCCTGACGCGGGGTGGAGCAGCCCGGTAGCTCGTCAGGCTCATAACCTGAAGGCCGCAGGTTCAAATCCTGCCCCCGCAACCAGCATCATTCGACCCGCCCCCGCGCCGTACAGCCGGGGGCGGTTGCTTTTGGCGGGCGCCAAAATCCTCGCCGATCGACGGCCCCTCGAACGGCCCGCTCCCCAATTCGACGAATTGGCCCTTGCGCTCTTCCGGCGCGACCCCCCCTATTGCCAACGTGTGCCATCGTGGCAAAGTGTGGTTTTGGTTGGAGGCGCGGCGCGAAGCGCGCCGCCGGAGCAAGGCGCCGATGACGCGTGGCCTCAATTCGACCCTGCCCGCCCGGACCTCAGCCGGGCTAAGGTCGCTCTCGACGCAGCGGTCGAGATCATGGGACAGATCGGGCGCGACATGCAGGGCAAGGACTGAAGAGACCAGCCTCGGCCTCTTGACCGCCGTCGCGACCGTCCGCGGAAGGGGTTGAGACGTCACGGACATGCGGCGCGACGGGCGAGACCAGCATGAAGCGGCGATCGCCGCCCTGCCGATTTGGACCGGGGACGTTCGCGTTTCGCGTCTGCACGGCGGAATCACCAACGAGAATTTTGTCGTGGCAGACGCGGCCGGCCGGTTCGTCGTCCGCTTTGGCGACGACATTCCCGTCCATGGCGTGATGCGGTTCAACGAGCTCGCGGCGGCCCGGGCCGCGCACGCCGCCGGCCTTTCGCCCGAAGTCGTCTTCGCCGCGCCGGGCGTGATGGTCTCGCGCTTTCTCGAAGGGCGGTCGCTCGCGCCCGAGGATGTGCGCGACATCCGCTATCTGCCGCGCATCGTCAATCTGATCCGCCGCTGCCACTATGACGTCGCGCCGCGCTTTCGCGGGCCGATTCTGGCTTTTTGGGTTTTCCAGGTGATCCGTTCCTACGTCGAGGACCTGCGCGCGCATGGCGCGCGCGTCGTCGACCGCTTGCCGGCGCTGGAAAGACAGGCGGCGGCGCTCGAGGCGTTGGTCGGGCCGGTGACGATCGTCTTCGGCCACAACGACCTGCTCGCCGCCAACATCTTCGACGACGGCGAGCGCCTGTGGCTCATCGATTGGGACTACGCCGGCCTCAATAGTCCGTTGTTCGATCTCGCCAACCTGGCGTCGAACAACAGTTTCGGCGAGGCAGAGGAGCGAGCGCTGCTCACGGCCTATTTCGGCGTCGAGCCGGACGCCAACGTCCTGCAAGCCTTCGAAGCGATGAAATGCGCCTCGCTGATGCGCGAGGCGCTGTGGAGCGCGGTCTCCGAGATCCATTCGCGGATCGCGTTTGATTACGTCGCCTACGCCGAAGACTATTTCGACCGCCTGTCGGCCGCCCTGGAGCGCGCCAGGCTGTAACGCCTGCCGCCCATGTCAGCAGAATCCAACACGGGTTAGGCGATTGTGTGGTTATGCGAGGCTATCCGTTGACACGTCCGCCTGGGTTCGGCACACACTGAAATTAGCGGGGGACGACGATCGGCGAGGGGCCGGCAGTCTGGAGCCCGCGCCGCGAAGCCTCTGCGGTGAGCGAGGAGACCATGGCGACCTTTCCCACTCAGGCGCGCGTCGTCGTCATCGGCGGCGGGATCATCGGCTGCTCCACCGCCTACCATCTGGCGAAACTCGGCTGGAAAGACGTCGTCCTGCTCGAGCGCAACACGCTCACGTCCGGCAGCACCTGGCACGCAGCCGGGCTCGTCGGCCAATTGCGGTCGAGCGCCAACATCACGCAGTTGCTCGGCGAGTCGGTGAAGCTCTACCGCACGCTGGAGGCGGAGACCGGCCTCGCCACCGGTTGGAAGATGAACGGCGGCCTGCGGCTCGCCTGCAACCAAGATCGCTGGATCGAGGTGAAGCGCCAGGCGACCACCGCGCGCTCGTTCGGCCTCGAAATGCATCTGCTGACGCCAGGGGAGGCGCGCGACCTGTGGCCGCTGATGGACGTCGCCGACGTTATCGGCGCGGCATTCCTGCCGACCGACGGTCAGGCCAACCCTTCCGACATCGCCCAATCGCTCGCCAAGGGCGCGCGAACGAGCGGCGCGACGATCTTCGAGGGCGTCGAGGTCGTCGGGGTCGAGATCGCGCGCGACCGCGTCGCGGCGGTGAGGACCAGCCGCGGCCGAATCGCCTGCGAATACGTCGTCAATTGCGCCGGGCAATGGGCGCGCGAGGTTGGCAAGCTCGCCGGCGCCAACGTGCCGCTCGTTTCGGTGCAACATCAGTACATTGTCACTGAGGCGATCACCGGCGTGACGCCCGGCCTGCCGACGCTGCGCGATCCTGACCGCCTCACCTATTACAAGGAGGAGGTCGGCGGCTTGGTGATGGGCGGCTACGAGCCCAACCCGATTCCCTGGGCCGTCGATGGCTTGCCGCGCGATTTCGAATTCCAGCTCCTGCCGTCGAACTTCGACCATTTCGAGCCGATCATGGAGCTGGCGCTTGGCCGCGTTCCCGCTCTCCATTCAGCCGGCGTCAAGCAACTGATCAACGGCCCGGAGAGCTTCACCCCCGACGGCAACTTCATCCTCGGCGAAGCGCCGGAACTGGCGGGATTCTTCGTCGGCGCCGGCTTCAACGCCTTCGGCATCGCGTCGGGCGGCGGCGCCGGCAAGGTGCTGGCCGAATGGGTGGCGGGCGGCCAGGCGCCTTACGACCTCTGGCCGGTCGACATTCGCCGCTTCGGCCGCAACCACCAGGACGTCAACTGGGTGCGCGAGCGCACGCTCGAAGCCTACGGCAAGCACTACACGATCGCCTGGCCGCACGAAGAGCACAGAAGCGGCCGGCCGCTGCGCCGATCGCCGCTCTACGACCGCCTGCGCGCGCAAGGCGCCGTTTTCGGCGAGAAGCTCGGCTGGGAGCGTCCGAACTGGTTCGCGCGCGAAAACGAGCGCGCCGAGGACATCCTCTCCTTCGCCCGCCCCAATTGGTTCGAGGCGGTGGCGCGCGAGCACAAAGCGACGCGCGAATCGGTCGCCCTGTTCGACCAGACTTCCTTCGCCAAGTTCATGATGGTCGGCCGCGACACAGAGGCGGCGCTCTCTTGGATCGCGGCTAACGACGTCGAAAAGCCGGTCGGCAGTCTCGTCTACACCCAGATGCTCAACGCGCGCGGCGGCATCGAATGCGACCTGACGCTCGGCCGTCTTTCGCAAACGGCGTTCTATGTCGTCACCGGCACTGGCTTCGCCACCCACGACTTCGACTGGATTCGCCGCAACATTCCCGCCGGCTTGGACGCCGAGCTCATCGACGTCACGTCGGCTTACGCGACGCTCGCCCTGATGGGACCAAACGCGCGGCGCGTATTGGAAAGCGTGACGACGGACGACGTCTCCAACGCCGGATTCCCGTTCGGCCAGATCCGCACGATCGGCGTCGCCGGCGCGCCGGTCCTGGCGCTGCGCGTCACCTACGTCGGCGAGCTCGGCTGGGAGCTGCACGTCCCGACCGAATTCGCGATCGCCGTCTACGAAGCGCTGATGCGCGCCGGAGCGAGCCATGGCGTCGTCAACGCCGGTTACCGCAGCATCGAGAGCATGCGCCTCGAAAAAGGATATCGCGCCTGGGGCGCCGACATCGGACCCGACTACACGCCGCTCGAAGCCGGCCTCGGCTGGGCCGTCAAGTTCAGGAAGGCGACGCCCTTCCTTGGCCGCGATAGCCTGGAAGCGCAGCGCGCCGGCAAGCTGAAGAAGTTCCTCTGCACGTTCACGCTCGACGATCCCGACGTGGTGCTGCTCGGGCGCGAGACGATCTATCGCGACGGCGAACGGGTCGGCTGGCTGAGCAGCGGCGGTTTCGGCCACACGATTGGCAAGCCGATCGGCATGGGCTACGTGCGCCGACCGCAAGACGGCGTCGACGCCGACTTTCTCGCCGCCGGGCGCTACGAGCTCGAAGTGGCGACCGAGCGCGTCGCCTGCACGCTGCATACGGCGCCGCTCTACGACCCGAAAATGGAGCGGATCAAAGCCTAGCGTTGGCGAACGCTCACGTGCGCGCCTTCGCCTCGGGGGTGACGATCCGCACGCCCGCCTCGCCGAGCTGGCGCAAGAAATCCGCGCCGGGGCGAACGTCCGAGATGACGACATCGACGGCCGACAGGTCGCAGATTCGCACCGGCGCCTCGCGGCCGAACTTCGATTGATCGGCGACGATCCAGACCTCGTCCGCCTGCTCCATCGCCGCGCGGCTGAATTCGGCCTCGAACAGATGGAAGTCGACGAGGTCGCCGCGGACGGCGATTCCCGCCACCGAGATCACGGCATAGCGAACCTGGAACTGCCGGATGAACGCGATCGCCGCCGCGCCGAATGCGGCCGCGTCGTCGCCGCCCAGTTCGCCGCCGGCCATGAAAACCCGATTGCCGTTTCGCGAGGCGAGCCGCCAGGCGATTTCGGCGGAGTTTGTCACGACGACCAGGTTCGATCGAATGGACAGGGCCTCGGCGACGTAGGCGCTCGTGGCGCCGTTGTCGAGGATCAGGCTGTCGCCGTCACGCACCATGTCGCGCACGAGGTTGGCGACGATGCGCTTGGCGCCGCGATTGAGCTGCATGCGGCGCTGAAACGGCGCTTCGTCCTGGCGGTCGGGGACCATGACGCCGCCGTGAAAACGCAGAACCGCGCCGCCTTCGATCAGCGGCTTGACGTTACGGCGGATCGTCTCGGTCGACACCGCCAGCCGGTTGGCGAGGTCGGCGATGCTGCAACTGCCGGTCTCGCGCACCGCGTGAAGAATGTCGGTTTGCGTTTTCAGCGACATCGATCGAGTCCTCCCGGGCGCGACCAGGCCCGCGCCGATGGACAAAAGCCGCGGCAAGCCACGCAGGGCGGCTGCGCAACCCACAGAAATCGTGGTTTTCCGCCGAATGCAAGATGGCGCTGCGGGGCAGGGCGCGGCGCTTGGTCGCCAGGCTCAGCGCCGGGCTGGCTCGTTCGGCGGGACGGCGGTCGCCTCGCGCAGCCGCTCGAGCTCCTCGATGCGTTTGCGGGCGAAGTTCCCCAAGCGCTCGGTGACCGCG
Organism: Roseiarcus sp.; assembly: GCA_049513815.1. GTDB lineage: Bacteria > Pseudomonadota > Alphaproteobacteria > Rhizobiales > Beijerinckiaceae > Roseiarcus. The sequence continues at coordinate 22,699 of JBEKVR010000082.1, read as the reverse complement.
GCGGTCAGCTTTTCGACCACCGCCAGCAGCGCGACGTTGGAGTCCCAGCGCGATGGCGCCGCGACGCGGCAAGCAACCACGTGCGCGGCCCGGCGCGACAGAGGCGAAAGCCACTGGTCGGTGATCAGCACCAGCACGACGCCGCGCTCGGCGGCGGCGCGCGCAAACGACATCACGTCCTCCTGGTAGCGCCGGACGTCGAACACGACCAGCACGTCTTTGCGTTTGATGTCGAGCAGGCGGTCGCGCCACACGCCGATGCCGGGCGGAACGTGCCAGACGTCGGGCCGCACCAAGCTGAGGTGCACGGCGAAATAGCGGGCGAGCGCGTCGGTGAAGCGACCGCCAATCAGATGAATCGAGCGACGCCGATCGCTGATCAGTTCGACGATGGCGGAGAATTCTGCGGCGGGCAGGTGGCGAAAGGTGCCGGCGAGATTGGCGAGCGTCGCTTCGGCGAACGGATCGTTCGTCGCGCGGCCCGCGCTGCGCGCGTCAGCCGATCGCGTCGGCTTGGCGAGCGGCGAAGCCATTTGCTCTTCCAGTTCTTCGCGCAGTTGCCGCTGAAAGTCGGGATAGCCCTCGAAGCCGAGCTTGGCGACGAAACGCAGCACGGTCGGGGCGCTGACCTGCGCCCGCTCGGCGAATTCGGCGACCGGCGCCAACCCGGCGGCTGGGTAATTGGCGAGCAGGGCCTGCGCCGCCCGGCGTTCTCGGGAGGTGAGCAGGTCGATCGATTCGCGCACGTATTCGGCGATCGACGCCCGGTCGTCCGTTTCCGCCGGCTTGCTCATTCCCTCACCCTCCTTGCCCATTCAAGATACAGAACTTCCGCCGGCGCCCAAATTGTAACCCCAATTTCGAGATTGACAGGATCGTGTGAATTGTAACTACAATACCAAATGCGGAGAGCCGCGCCGTTCCGGCGGAACGCGGCCCAGCCAATAGCGGGAGAACGGATGACGAGGACGGAAGCCGTCGGCGTCGCGGAATTCGCGGTGGCGATCGAGCGGGCGAACGGGCCCTCTCCAGTCGTCCTCGTGTGCGACCACGCCTCCAACGACGTTCCTGCCCGCTATCGCGCATTGGGACTGAGCGCAGCCGATCTCGAAGAGCATTTCGCTTGGGACCCCGGGGCGCTCGCCGTCGGCCGCCGCCTCTCGGAAATGCTGGACGCTCCGCTCGTCTACGGTCGCGTGTCGCGATTGGTGATCGACGTCAATCGCGATCCTGCCGATCCCGACTCGATTGTCGCCGTAGGCGAACGAACGTCGGTTCCAGGCAATCAGAATCTGTCCCCGTCCGAGCGCCGCCAGCGCGTCGCGGACGTCTACGAGCCCTATCACGCCGCGCTCGAAATGGTGTTGCGCGATCGCGCTTCGCGCGGCCGCGCCAGCGTGCTGATCGGCGTCCACAGCTTCACCCCCAGTCTGCATGGCGCTTCGCGACCGTGGCACTGTGGCATCTTATTTGCTGACAACCGTCAAGTCGCCGACGCGCTCGTCGGCGCGCTGCGCCGCGAGGACGGCCTCAACGTGGGCGTCAACGAGCCGTACGCGCCGTCGGACCGCGTCTACCACACGCTGTCTCGCCACGGCGACTCCAACGGACTGGCGACGGCGATGATCGAGATTCGCAACGACCTCGTGGTCGGCGCGGATGAGCAGAACGCGTGGGCGAGGCGCCTTGCGCGGGCATTGGAGGCGGCAATACAGGGGACAGTTCCATGAGCGAAGAGGCGATCGACACACCATATTCAGGCGGCGGCGAATACACAGACGCCGACCGTCGGCACGACATCCACACCTTGCACGCCATGGGCTACGCCCAGGAACTCGAACGGCGCATGAGCGCCTTTTCGAATTTCGCCGTTTCATTCTCCATCATCTGCATTCTCTCCGGCGGCATCAATTCGCTCGCGCAGGCGACCGCCGGCGCTGGCGGCGCCTCGATCGGCATCGGCTGGCCGCTGGGGTGTCTCATCTCCGGCGTGTTCGCCCTGGCGATGGGCCAGATCGCTTCGGCCTATCCAACCGCCGGCGGGCTCTATCACTGGAGCTCGATTCTCGGCAATCGCTTCACCGGCTGGTTGACGGCATGGCTCAATCTGCTCGGATTGGTCACCGTGCTGGGCGCGATCAATGTCGGCACCTGGGGATTCTTCTCCGGCGCCATCGCGCCGTGGTTCCCCGCGCTCAACGTCGACGCGTCGACGGTCGAAGGGTTCCGCAATCAGATCCTCTTCGTCGTCATCATCACCGGCGCGCAGGCTTTGATCAACCACTTCGGCATCAGGCTGACGGCGAAGCTGACCGACTTCTCCGGCTATCTGATCTTCGCCGCGACGATCGTGCTGACGATCGCTTGCTTCGCCTTCGCCGAGCACTGGGACTTCACGCGGCTGTGGACGTTCAGCAACTTCTCCGGCGACGCCACCTACAACGCCGCCAACGAACTGAAGGGCGATCCGATCTGGCCGAACAAGGTCAGCGGCTTGATGGTGTTCATGCTGAGCCTGCTGGTGCCGATCTACACGATCACCGGCTATGACGCTTCCGCCCATACGTCGGAGGAAACTCACAAAGCCGCTCTCTCGGCGCCGCGCGGCATGACCAACTCGGTGTGGTGGTCGTCGATCTTCGGCTACGTGATGCTGATCGGCTTCCTGTTCCTCATCCCGGACACGAAGGAAGCCGCCAAGCAGGGCTGGAACGTGTTCTTCTGGGCGCTCGACCAGCGCTTCCCGGTGTGGCTGAAGGATGCGCTCTACGTCGCGATCTTCGTCTCGCAGTTCCTGTGCGGGCTGGCGACGGTCACTTCGGCGTCGCGCATGATCTTCGCCTTTGCGCGCGACGGCGGCTTGCCCGGGTCGAGCTTCCTGCGCAAGATCAGCCTGCGTTACCGCACCCCGAACGTCGCGATCTGGGCCGCCTCGACGCTTGCGGTGCTGTTCGTCTGGGGCGCGTCGCTGGTCACCATCGGCGGGTCGACGGCCTATTCGATCGTCGTTTCCTGCACCGTCATCTTCCTCTTCTTCTCCTTCGCCATCCCGATCACCCTCGGGTTGCTGGCGTATGGCAAGACGTGGACGAAGATGGGGCCGTGGAATCTCGGCGGCCCGCTCTTCCGAGTGGTGGCGGTGGCGTCGATTGTGTCGGCGGTGGTGATCTTCTTCATTGGCGTCCAACCGCCGAACGACTGGGCGCTGTGGATCACGGTTGGCTTCGTGGTGTTGACGGCGATCGTTTGGATCGTCTTCGAGCAGCGCCGCTTTCAGGGACCGCCGATCGGTGAAATGATCGCCAAGCGCCAGGCGGCGATCGTCGCCGCCGAGAAGGCGGTCGGCGAGGCCTGAGGGCGCTCCGGCGCCCGCCTGCCTCGTGCGGCGTGCTACAACATCTGGCGCGAGAGCTTCGGCTCTCGCGCCGCAAATTCATTTCGTCGCGTCGCCGAGGCCGATAATGTCCGAACTGAACATCAGGACCGCCAGCGAGCTCGCGGACTACGTCCGCCAGAGAAATCTCGACTACGTGAAGGTTGGCGTGTTCGACGTCGATGGCGTGATGCGCGGCAAGTACATGGGCCGCGACAAGTTCCTTTCCTCGCTCGAAAAAGGCTACGGCTTCTGCGACGTCGTGCTCGGCTGGGACAGCAACGACCAGCTCTACGACAACGTGAAGCTGACCGGCTGGCATACCGCCTATCCCGACGCTGGCCTACGCCTGCTGCCCGAGACGACGAGGCTCATTCCCTTCGAGGGCGACCTGCCGCTGGTGCTGAGCGAATTCTCCGGCGCGCACGAAGCCGTCTGCCCTCGCGGGGCGCTGCGGCGCGTGCTCAAGCGCGCCAGCGATATGGGCTTCGACGTGGCGAGCGCCGTCGAATACGAGTTCTTCATGTTCGAAGAAACGCCGCATTCGGTGCGCGAGAAGAACTACCGCGATCTCAAGAACGTTTCGCCGGGTTTCTACGGCTATTCGGTGCTGCGCTCGACGGTGCACGCGGAGTTTTATCACGAACTGCTCGACATGTGCCACGCCATGGACATGGAGCTCGAAGGCCTCCACACGGAGACCGGGCCCGGCGTGCTCGAGGCGGCGATCCGCGTCGACGGCGCGCTCGCCGCCGCCGACAAGGCGGCGCTGTTCAAGACGTTCACCAAAGTGCTGGCGCAGCGCCGCGGCTGGATGGCGACGTTCATGGCCAAATGGTCGCGCAATTGGCCCGGCCAGTCCGGCCACATCCATTGCTCGCTGTCGCAGAACGGCAAGGGCGCGTTCCATGACCCCAGCAAGCCGGACGGCATATCCGACGTCATGCGCTGGTGGATCGGCGGCCAGCAAGCCTTGATGCCAGAGCTGCTGGCGATGGTCGCCTGCACGGTGAATTCGTACACGCGGCTCATTCCCGGCTTCTGGGCGCCGACCGACGCAACTTGGGGCCTCGAGAACCGCACCTGCGCGCTGCGCGCGATCGCTGGCTCCGAGAAGTCGCAACGCGTCGAATATCGCATCGCCGCCGCCGACATCAATCCTTACATCGCGCTGGCCGCCGCGATCGGCTCTGGCCTGTGGGGCGTCGCCAATCGCATCGAGCCCGACAAGCCGATCGAGGGCAATTCCTACGACAAGAAGCACGCGCAGAAACGGCAGTTGCCGCGCACGCTGTGGGACGCGGCGCAACGGCTGAAGGCCTCGGAGGCGGGGCGCGAATTGTTCGGCGACGCCTTCATCGACCATTACGCGGCGACCCGCGAATGGGAGGAGCGCGAGTTCCGCAAGGCGATCACCGACTGGGAACTCGATCGCTACTTCGAGATCATTTAGAGTATTTGACCTCGTCTGAGGCGCGGGTCGCGGCGCGGCGGGGCGTCGCGCGTTGGAGAGAGGAATGACGAAACACATCCGGTGCATCTCGCCCGTCGACGGGCGCGTCTACGTCGATCGCTCGCCGGCGAGCCAGAAAGAAATCGACGCGACGTTGTCCAGCGCGCGCGCCGCGCAGAAGGCGTGGCGCAAGGTTCCGGTCAAGGAGCGCGCCGCGCTGGTCGTCGGCGTCGTCGACGCGCTGAAGGCGATGGGCCCGGAGATCGCCGAGGAGCTCGCCTGGCAAATGGGCCGTCCGATCCGCTACGGTCAGGGCGAACTGCGCGGTCTCGAAGAGCGCGCCCGCTACATGGCCTCGATCGCCGAAGAATCGTTGGCGCCGATCGTGCCCAAGGACGTGCGCCCCGGCTTCGAGCGCTATATCGCGCGCGAGCCGGCGGGGATCGTCTTCACCATCGCGCCGTGGAACTATCCTTTTCTGACGACCGTCAACTCCGTCGTGCCGGCGCTGATCGCCGGCAATGCCGTGCTGCTGAAGCAGGCGGCGCAGACGTTGCTCGTCGGCGATCGCTTCCAGAAGGCGTTCGAACAGATCGGCCTGCCGAAGGGCCTGCTGACTCACATCGTGCTCGAGCACGACCAGACGGAAGCGATCATCGCCGGCGGCCACGTCAACCATGTCGCCTTCACCGGGTCGGTTGAAGGCGGGCGGATCATGGAGCGGGCGGCGGCTGGAACGTTCACCACCCTCGGCCTCGAACTCGGCGGCAAAGATCCGGCTTATGTGACGCCCGACGCCAATCTGAAATTCGCGGTCGAGAACCTGGTCGACGGCGCGTTCTTCAATTCCGGCCAGTGCTGCTGCGGCATCGAGCGCATCTATGTCCACGAGTCGCGCTACGACGCCTTCCTCGAGGCCTATGTCGCGCTCACGTCGCAATATGTGCTCGACGATCCGCTCAAGGAATCGACGACCCTTGGCCCGATGGCGCGCGTCAATCTCGCCGAGGTCGTGCGCGAGCAGACGCGCGAAGCGCTCGCCAAGGGCGCCAAGGCGCATATCGACCCAGCCGCCTTCGCCATGGACAAACCGGGCAGCCCCTATCTCGCGCCGCAGGTGCTCACCGGCGTCGATCATGCGATGAGCGTGATGCGCGAGGAGAGCTTTGGCCCGGTGATCGGCATCATGAAAGTGAAGGACGAGGCCGAGGCGATCACGCTGATGAACGACAGCCCCTACGGCCTGACCGCCTCGATCTGGACCGAGAACGTCGAAGAGGCCAAGCGCGTCGGCGCAGAAATCGAGACCGGCACCGTCTACATGAACCGCTGCGACTATCTCGATCCCGGGCTCGCCTGGACGGGCGTCAAGGACACCGGCTACGGCGCGTCGCTCTCCGCCCTCGGCTACGGCGCGCTGACTCGGCCGAAGAGCTACCACCTGCGATTGTCGACGGCCGGCTGAGCCGCGCCAGGGGAGACGAATTCGATCATGTCCGTCAAAGCCAATTGGAACTATCCGACCGCCATCCGCTTCGGCGCCGGACGCATCGTCGAGCTGCCGGACGCGCTGAAGAGCGTCGGCGCGTCGCGGCCGCTGCTCGTCACCGATCCGGGCGTCGCCAAGTTGCCGGCGGTCGCGCACGCGCTTGACGCCTTGCGCGCCGCCGGACTGGCGGCGGACCTGTTTTCCGACGTCAAACCCAATCCGATCGAAAGCAACGTCGCCGCCGGCGTCGCCGTCTTCCGCGGTGGCCGCCACGACGGCGTCGTCGCGTTCGGCGGCGGTTCGGCGCTCGACGTCGGCAAGGTCATCGCCTTCATGGCCGGCCAGAAGCGGCCGATGTGGGACTTCGAGGACATCGGCGACTGGTGGACGCGCGCCGATCCGAACGGCATCGCGCCGATCGTCGCCGTGCCGACCACCGCCGGCACCGGCTCCGAGGTCGGCCGCGCCGGCGTCATCACGCAGGAGGCGACCCACACCAAGAAGGTGATCTTCCACCCGAAGATGATGCCGGCGATCGCGATCTGCGATCCCGAGCTGACCGTCGGCCTGCCGCCCTATCTGACGGCGGCGACGGGCATGGACGCGCTGGCGCATTGCCTGGAAGCCTATTGCGCGCCCGGCTACCACCCGATGGCCGAAGGGATCGCCGTCGAGGGCGCGCGCCTGGTCAAGGAGAACCTCCTGCGCGCGACCCGCGACGGCGCCGACATCGAAGCGCGCGGCAATATGATGTCCGCCGCCGCGATGGGCGCGACCGCCTTCCAGAAGGGGCTCGGCGGCATGCACGCGCTCTCCCATCCGGTCGGCGCTCTGTACAACACCCATCACGGCATGACCAACGCCGTGTTCATGCCCTACGTGCTCGCCTTCAACCAGAGCGCGATCGCCGACAAGTCGGCGCGGCTCGCCGCCTGGCTCGGCCTCGCCAAGCAGAGCCACGCCGGCCTGATCGACTGGGTGCTGCGCCTGCGCGAAGACCTCGGCGTGCCGCACACGCTGGCTGGCCTTCAGGTCGACGGCGCGCGCATCGACGAGATCGCCGGCGCGGCGGTCGTCGACCCGACGGCCGGCGGCAATCCGGTCAAGCTCGACAAGGCCGCCGCGACGAAGATCTTTACGGCGGCGCTGGAGGGGAAGGTCTGACCGCTGGGCGCGCCCGCCGCCGCCGTCCTAGTGGAGATCAGAGTTTCACCATCACGTGCCGGACGACCGAGTAGTCCTCGAGCGCGTAGATCGACATGTCCTTGCCGTAGCCTGACTGCTTGAGGCCGCCGTGCGGCATCTCGTTGGTCAGCATGAAATGGCAGTTCACCCAGGTTGCGCCGTATTGCAGGCGCGCGGCCGTCGCCATGGCCTTGGACACGTCGCGGCTCCACACCGACGAAGCGAGGCCGTAGTCGGAATCGTTGGCCCAGCCAACCGCCTCGTCGACATCGGTGAATCGCGTGACCGAGACGACTGGCCCGAACACCTCGCGGCGCACGATCTCGTCGCTCTGCAGCGCGCCGGCGACGACGGTTGGCCGGTAATAGAAGCCCGGGCCTTCCATCGCGGCGCCGCCAACGGCGATCTCGATATGCGGCTGTTCGCGCGCCCGATCGACGAAACCCGCCACCCGCGTCCGCTGACGGGCCGAGATGAGCGGTCCGATTTCGTTCAGCGCGTCATCGCCTTCGGCGAGCCGAATTGACGCGACCGCCGATGCGAGGTCGGCCACCAGGCGGTCGTAGACCTTCGCCCCGGCGTAGACGCGGCAGGCGGCCGTGCAGTCTTGCCCGGCGTTGTAATAGCCGAACGTGCGCAGGCCCTCGACCACTTGCTCGATATCGGCGTCGTCATAGACGATCACCGGCGCCTTGCCGCCGAGCTCGAGGTGGGTGCGCCTGATCGACTTCGAAGCCGCCTGCAACACCTTCTTGCCAGTGGCGACGTCGCCGGTCAGCGACACCATCGCGACGCGCGGATGGTTGATGAGCGGGCCGCCGACGCTCTCGCCGCGGCCGACGACGACGTTGAGCACGCCCTCGGGCAGAGTCTCGGCGGCGATTTCGGCAAGCTTCAGCGTGGTGAGCGGCGTCTGCTCCGACGGCTTCAGCACGACGGTATTGCCGGCGGCGAGCGCCGGCGCGATCTTCCACGCCGCCATCATCAGCGGATAGTTCCACGGCGCGATCTGACCGCAGACGCCGATCGGATCGCGCCGGACCATCGAAGTGAAACCGTCGATGTATTCGCCCGCCGCCAGCGCAGGGACCACGCGCGCCGCGCCGGCGAAGAATCGGAAGCAATCGACGATTGCGGGAATCTCGTCGCGCATCACCGCGTTGTAAGGCTTGCCGCAATTGAGCGCTTCGAGCCGGGCGAAGGTCTCCGCTTCGGCCGCGATCCGATCCGCCAGGCGCAACAAGAGGCTCGAGCGGGCGGCCGGCGTCAGTCGACTGTAGCTCTGGAAGGCCGTGACCGCGGCGGCGACGGCCGCTTCGACCTGGTCGATCGACGCTTCCGGCAGACGGAGCAGGACCTCGCCCGTCCGGGGGTTCAGGATCTCTTCGGACGCTTCTGCCCCAGCGACGAAATCCCTGCCAATCAGCATCTTGGAGGGAAGGACAGCGGTCATCTCAGGCTCCCGTGGCGTTCGAGTCGAGCCGGTCGTCCGGCGATTGAAGCAGGGTGACTTTTGACGAAAACGTCAAGAGCCCGTGCGCCGCGACGTCGCGCTCCGAAAGGCGTCGCCGGCCTCCGGCCCGCGCAGAGCCTCTCGGCACGGCGTGCGGTCGCGCGCGGCGAAGCGGAAGTGATAGGCGAAGGCCCGCCGTTCCTGCGCAACACGGCGCGTTAGGACGGTTGATCTGGCCGCCGTGGCCTATACGCGCGCCCGCCAACGGGCGTAATAGTCGGCGAGGTCGGGCAGCGTCCAAGGCTCGACCTTGCCGATGTCGCGCGAAAACACCGACGCGCGGCCAAGGGCGCGGAAGGCGAGCGCCGCCGCGCCCATCGCAGTGCCTTCGGCGTTGGTGTTGCGATAGAGCGATTGCCCCGGACGAAAGGCCGCGAGCGTCGCGCAGAGGGCGCCGTTCAGCGCCAACCCGCCGTCGAGGATGATGTCGCCGGTCGCGCTGACGAGATCGAGGCTCTGGGCCATCATCATCGCGACATAGAGCGTGGCGATTGCGGCGCGATCCGCCGCGCTCTCCGGCGCCGGTCCGACGAGGCGGCCGGCGTGCGCCGGAAACGGCCCGCCGGCGGCGAACGAGGGCAGCGCCATCTGATCGCGCGCAATCGCGCGCTGCAGCATCTCTGCGCTCACCTCCTGTCGCGCCTGACCCGAGATCACGTCATATTCACGTCCGCCCATGAAGCGGATCGTGGCGATCGGCTCGCCGTCGACGGTGACGTTGGCCAGCATGTCGCGCGCGGGGTCGAGCCGTTCGAGCGGGCAATCGGGATTGAAGATGATCACCCAGGTGCCGCTCGAGATCAGCGTGAAGTGGGAGAAGCCGAGGCTCTTGTAGTAGTAGAAGGCGGCGTTGCTGTCGTGGACGCCGTTGTGGACGCCGAGCCCGTCGCGCTCGCCGACCAGCGCGCCGGCGGGCGCAAACGGCGGAAATTTCTGAGCCCAGCCGCGGCTGACGGCGAGCGAGCTGAACCGCCCGGCGCGCGGATTCCACATGTGGGAATGGCAACCGAGGAAGCTGACCTCGGAAGCGAGCGCGCCTGACAGCCGCCACGACCAATATTGCGGATAGGTGAGGATGTGGCGCACGCGATTTGCGAGAGTTGGGTCGGCCCATTCCTGGAAGAAGATCGCGCGGCCCATATTAAGTCCACCCGGCAGATCAGGCGAATAGGTCTCGGAAAACGGCGGCGCGATGCGCGCGAATTCCGCGTTCGCTTCGGCCGGAATCTCGTGCTCGTAGTCGAGAATGGGCGCGGCAAGCGTCTTGTCCTCTCCGAGCAGCGCGCAGGAGCACCCGTGAGTGGACACCATCAGTCCGCTGAGGTCGTGGCGGCGGCGCAGGTCGGCTAGCGCCGACTCGAGCCAGCGAAAAATCCCGTCGACGTCGAGTACGCGCAGGCCGTTCTCGGTCACGACCTGTTGCGAATGGCGCAATTGTTCGAGAATCTTGCCGTCGCGCGAGAACGCGATCAGCTTCGCGTTGGTTTTGCCGACATCGAGGACGGCGGCGGCGCCGGGCATTTCGAGTCTCCGTGGGCCGCGGTCAAGCGAGGAAGAACATTTCCTCCAACGCGATCGCGACCGGCGATCCGTCGGGATTCGTACGCATGATGTCCTTCATGTGATCCCACCAGCGACGCATCACAGGATGGGCGGGCAGCGCGTCCATACGATGATCGTCTCGCCTTTCGAGATAGGCGAACAGGATGTTCGTCTCGGGGTCGAGATGGATCGAATAGTTGGAAACGCCGGCGTCGGCGAGCAGAGCCGCGAGTTCCGGCCATATCGCGTCGTGCCGTTTGCGGTATTCGCTCGCGCAGCCCGGATTGAGGAACACTTTGACGGCTTGGCGCTGCATGGGAGCTCCGCGAGGCGAGGAAGCGCGGCCGTGCGCTGTCTGCGGAGCGGAACCCCGGGGGCCTCGCCCCCGGGGACTCGCCGTCGGCCGGCGATCGGCCGCTGGGCGACTTCAGAAGTCGAACTTGTCGATGTTGCCCTTGTCATAGATGAAGGGCGGCCCAAGCAGGACTTCGCTGCCGTTGATGACGTTGAGCTTGCCGAGCTTGCCCGCATCAACCGAGGTGTCGCCGGGCTTCAGCTTGCCGTCCACCACCGCGCGCAGGACATAGGTCGCCGCGTAGCCGAGGTCGATCGGGTTCCACAACACCACCGACTTCACGCAGCCGGAATGAACGTAAGGCTTCATGGCGTTCGGGGTGGCGAGGCCGACCTCCGCGACCTTGCCGCAGAGGCCCGCCTTGGTCACCGCTTCGGCGCCCGCGGGCGTCGCGACCGAGGTCATGCCGAACAGGCCCTTGAGCTTGTCGCCGTATTTGTTGATCAGCGTGGTCGCCTGGTTGAAGGACAGGTTGTTGTCCTCCTGGGCCTCGACCGTCTCGAGCCATTGCACCTTCGGGTGGCACTTGGCGGCGTAAGCCTGCATCTCGGCGATCCAGCGCGCCTGGTTGGGCGTGGTGAAGGTCGAGGTGACGATGCCGAAGGAGCCATCCTCGCCGATCTCCTTGGCCATCGCGTCCATCATCGCCTTGGCGATGCCGTTGAACGGCGACTGGTTGACGAACCATTCGCGGGCGTCGGGGGTCGAGTTCGCGTCGTAGCCGACGACGTGGATGCCCTTCGACAGCGCCTTCTTCAGCACCGGCGCGATCGCGACCGGATCATTGGAGGCGAACAGGATGCCGTCGACGCCGCTGGTGATGTAGTTGTCGATGAACTTGATCTGTTCATCGATCTTGGCCTCGGTCGGCCCGTCGGTCTTCGCCTTGACGTTGCCGAGTTCCTTGGCGGCGTCGGCGATGCCCTTGGAGGTCGCGTTGAAGTAGCCGATGCCGATGAGTTTCGGCACGTCGACGAGCGAGATTTCCTTGCCCGCCTTGTTCGGAGCGTTGGTCGGCTGCCCGCCGTCGTATTTCATCGGCGCGGCCGCCGCCGCGGCGCCGGCCCCGCACGCGAGCGGACTGGTCGCAAGATCGTCGCCGCCGTCCCACTTGGCGCCGGCCGCTCCCGCGCCCGTCGACCACAAGGCGAGCGCGAACGCGGCTGTCGTCGTCAGCAGATATGTCGATCTCATCTTCGTTTCCTTCCCCTGTTTGGCCGCTCAGATTGCGGCAATCTCATTATTCCGACTTGTCGCGGCGGCGCTGCATCGAGCTGGCGATGAGCACCGAAAGGATGAGCGCCGTGCCGATGACGACGATAGTCGCGTCGCCCTTGACCCCCGTCAACGCCAAACCGTTCTTCAAGAGTTGAATCATCGCGACGCCGATCACCGAGCCCCAGATGGTGCCCGAGCCGCCGAAGATGCTCGTGCCGCCGAGCACCACCGCCGCGATGACGTCGAGCTCATAGCCCATGCCCATGTCCATGCGCGTCGTCGTCACGCGCGAGACCAGCACCACGGCCGCGAGCGCGGAAGCGAGGCCGGAGAGCGAATAGATGACGAGCTTCATCCGATCGACGTTGAGCGCCGAGAAGCGCGCCGCCGTCTCGTTCGAGCCGATCGCATAGAGCGCGCGCCCGAAGGTCGTGCGGTCGAGCGCAACGCCGGCGACCGCGACGAGGACGACCAGCATCAGGAGTTGCGTCGGCACGCCGAACACCTCGCCTTGACCGAAAATGTAGAACCATTCCGGATAGCCGCGCACGGAATGCGCCTGACTGATTCCTTCCGCGAGGCCGCGGTAGAGCGCGAGGGTGGCGATCGTCATGATCAGCGGCGGCACTTTGATGCGGGTGATGACGAGGCCGTTGACCAGCCCCGCCGCGCCGCCGACGGCGAGCGTGAACAGGATCGCCAGCGGCAGCGGGAAACCGAAGGTCTTCCAGGAATAGCCGAGCATGACCGCGCAGAGGCCGACGATCGCGCCGACGGAGAGGTCGATGCCGCCGGTGATGATGACGAAGGTCATCGGCAGGGCGATGAGGCCGATCTCGGTCATCAACCGACCCTGGTTCAACAGGTTGTCGACGGTGAGAAAGCGGTCGTTGAACGCGCCGAGCCCGACGAGCGCGATCGCGAGAATGACGGCGAGCAGCGTCTCGTGGCGGGTGAGCCAGCGCGGCAGCTTGCGCTCCTGCGTCTCGACGGCGAGGCTCATTTCTTCCATCCCCGCGCTGCCCGGCGTTGGCGACGCATGATGTCGGCGATGACGGTGGCGATGATCAGCGCGCCGCGGAGGGCGTCGGTCCAGTAGGGCGAGATGTTGATGAAGACGAGCGCGCTGGTGATCTCGGCGATCAGAATCGCCGCCAGCATCGCGCCGACGACGGTGCCGACGCCGCCGAGGATACTGACGCCGCCGACCACCGTGGCGGTGATGATGGTGAGCTCGAGGCCGGACGGCGTCGTCGACTGGATGATGCGGAGCTGCGTTGCATAGATGAGAGTTGCGATGCCGGCGAAGAAGCCGTGCAGCGCGAACACCATGACGACGGTGCGCTGCGGATTGACGCCGCACAGACGCGCCGCTTCGGCGTTGCCGCCAGTCGCGTAGATCGCGCGCCCGCGCGGTGAATACCGCATCCACAGCGCTGCAAGCGCGGTCGCGACCACCATGATCACCACCGGCATCGGCACCCCGAACACATTCAGGTCGGCAAAATGGAAGTCCTGCGGCAGGTCGTAGATCCATTTTCCGCCGGTGACGCTGATCAGGCCGCCCTTGAGGATTGACATCATGCCGAGAGTGACGACGATCGCGGGGATGCGGAGGTAGGCGACCACCATGCCTTGCGCCGCCATCACCGCCACGCCGAGGATGAGCGGAACGAGCCAGGCGACGAGGGTCGGCGCGCCCGCGACCGCCAGCGAGCCGCTGACCGTCGCCAGCACGCCGATCAGCGAGCCGACGGAAATGTCGATGTTGCCGGAGATGATGACCATCGACATGCCGATCGCCGCGATGGCGATATAGGCGTTGCCGAGCAGGACGTCGGCGAGGTTGCGGTAGGCGAGAAAGCGCGGATTGATGAAGCCGACGACGACGGCGAGCCCGATGACCGCCACGGCGAGCAGCGCCTCCTGGGAGGCGAAACGCCTCAGTGTCGAGCCGCGCGCGCTCGTCGCGCCGACAGTCGCCGTAGCGCTCACGCCGCCTCCTCCATGTTCGGTTCTCCGCCCATCATCGCCGCGCCGACCGCCTCGGACGTCGCGTGGGCCCGATCGAACTCGGCCACCAACCGCCCCTCGCGCATGACCAGCACCCGGTCGCTCATGCCGAGCACCTCCGGAAGCTCGCTCGATATCATCAGGATCGCGACGCCCGCTCCGGCGAGCTCGCTCATCAGGCGGTGGATCTCGGCCTTGGAGCCGACGTCGATGCCGCGCGTCGGCTCATCGAGGATGAGCAACTTGGGATTGTTGGCGAGCCATTTGCCGAGCACAATCTTCTGCTGGTTGCCGCCCGAGAGGCGCCCCGCTATCTCCTCGGGCGAGCTCGTCTTGACGCTGAAACGTAGGATCGCCTCTTCCGCCAGACGCCGCTCGGCGGCGCGATCGATGAAGCCGGCCCACGAAAGGGCGCCGAGCGTGGCAAGCGACAGATTGTGCAGCACGCTCATCGGCCTGACCAGGCCCTGCACGCCGCGGTCCTCCGGCACATAGGCGATCCCCTTCGCGCGCGCGCTTTCAGCTGAAACGATCCTGACCGCCTCGCCCATCAGCCGGATCTCGCCCGACTCCGCCGGGGTAATGCCGAACACGGTTTGGGCGAATTCGCTGCGCCCGGAGCCCACGAGTCCGGCAAGGCCGACGATCTCGCCGGCGCGCACCGTCAGGCTGACGCCCTTGGTCATCGGCCGGCGCACGATGTCGCGCGCTTCCAGAACCGGCGCGCCGATCGGCGCGACGGTCTTGGGAAAAAGGTTGTCGATGCGCCGCCCGACCATCATCTGCACCAACTCGGTCACGCTGGTTTCGGCGACTGATCGACGGTCGACATAGGCGCCGTCGCGCAGCACCGTGACGCGGTCGGCGATCTGGAAAACCTCTTCGAGCCGATGGCTGATGTAGACAACGCCGACGCCGCGGGCCTTCAGACGCCGCACGATGTCGAACAACCGCGTGACGTCGGCTTCCGTCAACGCCGCGGTCGGCTCGTCCATGATGAGGATGCGCGCGTCGTGCGACAACGCGCGCAAGATCTCCACTCTCTGCCGCATGCCGACGGTGAGCGCGCCGACGATCTGATCCACCGCTAGGTCGTCGATCTCCAGCGAGGCGAGCAGCGCTTCCGCCTTGGCCCGCATGGCGCGCCAATCTATCCGACCTCCTCGCGCGAGCGGCGCATGGCCGAGGAAGATGTTCTCGGCGACCGACAGTTCGGGGAACAGCAGCAGTTCCTGATAGATCGTCGCGATGCCGGCGCGGCGCGCGTCGTCGGGGGTGGCGAGGCGCATCTCGCGGCCCTCGACGAGGATCGCGCCGGAATCGGGGTGGTAAACCCCTGACATGATCTTGATCAGCGTCGACTTGCCGGCGCCATTCTCGCCGACCAGCGCGTGCACTTCGCCGGCGCGCACATCGAAGGAGATGTCCGACAGCGCGCGCACGCCGGGAAAGGATTTCTCGATGCTGCGCACTTCGAGGAGCGGCGCTCGGTTGTGCTCCGCGGCGATCATGCGGCCTCCGTGGCGCTGGCGTCGCGATCGACGACGATCGTCTTGACCCCCGCCTCGCGCAGCATGGCGAGCGCCTCGGGCGGCGCCGCCTCATCGGTGATCAGAGTGTCGACGCCCGAAAGCGGACACACTACCAGGCTGCCGCGCGGCGCAAACTTGGAGGCGTCCGCCAGCACGATCAGCCTGTCGGCCCGTCCGAGCAGCTTCCGCTCGGCGCGAGCGATCAGCGGGTCGCCCTCGATGACGCCGTGCGGGCCGATCGAGACGGCGCTCATGAACATCAGGCGCGCCCAATAGTGCTGTGTCGCGTCGTCGTCGAACGGCGCGACGATCAGCTTCTGGACGCGATAGACTTCGCCGCCGGGCAGCGCGACACGGTTCTCGGTCTCATGGATGAGCAATTCGGCGAGCGGATAGGAGTTGGTCAGGACCTTCAGCCGCCGGTCGCGCAGGAACTGCGCCATCTGAAACGTTGTCGTGCCGCCGTTGATGATGACGGCGTCTCCGTCCACGCACAGTTCGACCGCCTGGCGGGCGATGGCCCGCTTCGCCTCGACATTGCCTCGGCCAGGCGACCCGCGTCGCGGCGGGCGGACGCCGCGGAAACGCCGGTAGCGGCCATGAGGTCCGCGATCGACAGGAAGCCGCGCTCAGCCAGCAGGCCTCGCACTATTTCGGTGCGCTGACGTTCGCGCATGACCGCCGGCCGTTTCCTCTGGGACTCGACGTTGTCGGGGCCCTTGCATCGTTGCCGCTCCTTCGCACGCCCGGTGACCGATGTCAATCGATTTTGAGCGAAAACGATCATTTCCCGCCGGAAGCGAAACATAGTTGACTGAAATCACTCAAGTTGCTATCAGTTGAGCGAAACTGATGAATGTCTGCGCGACGATCGCCCAAGTTTCACGGAGGAACGACCAATGAGCGGCGACGCTTCGCGCGTCCAGGGCCCGGTGCCTGATCTGTGGGACGACGCTCGCGCGGCCTCGCTCGATGAACCGGACCTGCTGCTCTACCGCTCAAATCTTCTCGGCTCCGATCTCCGCATCACCAATTTCGGCGGCGGCAACACCTCGGCCCTGGTCGAGACGGCTGATCCGCTCACCGGCGAGATGGTCAAGGTGCTTTGGGTCAAGGGATCGGGCGGCGACCTCGGCTCGATCAAGCGCGACGGCTTCGCCACGCTCTATCTCGATCGCCTCGAAACTCTGAAGTCGCACTACCGCGGCCTCGCGCACGAAGACGAGATGGTGCACAAACTTCCCTATTGCACGTTCGACCTCAATCCGCGCGCCGCCTCGATCGACACGCCGCTGCATGCGTTCGTGCCCTACGCCCACGTCGACCATATGCATCCCGACGCCGTGATCGCCATTGCCGCCGCCGCAAATTCGCAGGCGCTGACGCAGCGGATCTTCGGCGACGAGATCGGCTGGCTGCCGTGGCAGCGCCCTGGTTTCGAACTCGGTCTCAAACTCGAACGCCTGGCGCGCGAGAATCCGCATCTCAACGGCGTCGTGCTCGGCGGCCACGGCCTTTTCACCTGGGGCCACACCGCGCGCGACTGCTACCGCGCGACGCTGCGCATCATCAATGGCGCCGCGGAATGGCTCGCCGCCAACCAGAGGACGCCGGCCTTCGGCGACGAACGCACGCCGAGCCTGTCGCCGGACGAGCGGCGCCAGGCGGCCTGCCGCCTGATGCCGGCGATCCGGTCGCGCATTTCGTCCAGCGAACGCAAGATCGGCCATTTCGTCGACGCCCCGGAGGTGCTCGAGTTCGTCAACTCGCACGAACTGGCGACCCTCGCGCCGCTCGGCACGAGCTGCCCCGATCACTTCCTGCGCACCAAGATCCGACCGCTGATCGTGCCGGCGGACGCCGACGACGCGACGCTCGACAGGCTCGTCGCCGCCTATCGCGACGATTACGCCGCCTATTATCGGCGTTGCCGCCATCCCGATTCGCCGGCGATGCGCGATCCCAACGCCGTCATCTACCTCATCCCCGGCGTCGGCATGATCTCGTTCGCCAAGGACACGGCGACGGCGCGCATCGCCGCCGAATTCTACGCCAACGCAATCAACGTCATGCGCGGCGCGAACGGCGTCGACCGCTACGTCGGCCTCGCCGAACAGGAAGCGTTCAACATCGAGTATTGGCGGCTCGAGGAAGCCAAACTGCAGCGCATGCCGAAGCCGCGCGCCATGCAGGGCCGGGTCGCACTGGTGACCGGCGGCGCCGGCGGCATCGGCTCGGCGATCGCCCGCCGCATGTTGACGGAAGGGGCCTGCGTCGTCATCGCCGACATCGACGTCGCCGCTTGCGACGCCATGGTCGAGGAGCTTTCCTCGGCTTACGGCAAGGATTCCGTGCGCGGCGTCACCCTCGACGTGACGCGCGAGGAGGCGGTCGAAGCCGCCTTCGCCGAGGCGGTGCTCGCCTATGGCGGGCTCGACATCGTTGTCTCCAACGCCGGCATCGCCTCGGCCGCGCCGATCGAAGACACGAGTCTGGCGCTGTGGAATCGCAACATGGACATCCTCGGCGCCGGCTATTTCCTCGCCGCGCGCGCCGCCTTCCGCGTGATGAAGAGGCAGGGAATCGGGGGTTCGATCATTTTCATCGTGTCGAAGAACGGACTGGCGGCCTCGCCCGGCGCTTCGGCCTATTGCGCCGCCAAGGCGCTCGAGCTGCATCTGGCGCGCTGCTTGGCGCTCGAAGGCGCGCCGTACGGCATCCGCGTCAACGCGTCAATCCGGACGCGGTGCTGCGCGGCTCGAAGATCTGGCAGGGCGAGTGGCGCGACCAGCGCGCCCAGTCAAACAAGGTGACGGTCGACGAGCTGGAGGAGGTCTATCGGCAGCGCTCGCTGTTGAAGTTGTCGGTCTATCCCGAAGACATCGCCGAGGCGGCCTACTTCCTCGCCTCGGACGCGGCGTCGAAGTCGACCGGCAACATCATCAACGTCGACGCCGGCAACGCCGTGTCATTCACCCGCTAGGTATCGCAACGCTTTAGGACGAATTGGGAAAACGCCATGTCCGCCATAACAGCCGATTTCATCGCCGATCAGAACCGGGCCCGGCTCGCCGATCATCGCGAGGACTTCGACGCGCTCGCGCGCAAGCTGGCGCGGCGCGGTCTCGACGCCGAGGCGTTGGTGAAAGGCGCGATGGCCTTCGCCGTCGCCGTGCCGAGCTGGGGCGTCGGCACGGGCGGCACGCGCTTCGCTCGCTTTCCCGGCCCCGGCGAGCCGCGCAATGTCTTCGACAAGCTCGCCGACTGCGGCGTCATCCACGCCCTGACACGCCTCACGCCGACGGTCTCGCCGCATTTCCAGTGGGACAAGGTCAAGGATTACGCCGAATTGCGCGAGGCGGCGAAGAGCCACGGTCTGACGTTCGACGCCGTCAACTCCAACACATTCCAGGACCAGGCGGGCCAGCCGCTGTCCTACAAGTTCGGCTCGCTCACCCATACCGACAAGGCGGTGCGCGAACAGGCGATCGCCCACAATATCGAGTGCGTCGAGATCGGCCGCGCGCTCGGCTCGAAGGCGCTGACGGTGTGGATCGGCGACGGCTCGAATTTCGCCGGCCAGTCGAGCCTGGCGCGCGCGTTCGACCGTTATCTCGACTCGACCGCGGCGATCTATCGCGCGCTGCCCGACGACTGGCGCATGCTGCTCGAGCATAAGCTGTTTGAGCCCGCCTTCTATTCGACCGTGATTTCCGACTGGGGCAGCAGCTATCTCGCCGCCCAACATCTCGGGCCGAAGGCCCAGTGCCTGGTCGACCTCGGCCATCACGCGCCGACCGTCAATATCGAGCAGATCGTCGCCCGCCTCGCCCGCTTCGGCAAGCTCGGCGGATTCCACTTCAACGACAGCAAGTACGGCGACGACGATCTCGACGCCGCCTCGGTCTCGCCGTTCCGGCTCTATTTGGTGTTCCACGAACTGGCCGAGGCGACGAGATCGATCGGGCCGACCTTCGCGCCGGCTTACATGATCGACCAGTCGCACAACGTGACCGACCCGATCGAGAGCCTGATGCAGTCGGCGGTCGAAATCGCCCGCGCTCGCGCGCAGGCGCAGCTCGTCGACGCCGAAGCGCTCGCCGCCGCGCAGGAGGCCAACGACGCGCTGACGGCGCATCGGCTGCTCAAGGCCGGCTTCCTCACCGACGTTTCGCCGCTGATCGCCGAGGCGCGGCTGCGGGCCGGCGGCGCCCTCGATCCGATCGCGACGTATCGCGCCAGCGGCTACCGGGCTGCGGCGGCGCGCGAACGTCCCGCGGTCGCGGCAGGGTCGGCAGGAATCGTTTAGGGAACCGAAATGGATGATCTCGCAGCGCTGGCGCGCGTTTCCGCCGAACTTGGCCGCAACCGTCTGCTGATTCAGGCGGCGGGCGGCAACACCTCGGTCAAGGCTGACGGCGTGCTGTGGGTGAAGGCGTCCGGACGCTGGCTCGCCAGGGCGCTCGACGAGCCGATCTTCGCCGCGCTCGATCTCGCCCGCCTGACCGACGCGATGGCGCTCGGCGATCCGGCCTGCGAGACCTGCGACGCGTTCGTGCGCGCCGATCTCTCCGCGCCCGGTCTGCGTCCCTCGGTCGAGACGACGCTGCACGCTGGCCTGCCGCAGCGCTTCGTTCTCCATGTGCATTGCGTCGAGACGATCTCCAACGCGGTTCTCGAAGACGGCGCCAGCCGCGTCGCGCCGTTGCTCGACGGGCTCAAGTGGGCGTGGGTTCCCTATACGCGCCCCGGCTTTCCGTTGTTCCAGACGATCACGCCGGGCGCCGACGTTTACGTTTTCGCCAATCACGGTCTGGTGGTCGCCGCCGACACGCTCGAGGCCGCCGTCGCCTTGCTCGAGACCGTCGGGCGGCGGCTGGCGCGCCCGCTCCAGACCGTCCCGACTCGACCTGCGCGCAGCGTCGAACGCGCCGGCTATCGCTTCGCCGACGCGCCCGCGCTGACGCCGCACGGGGCGAAGTTCGCCGCCGCCGGCACGCTCTATCCCGACCATTTGGTGTTCCTCGGCAGCGGCGCGGCGTTGATCGACAGCGTCGTCGGTTCGCCGCCAGTGATTCTCGCCCCCGGGTTTCCGCCGCTGGTGCGGGAGGATTTGGCCCCGGCGCCGCTCGCTCTCGCCGAGTGCCTCGGCGATGTCGCGGCGCGGTTGGCGCCGGACGACCGGCCGCGCTACTTCACGGCGCAGCAAGAGTATGAACTCACCCATTGGGACGCCGAGATCTATCGTCACTCGCTGCCCGGCTCGGAATGAGCCGCGCGCTCGGAATCGACGTCGGCACTTCGGGCGTGCGGGCGGCGATCGTCGACGCGACCAACAGTGCCATTGCCTATGCGGCCGAGCCGTTCGCGCCGGGGCGCGCCCGCGATCCCTCGGCCTGGGTCGGCGCCGTCGAAGCGGCGATCGCGCGGCTTGATCTCAGCGGCGTCGAGGCGGTCGCGATCGACGGCACATCGGGCACGCTGGTCGCAATCGACGCGCGCGGCGATCCGCTGGCCGAGGGCTCGATGTACAACGACGAGGCCGCGCTCGACGATCGCGCCGAAGCGGCGCGCGCCGCGCCCGCCCACGCCTCGCCGACCTCGCCGCTCGCCCGCGCGCTCGGGCTGAAACGCCGCTTCAAACCGGCGAAGATCCTCCATCAGGCCGATTTCATCGCCCTCCGCCTGTTCGGCGAAACGTTCACCGACGAGAACAATGCGCTGAAGACCGGCTATGATCCGGTCGCGCGGCGCTGGCCCGGCTTCATCGCCGCGCTCGGCCTCGACGGACTTCTGCCCGACGTGCTGCCCGCCGGCGCCCTCGCCGCGCGGCGCGACGGCCGCGACGTCGTCGCCGGGACGACGGACGGCTGCGCGGCGTTCCTCGCCGCCGGCGCCGAACACATTGGCGAGGGCGTGACGTCGCTCGGCAGCACCATCGTGCTGAAGCTGTTGGTCGACCATCCGGTCGATGACCCCGACACCGGCGTTTATAGTCACCGCATCGGCGATCTCTGGCTCGCCGGCGGCTCGTCGAACAGCGGCGGGGCCGTGCTCGCCCATTACTTTCAGCCGAATGCGCTCGAAGCCCTCACGGCGCGGATCGATCCGTCGCGCCCGACCGGGCTCGACTATTACCCGTTGCTCAAGAAAGGCGAACGCTTTCCCGTCGCCGACGCCGAGCGCGCGCCGAAGCTGACGCCGCGCCCCGCTGACGACGCGGTGTTCCTGCAGGGGATGCTCGAGGCGATGAGCGCGATCGAAGCGGAGGGCTACGCCAAACTCGCCGCACTCTCCGGGCGCCAACTGCGGAGCCTGCGCACGGTCGGCGGCGGCGCGCGCAATCCGGCATGGACCCGGCTTCGCGCCGCGCGCATCGCCGCGCCGTTCCTGCCGCCGCTGAGCGAACACGCCGCGGTCGGCGCCGCGCTGCTCGCCCTGAGGGCGTCGGCATGAGGCTCCGCGATCTGATCTCTCAGTTCGACGGCTTCGTCATCGACCAGTACGGCGTGCTGCATGACGGCGTCAGGCCTTATCCCGGCGCGATTGCGGCGCTCGAAGCTATAAGCGCGGCGGGCAAGCGCGCCGTCTTGGTCACCAATTCCGGCAAATCCGCCGCGGCGAACGAGGAGAGGCTTGCGCGACTCGGCTTCGCGCGCGCGCTTTACGCCGCGCTCGTCTCGTCGGGCGAAGCCGCGCGTCTTGGCGTCGCGGACGGCGCGTTCGGACCTGCCTTCGCCCCGGGCGCCAGGGTGCACGTCGTTGGGCGGACCGGCGACGATTACGGGCTCGACCGCTTTCTGTTGCAGCCGGTCGATCTTACGGCGGCCGATGCGCTGCTGATCCTCGGCAGCGACGCCCCGCGCGTCTCGCTCGACGAATACGCCGAGCGGCTGAAGCCGGCCGCCGCGCGACGGCTGCCGGCGCTCTGCGCCAATCCCGACCTGCTGATGCTGACCAAGTCGGGCCAGCAGCCCGCGCCCGGCGCGATCGCACGGCTCTATGAGAGGCTCGGCGGCGAGGTCG
>JBEKVR010000081.1:0-21507 GCA_049513815.1 Roseiarcus sp. | reverse complement strand
CTCGATCTGCCGCGCGCGCCGCAGGCGGTGGTCGATGTCGTGCAGACGCGCTGCGTCGTGTGCCACGCGCCGGCGCCGGTCTGGGACGGGATCGGCATTGCGCCGAAAGGCGTGACGCTCGACACGCCGGAGCGGATCGCCGCCCAGGCGCCGTCGATCCGGATGCAGGCGGTGCTGACCCACGCCATGCCGCCCAACAACCTGACCGAGATGACCGACGCCGAGCGCCGCGTGCTCGGCCATTGGCTCGCCGGCGCTTCGCTCGCCGGCAATTGAGGGACAGCAAGCGAAGGCGCCGGCAATCGAAGGCCGGGCGCAACCGCTCGCGGCGCTGACGCGCTTCGTCGAGGATTTCCGGCCGTCGTGATTGACGGCGTCGACGCGCGCGTCAAGTTTCGTCAAGTCTTGTCAAGTTTCGTCAAGCGACGTCAAGCTCGGCGCTTGACGGCGCGGCGGAATCGTCAACCCGATCAATGGCCTGCGGCGCGTCAAGGGCGCGGTCGGCTTGGCGCGGGCCGGCGGCGGAAGGCGAGAGGGCGAATGCGGTCATTGGGCGGGCCCAGACGCAATTCGATAAAGAAGGATAGCATGCATTCTGATTATCAGAAAGACTTTCGCCCGCGGCGAGCCTCACTCCGCCAGCGCCGGCCAGGCGAGGTCGGCGGGGGCGATCACGCGCGGCGCGGCGGGCCAGGCGACGCCGATCGCCGGGTCGTCGTAGCGCAACCCGCGCGCGCGGCCGGGCGCGTAGATGCGGTCAATCTGGTAGAGCACGTCGGTCGCGTCTTCGAGCGTCAGGAAGCCGTGCGCGCAGCCGGCTGGGATCAGCAGCGCTTCGCCGTTGTCGGCGCTGAGCGTCGCGGCGATCCAGCGTTTGTAGGTCGGGCTGTCGCGTCTGAGATCGACGACGACGTCGTAGGCGCTGCCGCGCACGACGCGCACCAGCTTGGCCTCGTCGTGCGGCGGCGCCTGGAAATGCATGCCGCGCAAGGTGAACGCTGCGTCATTGCGCGACAGGCTGGTCTGCAACGGCGCGAACGGCAAGCCGGCGGCGGCGAATTCCTCCGGGCAGTGCAGGCGCGCGAAAAAGCCGCGTGAATCGGCGAAGCGATCGAGCGACACGCGCGCGACGCCCGGCAGTTCGGTCGGCGCGAACTTCACGGCGCGATCACCTCGAGGCGCGGCAGCGCGACGACCCAGCGGCCGCCCCAGTCGGCGATCGCCTTTGTCTGAGAGCGGATTTCGTCGAGCAGGTTCCACGGCAGGACGACCAGGTAGTCGGGCCGCACGTCGGCGAGCCGCTCGGGCGCCAGGATCGGCACATGACTGCCGGGCAGCAGTCGGCCCTGCTTGGCCGGGCTGCGGTCGAAGACGCAGACAATGTCGGCGGCGCTGGCGCCGCAGACATTGAGGAACGTGTTGCCCTTCGCCGCCGCGCCATAGGCGGCGACGCGCTTGCCCTCGGCGCGCGCCGCGGCGAGGAAGGCGAGGAAGTCGCGTTTGACCGCCTCGACCCGCGGCGCGAAGCCGCGATAGGCGTCGAGCCGGTCGAGGCCGGCGGCGCGTTCCTTGGCGCGCAGGGCGACGAGCCGCTCGGTCTCGCGATGGGCGGCGCCGGCGCGGCAAGCGTAAAGGCGCAGCGAGCCGCCGTGGGTCGGCAGTTCCTCGACGTCGAACGCCCTGAGGCCGGTCGCGGCGAAAACCGCCTCGACCGCCGTCAGCGACAAGTACGAGAAATGCTCGTGGTAGATCGTGTCGAACTGCACGTCGCGGATCAGATTGAGCAGGTGGGGGAACTCGAAGGTGGCGACGCCTTCGGCGGCGAGCAGGACGGCGAAGCCGGCGACGAAGTCGCGAATGTCCGGGACATGAGCGAGCACGTTGTTGGCGGCGGTCAGGTCGGCGCTGACGCCGCGCGCAGCGAGGCGTTCGGCGGTCGCGCGGCCGAAGAAGGCGACTTCGGTCGGGACGCCGTTGGCGATCGCCGCCGCCGCGACATTGGCCGCCGGCTCAATTCCGAGCGCCGGCACGCCGGCGGCGAGGAAATGTCGCAGCAAGTAGCCGTCGTTGGAGGCGATCTCGACCACCATCGAGCGCGGCCCGAGCTTGAAACGGTCGATCATCGTCAACGCGTAGCGGCGCGCGTGCTCGACCCAGGAATCCGACATCGACGAGAAATAGGCGTAGTCGGTGAAGATGGCCTCGGGACTGACGGGCTCGTCGACCTGGACCAGGAAGCATTGGCCGCACACGCGCGCATGCAGCGGGAAGCGCCGCTCGCGACCCTGCGCGACATCCTCCGCCGTCACGTAGCTGTTGGCGAGCGGGGTCTCGCCGAGATCGACGAAGGTCGTCGTCAGCGGCGCGTCGCAGCAGCGGCAGGCGGGCAGGGCGGAAGCGTCAGTCATTTGCGTCTCACGAAGTCGCCGCCGCCGCCGGCAGCGCGCCATAGGCGTCGATCTGGTCGAGCGTGACGGCGCGCGCGCGCTCGCCGAGCCGCACGCGACGGTGCCATTCGGCCGTCCAGCGCACCGCCGCCGCGCTCGACAGCCGGTTGCGCCAGCCGAGCGTCGCGCGCGCGCGCGCCGCGTCGACGGCGAGGGTCTTCATCTCGACCGCGCCCGGATCGGGGTCGACGTCGAATTCGGGCTTTGCGCCGAGCGCTTCGAGCATCGCCCGCGTCAGCTCGGCGACGGTGACCGGATCGGCGGGGTCAGGACCGAAATTGAGCGCGCGCGGCACGTCGGCGAGCGCCCGCTCGGCGTAGACGAGATAGCCGGCGATGCAATCGAGCGCGTGCTGCCATGGCCGCGTCGCCGTCGGCATGCGCAGCAGCGGCCGGACGCCGTTCGACCAGGCGCGCACGATGTCGGGAACGATGCGGTCCTCCGCGTAGTCGCCGCCGCCGATGACGTTGCCGCCGCGTGCGGTCACGACCGCGACGCCGCGCGGCGCAAAATAGGTCGCGGCGAACGTGCGCGCGATCATCTCCGCCGCCGCCTTGGAGGCGGAGTAGGGGTCCTTGCCGCCGAGCGGGTCGTCCTCGGCGAAGGCGACGCCGCGTTCGCGATTGTCATAGACTTTGTCGGAAGTGACGACGAGGATGCGCTCGAGCGCCGGCCGGTCGCGCAGCGCCTGAAGCAGATGAGCGAGGCCGAGCGCGTTGACGGCGATCGTTTCGAGCGGGTCGGCGATCGCGCGGCGCACCAGCGGTTGGGCGGCGTAGTGCAGCACGATCTCGGGGTCGGCCACCTCGACTGCGGCGGCGACGGCCTCAGCCGCGCGTAGGTCGCCGATGCGCGAATCGAGATCCTGCCCAACGTCGGCGAGCGAAAACAGCGACGGGCTGGCGTCAGGCGGCAACGCGAAGCCTGTCGTCCTGGCGCCGAGCCTCTTGAGCCAGAGCGCTGTCCAGCTCCCCTTGAAGCCAGTGTGGCCAGTCAACAGCACGCGGCGGCCGCGCCAGAAGTCCGCCGAGGGAAGCGGCGCCGTCATGTCCACAATTTCCACGGCGCCCGCCCCGACTCCCAATGGCTCTCGAGCAGGTTCCTATCGCGCAGCGTGTCCATCGGCTGCCAGAAGCCGGAGTGGCGATAGGCCATCAGTTCGCCGCGCGCGGCGAGCGTCTCCAGCGGCGCCGCCTCCCAGGGCGTTTCGTCGCCGGCGATCAATTCGATCACCGACGGGTCGAGGACGAAGAATCCGCCGTTGACGTAGCCCTGGTCGCCAGGCGGCTTCTCGACGAAGCGTTCGACGCGGTCGCCGGCGAGCGACACCGCGCCGTAGCGCCCGGGCGGAATCACGGCGGTCAGCGTCGCCTTGCGGCCGTGGCGGCGGTGGAAGGCGATTTCGGCCGAAATGTCGATGTCGGCGACGCCATCGCCGTAGGTCAGGCAGAACGGCTCGTCGGGCGCCAGATACGGGGCGACGCGCTTCAGCCGGCCGCCGGTCATGGTCGACTCGCCAGTGTCGACCAGCGTGATTCGCCAGGGCTCGGCGTGGGTGTTGTGAAATGTGGTGCGGTTGGCGCGCGCGTCGATCGTCACGTCGGAAGCGTGGAGGAAGTAGTTGGAGAAATACTCCTTGATCATATAGCCCTTGTAGCCGAGGCAGATGACGAAATCCTCGACGCCGTGATGAGCGTAGATCTTCATCACGTGCCACAGGATCGGCATGCCGCCGATCTCGACCATCGGCTTGGGCCTGAGGTGGGATTCCTCAGAAATGCGGGTGCCCAGTCCGCCCGCCAAAATGACCGCTTTCATCGCTATCCGAGCCGAATTGCGCGGCAAGCCCTAGCAAGTTATGGTGAAAGAAGAAAGTGCGTCGACCCGAGCGCAGCGGTTCGAAACCGTTTCGCGGGAACGGAGGGGGGTAGTCTTTTGCTTCGTCCGCGCGCAGGGCGGTCGCCTCAATCGAGGGCCGAGGATAGAGGACGGGGAATGCCCGCAGTGACGATCGGCGTGCCGGTCTACAACAGCGACGACTTGCTCGATGGCAGCCTAGCCTGCCTCGCCGGCCAGACGTTCTGCGACTCCAAAGTGTTGATGATCGACGACGAGTCGACCAACGGCGCTGCCCGGACGACGGCGGCGACGCGGCTCGTCATGCGCATGTGGCGCGGGTCCAAAACCGAGGGATCGCGTGTGCGCACGTCATTCGCGGTGAATTGGGAAACCCGTCACGGATTCGTCCGCAACCTAAGCCGCATTCGCTTCGAACGCGAATTGTCGCCGACGCTGCGCTTGGCGCTGCTGGCGGTCCAGCTCTAATACATGCGCCGCGTCCTTCCGTGCTCGACCAAGCTACTGCAGAGAGGCGTGCGCGAGCTGCTCGGTCTCGCTCGGCCGCCCGTGGCGTCCTGGCAGTCTCGGCGCAACGGTTGATGCGAATTCTTCGCGACGCGAAACCTCGAATGGAAATCGCCATCCGCCGCCTCCGCGAACATCGACACCCGGCCAAGACCGTGCGCCCGACCCCCGCGATCTTCGTCTATCTGTTGTTCGGCAAGTCGCCCAGCGTTCGGCGCGAGCTCGCCTATAGCGTCGCCACCCTGCTGGCGGAGCTCGACGGCGACGCCTCGCGCATCGCCATCTTCACCGATCGGCCGCAGGATTTCGCCGGCTGGCCACAGCGCGTCGTCGACATCTCCGATCGTCTGGCGGCGATGCGATGGAACGGCGAAGTCGATTTCTTTTTTCGCGCCAAGCCTGCCGTGCTGGCTGAGGCGCTGCGCCTATTTCAACGCGATTGCATCCTCCTCGACGCCGACACCGTCGTGCTTCCTGGCTTCGCTGCGGCGGTCAACCGCGCGCTGGCTGCCGGCGCGGCGATGAACGCCTTCGTGCGCGCCGACCCCTTCCCTCTCTTCGGCCCGTTCGAGACCGATCTGCCGCACGTCGGACATTACCGATTCGAGTCCGCCCGCGCACCGATGCTCAATTCGGGGCTGGTGGCGGCCCGCCTCGAGCATCTGCCGCTGATCGAAGACGCGATCGCGCTGATGGACCGCTTCTGGTCGGCAACGCTTCATTTCCACGACATTGAGCAGTTGGCGATCGGCGAATGCTTCCGGACCGCCGGTGTCGCGGTGGCGCTGATCGACCGCGAGCTCACGCACTACTGCGCCCATTGGGCCAGACGCTACATGCGCCGCCGGTTGCGCCGCCGCCTGCCGTCGCCCGACGCGCCGCCAATTGCGGCGCGGGCGGATATCCCGCTGAACAAGGCGCGAACCCGACTGTTCAAAGCGCGCTCTATCGCCCGCCTCGCTTGGCGCGCGCTGAGGCGCCGCGCCTCTGGCGCGCGGCCGAATGCTGCAATCGCCGAGCGGCCGATCGTGTGAGGGGTCGAGAGCGAAGAAAGATGAACCCTCAGCGCAGGCATGGCGAGCAAGGAGAGCGACAGCTGCGGCACGGCTGAGAAACCCGCCGGAAGTGGGCGGGATTCGCGCAGGGGAGCTTCGCGTGCTGATCAGCATTGTAGTTCCGACGCGTCGTGTCGCGGGCGTCCCACCACACGCGCTCGCCTCGAGCCTGCCCATCTTCGACGAGAAGTTCGACATCGTCGTCAACGACAAAGCCGGCCAGAATGACGCCAGCCGAAGTCGTCCCGGCGGCTGGCGACGCCGTCGCCGTAGGTGAGGCAAAACGGCTCGTCGGGGCCGAGATAATGGCTGACGCGCTTCAGCCGGCCGCCGGTCAGCGTCTGTTCGCCGGTGTCGACCTGCTTGATCCGTCAGGGATCGGCGCGGGTGTTGTGGAACGTCGTGCGATCGGCGCACGCGTCGATCGTCACGTTGGAAGCGTGGCGGAAGTCGTCGGAGAAACAAGCCCTGTCCGCGTAGCCCTTGCAGCCAAGACGGACGATGAAATCCTCGATGCCGCCATGGACTTAGATCTTCTTCACGGGCCAAAGAATCGGCATGCCGCCGATCTCGACCATCGGTTTGGGCCGGAGGTGAGATTCCTCGGAGATGCGGGCGCTGAGACCGCCCGCCTGATTGACCGCTTTCATCGCCTTCCGAGACGAATTGCGCGGCAAGCCCCAGCAAGTTATGGTGAAAGAAGAAAGAGCGTCCCCGTTGGGCGCCGTTCGGCTTTTCCTACGTGCGCGAACGCAAAGAAGTCGTTCCGACGAGGACGACTCGCGCGCCAGCAGTGTCGCTCCATTCGGGGTGACGCGCAGAGGTTGAGGGATTGAGGATGGCGGAAGTTACGATCGGCGTGCCTGTCTATAATGGCGCTGATCTTCTCGACCAAAGCCTCGCCTGTCTGGCGCGACAGACGTTCGGCGACTTCAAGGTTCTGATCTTCGACAACGCCTCGACTGACGCGACCCCGGACATCGCCAAGGCTTGGGCGGCGCGCGACGCGCGGTTCCATTACACCCTTCAGCCCCGCAACGTCGGCGCTGTCGCCAACTTCCGCGACGTTCTGCTCGCGGCGGATACGCCGTGGTTCCTATGGCGCGCCGACGACGATCTCAGCGACGACAATTACGTCGAAGTTCTTTATCGGCTGGCGACGCATTCGCCGGGCTGCGAACTGGCGATTTCGAGCGTCGTCAACTGTGATGTCGACGGCTCCAGAGAGCGCCTGTGGAGGCCGCCGACGATCGTCGATCCCTCTTCGACGCGCGGCCGCTTGAGGCTATCGCTCAACTGCCATCCAGCTGCGTTTTACGGGCTGTGGCGCCGCGAGGCGATCATCAGGGCGTTCCTGCCGGTGTCTCAGCGCTTTCCCTTCGCATTCGCCTCCGATCACTTGACGTTTTACGGCCCAATCATCGCCGGCGCGGTGCGCGCCACGGACCAGACTCGCCTCATCGCGCGCACCCGGCGCGCACCCGGTCCACGCACGCGCGTGCGCACGCCATTTGCCACCATGGTCGAGGTCCGGCAGGCGTTTCGCCACGAACTGCGCCGCATCCGCGCCGAACGTCAACCGGCGCCGGCGCTGCGGGTCGCTCTGACGCTCAGCGAACCAATCTATCTCAAGCGCACCTTGCCGTCGCTGCTGAAGATGGCGCGCACGGGCCTGCGCGAACTGCTTGGGATCGCGGGACCGCGCGTCGTCAAGCGACATTTCGAGCGAAACGTCTGAGACAGGCCGCGCCGACCACGCCGATTCATTGGCACCGACTCGCAACGGGAGGCGCGAAAGATTGGGCAGCTATGCGATTTTCCTGCTCGCGGCGGCCGGCGCCGCTCCGGGCCGAACTTCGAGCCTGCCCCCTTAGGCAATTGATCGCGAACCACTATTGCGTGTTTGGCACAACAAATCGGAATGCGACATGAACCCGACGATTGAACGATCAATCAAACCGAGCCCCGGCGCCTCAGTATGATCATCGCGCCAGAACGCATTCCCGTCGCCGCGCCCTCGATCACCGAGCGCGAGAGCGAGCTCGCCGCCGAGGCGGCGCGCACCGCCTGGCGGCAGAATCACTATGCCTATAACGCGCGTTTCGAGCGGATGCTCGCCGACTACATCGGCGTCGCCCACGCGGTCAGCGTGCCTCATGCGACCGCGGCGCTGCATTTGGCGCTCGCCGCGCTTGGGATTGGCCCGGGTGACGAAGTGATTGCGCCGGATGTCACCTGGATCGCCTCGGTCGCGCCGGTCGTCTACGTCGGCGCAGAGCCAGTGCTGGTCGATATCCTGCCCGATACCTGGTGCCTCGACCCCGACGCTGTCGAAGCAGCGATCGGGCCTAAGACCAAGGCGATCGTCGGCGTCGATCTCTACGGCTCGACCTGCGACTGGGAGCGTCTGCGCCAGATCGCCGACCGGCACGGGTTGGCGCTGATCGAGGATGCGGCGGAAGCGCTGGGCTCGACGCATCGCGGCCGCAAGGCGGGCGCGCTTGGCCGCGTTTCGGCTTTCAGTTTCCACGGCTCGAAGACCGTCGTCACCGGCGAGGGCGGCATGCTGGCGACCGACGACAAGGCGCTGTTCGATCGCGTGCTGCTCCTGCGCGACCATGGGCGTCAGCCTGGCGACCGCTTCTTCCTCAATTCCGAGATCGCTTTCAAATACAAGATGAGCGCGGTGCAGGCGGCGCTCGGGGTCGCGCAGATGGAGCGGATCGACGCCCTAATCGATTACAAAAGGGCGATCTTCGGCTGGTATCGCGACCGGCTGGCCGGGATGAATGAGATCACGCTCAACGCCGAGCCGCCGGAGACGATCAACAGCTATTGGATGGTCACGGCGGTGCTCGATCCGAGCCTCGGCCTCGACAAGTTCGCCGTCATGGCGGCGTTCGACAAGCGCAACATCGACTCGCGGCCATTCTTCTCGCGCCTGTCGAGCCTGCCCGCCTTCGGCGATCGTCCGGCGGCAAAACGATTCGTTACGCCGACCGACCGCGGAGCGAAAGTCTCCGAATTCGGCGTCAACCTGCCCTCGGGCTACAACATGACTGAAGACCTGGTCGACGTCGTGTGCGGCGCGCTGCGCGAGATTGTCGCCGAGCGACGCTAGCCGACAAAGGGAGGGCGCTGGGGTGAGCAATGTGACCAAGCCGTTCGTCAAACCGATCGTTCCCGACGATCGCGCCGAGTTCGAAGCGGAGAGGCGGCGCAACAGCCTGGCAATGGGCGCCGACGGAGCGCTGTTCGAACAAGCGCGCGACTGTGTGATGAGCGCCGACTGTCATCGCTACACTTATCTCTGGTCGTGGATGGGCGCGCCAATCATTCAGATGCCCGCCGACATCGTCGCGACGCAGGAGGTGATTTGGGCGACCAAGCCCGACGTTATCATCGAGACTGGCGTCGCCCGCGGTGGTTCGGTGATCTTTTACGCCTCGATGCTGACGCTGCTCGGTAAGGGCAAGGTGGTCGGCGTCGACATCGACATTCGCGCCCATAATC
Source organism: Roseiarcus sp. (assembly GCA_049513815.1). Taxonomy (GTDB): domain Bacteria; phylum Pseudomonadota; class Alphaproteobacteria; order Rhizobiales; family Beijerinckiaceae; genus Roseiarcus. The sequence continues at coordinate 12,128 of JBEKVR010000081.1, read as the reverse complement.
GCGAGACTATCGAAAAACATCCGATGGCGAGCCGCATAACGCTGATCGAAGGCTCGTCGATCGCGCCTGAGACGGTGGCGCGGATCAAGGCGGAGATCCCCGCCGGCGCTTCTGTGATGCTGGTGCTCGATTCGGACCACTCCAAGGCGCATGTCTTGGCGGAGCTGCGCGCGCTCTCGGCGCTGGTGACAAAAGGCCAGTTCCTGATTGTCGCCGACACGATCCTCGGCAGGCTCAGGGCCGATCAGACGCCGAAAGCGCGCTCGCACTTCTGGCCGCCCGGAGACGAGCCGCTTGCGGCGTTGCGATCGTTCCTCGAGGAGAGTGATCGCTTTGTCGTCGACGAAGAAATCAACGGCAAGTTGATTCTGTCGAGCTCTCCGGGCGGCTATCTGCGCTGCCTTGAGGGCTCGGCTTAAGGCTAAGAGGGCAGGGATGGACATCAAACACTATTGGACGGAGCGCGCCGCCTCGGACAGCGCCAATGCGACGACGAACGACGTCCATCTGCGTGACCTCGAGCGCGCGACGCTCGTCGGGCGCCTGAGGGCCTTGGGCTGTTCCGCCCAGTCTCGGATTCTGGACGCGGGTTGCGGCGACGGGCAGACCGTTTTTGCGCTCGCCGCCGAATTCGGCTGCCGTCTTGTTGGCCGCGACTATGCGTCGTCGATGATTGAACTCGCCAAGACGCGGCTCGCGAGCGATCCAAATCCCCTCGTCGACTTTGCCATCGGCGACGTCCGTCGAGTCGCGGACGAGTTCGGCGCCGAGGCGTTCGACTTCGTGACGACCGATCGCTGCCTCATCAATCTCGAATCCGAGGCCGAACAATATGCGGCGATCGAGGGAATCGCCAAGGCTCTGAAGCCGGGCGGCCGCTATCTGGCGATCGAAAATTTCGTCGAAGGCAATGATCGCCTCAACGAACTGCGCGCCTTGTTCGACTTGCCGCCGATCGCCGTCCGCTGGCACAATAGGTTTTTTCGCGAAGGCGAATTTATCGAACGCATGCGCGGTTGCTTCCGCAGCGTCGAGAAGTTCGAATTCTCCAGCGCGTACTACCTCGCGACCCGCGTGATTTACTCCAGGCTGTGCGCGATTGAGGGTGTCGCGCCGGACTACCGACACCCGATTCACGCCGACAGTGTCAAGCTGCCCGTAGTGGGCGATTTCAGCCCGATCAAACTCTTCGTTCTCGCCAAATAGGCTGCGAGCATCGCGTGACCGCGCCGGCGTCGATCGCGAGCTGCGCCATCGGTTGCGATAACGCGCCGGTAACCGCCGCCGACATCAGGTCGTCGCGCCTCGCGCTGCCGCTATTCCCCGCTCGGCGTCGCGCGGGCGCGTTGCCACCAGCCGGAGCGGCGCGGGCGCGGCGGTTTCGTTTGTGCAGGACCTTCCAAGTGACGACCCTGGTCAGCTTGATGGCCTGGAGTCGAGCCGCCCGATCCCGATCAGCCGGCGCGCTCCGCGCAGCGCGCGTTGGAGCGGCGTCTTCTTTGTTTTGACGGTATAGCGGCTGACGTCGATCTTGGGATGGCGCGCCTTAACGTGTGCGACCGCCGCGCTGTCGAATTCAGGCGCGTCGTAATTGAAGTAGACGTGACCGCCCTGCGCCATGCACTCGCCGCAGTAGTTGTGCGTTTCGCGGCGTTGCTGCAACGCCTGAATCGGCGCATCGAGAAAATTGCCGAGCGCGAATTTCTTTGGGTCATAGGTCGCGCAACAGAGCATCACGTCGCCGGTGTGAGTGAGCGACAGCGAGTGGTCGAGCAGTCGGCAGGGCCTGTCCTTGTGTTTCCTGGCGATCTCGATCGCGTCGACGGGATCGAGCGCGAAACGCCCGATCACTGCGCGGTCCTCATCGTTAAGCCTTGCGTCGTTCACCCCGCCCTGGCCGAGCGCGACCAGTTTCTCCGCCGGCATGAGATAGGCCCAAACGGCGGAAAATTCGTAGCCGAGACCCTCCGCATAGGCCTTCATCAACACCTCGTCCTCGTGATTTTCCAGATAGCGATGGAACAGCATGGTCAGTTTGGTCTTGCTGCCGAGCCGCTTCTTGAGCCTGGCGAGTTCGGCCATATTGGCTTTCACGCGTTCGATGTCGCCGCGTTTGTGCGTGAGGCCGTAGTTCTCCTGGTTGAATCCCGACACCGAAACCCGCAACTTGCGCGGCCCGGCCGCGAGGACTTTGGCGAAATTTCGCGAGATGTTGAGGTTTGTGCTGAGCTCAGCGGCGAGCCCATGGCGCCTGACGACGCGGATCAATTCGTCGAGGTTCGGATGCAGGAATGGCTCGGCCCAATTGTAAAGGTAAACCGTCGGGTTCCGGAAGTCGCGAGCCGCTTTGGCGCAGATCCGGTCGAGCAGTTCGGGCGCCATCATGCCGTGCGGCGTTTCCTTGTCCGAGGAATTGCCAACCGGGCAAGATGGACAACGAAGGTTGCAGCCACCGACAACGTCGATCGTCAGAGCCCATTTGCCGCGCCTGATCGTCATGTGCCGTCTCGGGTTGGGATTTCGCGCCGGACCTTACGGGCTGTGCGCGATTCCTAGTCGGTCTCGACGGTCGGGCGCAAGGTCGACATGCCGCGCGGCTTCGCCGGCCCGGCTCGGCGCGCAGCCCGCCTCGGACTTCGCACCGGCCGTTGTCGTTGTCTTATTCCCCGCTCAGCGTCGCGCGGGCGCGCTGCCACCAGCCGGAGCGGCGCGGGCGCGACAGATCTTCGACGGCCGGAGTCGGCTCGGGCGCCGCTTTGGCGGCGGATTCGTCGGCCTTCGCCGCTGGCTCGCTCACGGGAGCGGGAACTTGCTCGCTCGCCGGCGCGGCGGGGGCGGGCGCTTCCGCGAGGTCGGGCGCTGGTTCGGCCGGGGCGGCCGCCCCGGCGGGCGGCGCAGCTTCCGACGCTGCGACGGGTGGCGCAACGCGCGGCTCCGCCTCACGTGGCGCAGCGTCCGCCTCACGAGGCGCAGCGTCCGCCTCCGCGACTCTCGGTTCGCGCGGCGGATTGTCGAACAGGTTCGGCTCGGCTTCGCTGTCGATCGGGGTCACGTCGCCGGTCGGCGCCGGGGCGGCGAACCGCTCGCGATCGCCGCCGCCACGCCGGCCGCGTCGGCCGCGTCGACGGCGCGAGCTCGGCGCCCGTTCTTCGTCTTCGGGCGCTTCGTTTTCGCCGCGCGTCGGCACGGCGAAGTCGCCGCCGATTTCGGCCATGGCCGCCAACCCGTCGTCGGTCGGCTGCGGCGCTTCGGCGCTGAACCCTTCGCCCGTCGGACGCTCTGCGCGCTCGCCGCCGCGCCGACGCCGTCGCCGGCGTCGCGGACGGTTTGGCTCGCCTTCGCCGGCGGCCGTCGTTTCGCCTTCGCTGCGTCCCGCTTCGGCTTCGAATTCATCGGCGGCCGCTTCGGTCTCGATCGCCTCCTCTTCCTCGGGCGCTTCCGCCTCCGCTTCAACGAGGAAGTCCTCGCCGCCGGCCGGCGGCGCGCCGTAACCGGCGTGCCGCGCTTCGGCGGGCTCCTCCGCCTTGGCGCCGGAGGCGAGTTCGCCGCGCTCGAGCGCGTGGTGGTTGGCGCCGGTCAGCGTGTCGTCGGCCTCGACCAGGATCGAGACGCCGAAGCGGCGCTCGAGGTCGCGCAGATGAGGGCGCTTCTGATTGAGGATATAGAGCGCGACCGGCGTGCGGGCGCGCACCGTCATATCGTGGGTCGCGCTCTTGATCAGCGCGTCTTCGAGCACGCGCAGCACGTGCAGCGCGACGGATGCGGTCGAGCGCACCACGCCGGCGCCCATGCAGTGCGGGCAGACGATGGTCGAGCCTTCGAGCACGCCGGTGCGGATACGCTGGCGCGACATCTCGAGCAGGCCGAAATGCGAGATGCGGCCGACCTGGATGCGGGCGCGGTCGTTCTTCAGCGCGTCCTTCATCCGCCGTTCGACGGCGCGATTGTTGCGGCCTTCCTCCATGTCGATGAAGTCGACGACGATCAGGCCGGCGAGGTCGCGCAACCGGAGCTGGCGGGCGATCTCGTCCGCCGCCTCGAGGTTGGTGCGCAGCGCGGTGTCCTCGATGTTGTGCTCGCGAGTCGAACGCCCCGAATTGACGTCGATCGCGACGAGCGCCTCAGTCTGGTTGATGACGATGTAGCCGCCCGACTTCAGCGTCACCTGGTTGGAGAACATCGCGTCGAGCTGGGCTTCGACGCCCGCCTTGGCGAACACCGGCTGGCTGTCGCGGTAGGGCACGACGCTCTTGACGTGGGTCGGCATCAGCAGGCGCATGAAGTCGCGCGCTTCGCGGAAGCCCGATTCGCCGGCGACGACGATCTCCTCGACCTCCTTCGAGTAGAGGTCGCGGATCGCCCGCTTGATCAGCGATCCCTCTTCGTAGACGAGGGTCGGCGCGCTCGAGGACAGCGTCGTCTCGCGCACCGTCTCCCACATCCTGAGCAGATATTCGAAATCGCGCTTGACCTCGGCCTTGGTGCGCGAGGCGCCGGCGGTGCGCAGGATGACGCCCATCCCCTCCGGCACCTCCAACTCGTCGGCGATCGCCTTCAACCGGCCGCGGTCCTGGGCGTTGGTGATCTTGCGCGAGATGCCGCCGCCGCGCGCGGTGTTGGGCATCAGCACCGAATAGCGGCCAGCGAGCGACAGATAGGTGGTCAGCGCCGCGCCTTTGTTGCCGCGCTCCTCCTTGACCACCTGCACCAGCAGCACCTGGCGGCGCTTGATGACTTCCTGGATCTTGTACTGACGGCGCAGGCGCGGCGCGCGGCGCGGCGCTTCGTCGATTTCGTCGCCGCCGACTTGCTCGACCGCCTCGCCTTCGTCGTCGCCGCTACGGCGCGGCGCGCGCGCGGCGGGCTCCTCGCCGCCGCCGCCCAACGTCGTCACTTCCTCGTCTTCTTCGTCGTCCTCTTCGCCGTCAGCGGCGGGCGCTTCGCCCGCTTCGCCGCTCGGCGCAGGCGCGGCCCCGGCCTCGATCGCCGGCGCCTCGAAGGCGGGCTCGGCCGCGGCGGGCGCTTCGGCGCTGTCAGGCTCAGGGGCGGGCGCAGGCGATTCGCTCGCCTCCGCCTGGACGGCTAACGCATCGGCCTCGGCTGCGGCGACGTCGTACGTCGGCTCGTCGCCGGCGGCGGCGCCTTCGGCCGCGCCGTCCTCGTCGCGAACCTCCTCCTCGTCGCGAAGTGCGCTTTCGCCGTCGACCGGCGCAGCTTCGACGACGCGATCGTCGTTGGCGGCGCGCATTTCGGCCTCGGCGCCGCGCCCGCGGCGATGACGGCGGCTGCGACGCTCGCCGTTCGACTCTTCTTCGTCTTCGCGGTGCGAGCGCGCCTCATCCTCGAGCAGCGCCTGCCGGTCGGCGACTGGGATCTGGTAATAGTCGGGGTGAATTTCGGAGAAGGCGAGGAAGCCGTGGCGGTTGCCGCCATAGTCGACGAAGGCGGCCTGCAACGACGGCTCGACGCGCGTCACCTTGGCCAGATAGATATTGCCGCGCAGCGGCTTCTTGTTGGCCGATTCGAAGTCGAACTCTTCGACGCGGTTACCCTTCAGCACGACCACCCGGGTCTCTTCCGGGTGGGAGGCGTCGATGATCATCTTGTTTGACATGGTAAATTCTCTCGCGGCGCGACGACGCGGCCCGCAACGCTCTCGTTAGGAGCGTCTGGGCCGCGCGAACGGCGCCGATGGGTTGGGTTGTGACAAAAGACGGGAACGATCGCGACTGGGCGACCGCGCTGCCGGGAACTTCGCCGGAGCGAAGCCGGGCGGCGCGGGCCGCCGGCGAATTCACTGGGGTTACTATGGGGATCAATGCGGGCGATTGTGGCATCGCGACCCTGAAACTCGGCGGACTCGACCTCGTCGCCATTCGAGGGGCGCCATTCAAAGCGCCTGCGGCTCGCTTAGGGTCGCGTCCGCCGGCCACCGACCGGAGACGCACATTCGCGCTTTTCGGCCGCAAACGCCCCGCGCTCAGCGCAGGGAAGGCGGCGGAAAGGGCGCTCGTCGCGCCCGCGCGTCAGTTCTCTCCGCTCGTTCCCGCCGCCGAGTCGCCTTGCGACGACGACGACAACGGGTCGATGACGCGGAAACGACCCGAATGCGATAAGCTTACATAGGCGCCGTCGTTTGGCTTGGCAAGCAAATTCCCTGTGCGCCGGCCGGCCGCACGGCGCGCGCTGTAACGGCGGGCGAGCCGTCCCTGAGGCTCGACCTTCGCCTCGCGGCGCGTCATCATTCGTTAACTGTGCGTGAACTATTGCGTTAAGAATGGCGCGCTGACTGCCGAGGACCGATGCCCGTTCGCCAAAAGTTGGCGGCCTTCGTCTTAGCGACCGCGGGGCTCGCGGCCGGCGTGACGGCTTTCGCGCCGGCGCTCGGCGACGAGGCGCCGCCGGTCGCAGTCGCGGCGCGGCTCGCTGACGACGGCGAGGCGGCGAAACTCGTTTTCGATCTCTCCGCTCCGGTCGCCGCTAAGGCGCGCGCGCTCGCTGATCCCGACCGCATCGTCGTCGACATGGCCGAAGTCAGCTTCCAAATCGACCCGTCGGCCGGCCGGCCGCGCGATCGCGCTCAGGCGATCGTCAAAGGATTCCGCTTCGGCCTATTCGGGCCGGGAAAGTCGCGGGTGGTGATCGACCTCGCCGGACCGGCCTGCGTCGCCAAGGTCGAGTCGGCGCCCATCGTCAAGGGTTCGGCGTCGTCGCGGCTCGAGATCGAGCTCAAGGGTTGCGAGCCTGCCGCCTTCGCCGCCGCGGCGACGCGCGACGCGCAGAGCGACGCCGGCGCCGCTCCGGCGCCGACCGCAAACGTTGCGGCGCCGGCCGCCGATCGCCCCGTGATCGTCCTCGATCCCGGCCACGGCGGGGTCGACGGCGGCGCCTTTGGCGTCGGCGGCGCGATCGAGAAGACGCTGGTTTACGACTACGCGCTCGAGTTGCAGCGGCTGCTCGAGGCCAAGGGCCGGTTCAAGGTGGTCTTAACCCGCCACGGCGACGAATTTGTCTCGCTAGACGATCGGGTGCGGATCGCGCGCGAGGCGGGGGCGTCGCTGCTGGTCTCGATCCACGCCGACATGCTCGGCGGCGCGGGGGCTTACGTTTCCGGCGCGACGGTCTACACCTGTTCGGAGCGCGCTTCCGACGCCGAGGCGGCGCGCGTCGCCGCGCACGAAAATGCGGCCGACAAGGCCGCTGGGGTCGAGGACAAGGTCCAGGCGCCCGGGGTCGCCGACATCCTGTTCGACCTCGAAAAGCGCGAGACCCGCGCCTATGCCCATCTGTTCTCGCGCGGCGTCGTCGCCGAACTGCAGGGGAAGACGCCGCTCAACAACAACCCCGAACGCTCGGCCGGGTTCGTCGTGCTGAAAGCGCCCGACTTTCCTTCGGTGTTGGTCGAGCTCGGCTATCTCTCCAACGCCAAGGACGTCCAGGCGATGAAATCGCCGGAGTGGCGGACGCGCACGGCGAGCGCGATGGCCGAGGCCGTCGATCGTTTCTTCGCCTCCGGCCGCGCGGCGGCCGCTCCGGCCGCCGGCGCCGACGCGCTCGCGGCTTCCGACAGGTTCGGGGCGAACGCGCCGGGCCGCCCGGCGGCGTCGGCCGGCGCGCCGCCCGTCGGGCCGGCCAAGCCTTGATTCGGGCCGCGCTTCATACTTCCGCCGCAGTCCCCGTCGACAGGATGCGGCGCCGTCGGCGCAGGCCGCATGTTCCTGACAACGGCCGCGCTTTGGGTTAAGGAGCGCGCGCACTTACGCTCGCGGCCGGTCCTCTCGGCGACCGTCGCCGGGCCCACGCTGGATCGAAATATGCGCGGCATCGCCCGTTTCCTCGGTTTTCTCTTCGCGACGGGCGCGATCGTCTTCGTCATCGGCGCGGGGCTCGTCGCCGCGGTGATCTGGAAGTTCGAGCAGGACCTTCCCGACTATAGCCAGTTGAAGAACTACGAGCCGCCGGTGATGACGCGCGTCCATGCCGCCGACGGCAGCCTGCTTGCCGAATACGCGCGCGAGCGGCGCCTCTATCTGCCATCCGCGGCGATCCCGCCGCTGGTCAAGGAGGCGTTCATCGCCGCCGAAGACAAGAATTTCTATACGCACCACGGCGTCGACCCGGAAGGCATCGTCCGCGCCGGCCTGGTGTTCCTGCAGGGCTCCAAGCACATGCAGGGCGCCTCGACCATCACCCAGCAGGTCGCGAAGAACTTCCTCCTGACCTCCGACCGCACGGTCGAGCGCAAGGTCCGCGAGATTCTGCTCAGCCTGCGCATCGAAGAGGCCTATTCGAAGGACAAGATTCTCGAGCTCTACCTCAACGAAATCTATCTCGGCCTCGGCAATTACGGCGTCGCCGCCGCCGCGCTCGGCTACTTCGACAAGTCGGTGCACGAATTGTCGATCGCCGAGGTCGCCTATCTCGCCGCGCTGCCGAAGGAGCCGAGCGCGCTCAACCCGTTCCGCAACCACGACCGCGCCGTCGACCGGCGCAATTACGTGATTGGCCGCATGGCCGAGGACGGCTACATCACCCAAGAGCAGGCGAAGGCGGCGCGCGCCGAGCCGCTGGTCGTCACCCCGCGCGTGCTGACCCCCAATTCGATCGCCGCCGGCTTCTTCGCCGAGGAAGTGCGGCGCGAACTCTCCGAGCGCTACGGCGAACAGAAGCTCTACGAGGGCGGCCTGTCGGTGCGCACCACGCTCGATCCCAAGCTGCAATTGACGGCGCGAAAGGCGCTGGTCGACGGGCTGGTGCGCTACGACGAGGCGCACGGTTGGCACGGCACGGTCAAGACGATCGACCTCGGCCAGGACTGGGGCGTGCCGCTCGGCGACATTCCCGAATACGGCGACATCAAGCCGTGGCGGCTGGCGGTCGTGCTCGACGTCTCCGACGGGGGCTTGCGCATCGGTCTGCAGCCCGAGCGCGACAAGTCGGGCGCGCTGAGCCAGAATCGCGCGACCGGAACCGTCGGCCTCGACGGCATGAAGTGGACGGGAAAGAAGCCGAAGGCGCTCGCCAAATCCGGCGACGTGGTTTACGTCGAGCCAGTCGTCGGCAAGGACGGCGAGTACCGTTTGCGTCAGATTCCGGAGGTTTCCGGCGCCTGCGTGGCGATGGATCCGTTCACCGGCCGCGTGCTGGCGATGGTCGGCGGCTTCTCATACGACCTTTCCGAGTTCAATCGCGCCACCCAGGCGATGCGTCAGCCGGGTTCGTCGTTCAAGCCGATCGTCTATGCGGCGGCGCTCGACAACGGCTACACGCCGTCGTCGATCGAGCTCGACGAGCCGATTTCGATCGATCAGGGCAACGGCGAAATCTGGACGCCGCAGAACTTCGAGGGCAAGTCCGGCGGGCCGCACACGTTGCGCTTCGGCATCGAGCACTCGATCAACCAGATGACGGTGCGGCTCGCGCGCGACATCGGCATGCCGCTGATCACCGAATACGCGAAGCGCTTCGGCGTCTACGACAACCTGCCGCCCTATCTTTCGATGTCGCTGGGCGCCGGCGAGACGACGGTGCTGCGCATGGTCACCGCCTATTCGATGTTCGACAACGGCGGCAAGCGCATCAAGGCGACGCTGATCGACCGCATCCAGGACCGCTGGGGCAGTACGATCTACAAGCACGACGAGCGCATCTGTCAGGGCTGCGACGCGCAGAAGTGGGACAACCAGGACGAGCCCAAGCTGATCGACAAGCGCGAGCAGGTGATCGACCCGCTCACCGCCTACCAGATCACCTCGATCATGCAGGGCGTCATCCAGCGCGGCACCGGCATCGCCATCAGCGAGTTGCATCGCACGCTCGCCGGCAAGACCGGCACCACCAACGACGCCAAGGACCTTTGGTTCGTCGGTTTCTCGCCCAACCTCGCCTTCGGGGTGTTCATGGGCTACGACAAGCCGCGCTCGCTCGGCGACAGCGCCCAGGCCGCGCTCTACACGGCGCCGATTTTCCGCGACTTCATGAAGTTGGCGCTGAAGGACACGCCCGACACGCCGTTCCGCGTTCCGCCCGGCCTCAAGCTGATCTCGGTCGACGTCCACAGCGGCATGCGCTCGAGCGGCCCGGGCTCGATCATCGAGGCGTTCAAGCCCGGCACTTCGCCGCCCGACGCCTATTTCGGCGACAGTCCGACCGACCCCAACAGCTTCTCGCCCGATGTCGAGAAGGCGGTCGGGACGGGTCCAGGCGGGCTTTACTGAGCAGCGCGTAGACGCGGCCGCTGGCCGCGTCGGCGCGATCCCCGATCGCGCCTACAGCATCAGCTTGGCGCGCGCGAGGGCGGCCGCAGAAAGTTCGCGCTCGATCGCAATCGCCGCTAGACGACTGGCGACACGCGCGCGGCGCGCCTCCGCCGCGCTCGGCGCCCGCGGCTCGCGCGCGTAGACGGCGAATACCCCCAGCGGCTCGTCATCCTTGGCGAGGATGGGCGTCGCCCAGCAGGCGCTAAAGCCGCTTGCGGCGGCCAGGCCGCCGAGACCCGCCCAGTTGGGGTCGCCGGCGAAGTCGACGCTGACGCTCGGCGCGCGCCGTAACACCGCCTCGGCGAAAGCGGGGGCGGCGGAGTCGAGGCGCAGACCCTCGGTCGCGGCCTGCAAAGTCTCCGGCAGATTCGACTGCGCCGCGTAGCGCAAGCGCTCGCCGCCAGGGTCCAGCCGCAGCGCCGACGCGACGACGCCGCGCGATTGCGCTTCGATGAGGCCGAGCAGAGCCCCGAGCGTCGCGCTGGCCGGCGCGCCGGAAGCGACCATGTCGAGAATGTCGAGTTCGTCGGCCGGCGCCTCTGACGCTTTGAGCGCGGCGGCTTCAAGCTCGACGCCGACGAGCCCGGCGATCCGCCCGTCGGCGTCGCGCAGCGTCGTCGTCGTTGACTGGAACCGCTTGGTCTCGCCGCTTGCGGCGACCAAAATCTCCTCGTGGTTGATGATCGAGTCGCCGGCGAGGATGACGCCGAGCTCCCGTCGACGGCGTTCCTTCGCCGCCTCCGGCGCGCGGAAGTCGAAATCGCTGAGGCCGACCAAATCCGCGACGGCGCCGCGACCATAATCCGTCGCCAGCGTCTGGTTGGCGAAGACGAAGCGGCTGTCGCAGTCCTTGACCCAAAGATGGCCCGGCACGCGGTCGATCAAGGCTTGCATCGTCGCGCACGCCTCTCTCAGGCGGCGGGTTTCGCGCGCCTCGCTGACGTCGGCGTGGATCGCGACCCAGCCGCCGTCCGGCGTCGGCTCTTGGCGGACTCTCAGGACGCGCCCGTCGGCGAGGGTGACGCACCAGACGCGCGGCTCGCCGCGCGACTGGATCGCGCGGCAATAGGCGACGTAGTCGTCGACCGCCATCGGACAGGTTCCCGCCGCCTGAAGCGCTTCGGCGACCTCGCTGAGCGCCGCGCCCGGCCGCAGAGCCTCGGGCGCGAGCCGGTGGATCGCGGCGAAACTTCGGTTGGCGGCGATCAGCCGGCGGTCGCGGTCGAAGAGGCAGACGCCTTGCGCAACGGCGTCGAAGGCGACCTGGGTATTGCGCGCCTGCGCCTCCAATTCGGCGATCCGCGCGCCCGGATCGTCGCTGACTTGCACGTGGATGTTCAACCGAATCTCCCCGTCAATTCGTATTGACGCGAAGAAGATCGCCGTTTGTCGCCGCCTTTACTTTGACCTACTGCAAGGTCCGCGATCTTTCATCGACTGCGACGGCGTCAGCGTTGACGAAACTTGAAGGGTCCGCGCGAATTCGACAGTCCGCCATTCGACGCGGTCGCTGGCCACGTCGGCGCAGTCGTCGGCCGCCCCCGAAACCATGCCTCAGGCGAGGAATTCGCGCACGAACGGCGTCGCCGGGCTCTCGTTGATCTCGCGCGGCGTTCCGACCTGTTCGATGCGGCCGGCGTTGAGAACGGCGACGCGATCGGCGAGATCCATCGCCTCGCCCTGGTCGTGGGTGACGAACACGGTCGTCAGCCCGGTGCGGTCGTGGATTTCGCGCAACCACACGCGCAGCTCCTTGCGCACCTTGGCGTCGAGCGCGCCGAACGGCTCGTCGAGCAACAGCACGCGCGGTTCGATCGCCATCGCGCGCGCCAGCGCGACGCGCTGGCGCTGGCCGCCCGACAATTGCGC
>JBEKVR010000080.1:0-21548 GCA_049513815.1 Roseiarcus sp. | reverse complement strand
AAGCGACGACGACGAGCGGCGAGAAAGTTCCGCCGATCGCCGCGATGGAGCCGAGGGGGTCGCCGAGTCCCGCGAAACCGTGACCGTTGACCGCGCGGCTTTCGCCAATCGCCGCGGCCATGGAGCCGGCGATCGCGGCGGCGGCGAACAACGTCCCAAGAACCAAAGCCGCGCGACGGCCGTGGAAGACCGGCGGCCCGTCGAAGGCGTCGGTGACGAGGGCGGCGGCGAGCGCGGCGGCCAGCAGCGGCAGCAAGGCCCAGGCCGCCGTCACGATGAGAATGTACGCCATGGCGCCGCGGGAGGGGCCGTCCTCCCAGCCCGCCCAGGGACCCTGCATCAGTACGAGCGAAGTGAACGCGATTTGGCAAAAGGCGGCCAGCGCCAGCGGCGCATTGAGAAGATATCGCATCCAACTCGGCCCTCTTCCCGCCTTCAAGGTCTTCCGATCTTACGGGATATCGAGGGCGCGAAATTATTACTTTATTACGCTATTATTACGTGGAATTACGCCATCACACGTGAGGTATCGTCGCCGGTTGGCCGCGACGCCTGCGGGGTGGGGCGCTTGCTCCTAGAGCCCACCTCCGCAGGGGGCACGCCCGGAGGCCCTGATCTTTGCATGACAGGGACGCCGAAAAGAATTTCAGAAAACACTGCGGAGAGCGCCCGCGGTGAGGTCTCCGGCGAATAAATAGAACGGGATCAGGGAGAGTTTCCCCCTCGATCAATTGGGATCTATGGATCAAGAAAGGAGGTTTTGTTCTATGGTATCATATGGTTATATGTTAATCACATTTGGATATGTAATTCTACTTATTCACTCGTTCATGTAAAATTGCGCCACCTCGCGAAAGAGGCCGCGCCAGCGGCCTCGATCGCACCCGGAGGCCGACCTGGCATTCGCGCGGGTGCAGGGCACCGTTTATCCGTTGCTCCCCGCTCGCACGAGGCGTCGTGTCATTGCGCCCCTTCCTCAGTGGAGGTCAGAGGCGATCAGCCCGCGAGCAACCCGCTATCGATCTGGCCGACTGCCTTCAAGATCACCGCATCCTCGAAGTCGCCAAGCGCCGGGTCGCCCGTCCGTGAGAACGCGATAGCTCAGCAATGGCCCTCCGTCGTCGCCAACGAGTCGGCCATGCGAATCGCTTGGTTTGAACTGCGTGCCTCGCTCGGTTCGCACGCAGCGATGTCGCCGCCCTCGGAGCGCGTGAAGGCGAGCGCGACGTAGTACGTCATCGAGGCCATCCAAACCTCCCCGTATCATCCGCTGCCAACTTGCCGATTGGCCAGCGGTTCGAACACGACCGTAATGCTACGACTTCCGCAGGCGGGGCACATCAATCGCGCCTCAAGGCGTGAGAGCGGGAAGTTCGGTCCCCGCGTGCAAACCAGACAACTTGCAGCGCGTCATTAGGCGGCGGTCTTTGCAGCTTTAGCGCCTCGCCTGGCGGCGCAGACATCCAATGCTCGATTTCGTCCGCACTGGTCAGTATCACCGGCCTGGCCTTGGCGTGAATTGGCGCAACGATCGCATTGGGCTCGGTCGTCAGAAACGCGAAAATGTCGTTCGTCGTCTCGCCTTCCTTCACCTTGCGCACTGACGTCCAGCGGGTCCAAATTCCGGCAAAGAAAGCGAGTGGACGGTTGTCGTCGAGCGCGAACCATACCGGCGGATGCGAGCCATCAGGCAGGGACTCGTTCTCGGAAAAGCTCGTGAACGGCACGACGTATCGACTCTCGACGCCAAGCCAGCGGCGCCAATGGGGCGACGCGACGTTGCGCACGTTCGTCACGCCGGGATCGCTGTTACGGCTCATCAACGCGAACTGCGGCGACGGCATGCCCCAGCGCGCCATGGTCAGTTCGCGTGCGCCGTCCGACGCATTGCGGACGATCGGTGCGGCGTAGTCTGGAAAGACTCCTGGCAGCGGGGGCCAGTTGCCGGAGACGTCGCGCATTGCGCGCGCGGCGTCGCGAATAGCCTGCGGGCCTTTCGTGATGCTGTACAGGTTGCACATGGGAAAGAGCTATGCAGGACGTTCCGCAAGCGGCAGAGAGCGCCACGGCCGAATGTTGACCTTCGATATCTCAGTTGCGACCCGGCGGCGCATCAATAGCCGCCGACATTCGGGCGGCGACCTTCGTCGTCGTAAGGATGTGAAGAGCCCTCGGGTCAGAACGCGGATCGTAGCACTGGCCGACCTTCAAGGCGCCGGCGAAGCGGGCGGTCAGGATTGCAGGGCCTGAAGTTCGCGGATCGCTGCTTCGTGGCAGGCATCTAAATACCTTGCAAAATCCGTCAGGTAGACGCCTCTCGCCCCTTTCTGACTTGCCTCAAGCCGGACAACCGCCAGCGGGATTTCGCCAGAGTCTAATTTTCGCAAAAAAACCCGCCAGGTTAGCCGCGAAAAATAGTCGTGATGCAGCGTCTCGAGAGGAATGATGGCCTGCCCAGAATATTGGGCCATAAGGAGGAAGTCGGTCTTCATTTCAACCCCTTATGGCGGGAGGCATGCCTTACTGGCGGAATTGGATCAACGTCGCGGCGGTGAGTTCCCATCGCCCTGCGTTTGGCGCCAATTGGCCAGAAAAGGCATTGACTAGCAGTGCCTATTGCGCAGATCGAAATTTTACGATAATGTTCGCTTACGTGAATGTCAACGTAAAAAGATAAGGTTCTCAGAATGATCTCAGGGCCACAGTGCCGGGCTGCTCGCGCGCTATTAGGGCTATCTCAGAGCGCGCTGTCCGATCAGTCAGGCGTCGCCCAAGCGACGATTGTCAGCTTTGAAACGGGGAAACGATCCACCTACATGCACAGTGTAATTGAGCTCGAAATGACGCTGGAGGCGCTGGGGGTCGAATTCGGCGACTATCGGCGCTCGGCGGTGATGTTGAAACCGGACTACGTCGCTGCTTCAGCGCCTCGGGCTCACCGGCGATTGTCGCCATTGCGCGTCGTGCGCGGAACGAAGAAAGCCGTTCGGCTTGAAGGGCGCTACGACGACAAGAAGGTAATTGTGCTCGTTGATAACAATTCAATAGATGATTACTTCTGTGCAAATTTCACTAATAAATTACGTACAGCGTTTATTGATATGAACCTTCCTTATGTATACAATATTGTAGAGTATAAAATTGATAAATGTGAAATCATTATGAGCAAAGACGCAATAAAGAGCGTTATTACGGTTGAGATCGGAGAATCAGAACTTAGAAAATACAATCTTAATGGGCTTCGTAAAGGACAGGCGCCGTACGCGGGCTTGCCAAAGAACGAATACGCAAATGTCATCAGCTATTCGATGTCGCGAGAGGAACTTGAGATTCTGAGTGCAAATGACGTTGACTCGGAAAAAGACGGGTCGTGAATTCATCGCGTTCAGCTGGAAGCCATTGTGAGAACGGTGAATCAATTGTGCTGAATTATGATAAAATAGATGAGCAGAAAACTAGGCAAAACGCCAACATCGTTTTTGCGTTTGATCTTCAATTGTCGTATGAAATACTTAATCATTACTGCTTGTCATTCTACTCTGCGCTTGAGCGATGCGATCGTGAAAATCGTGTTGCCAGAGACATCCTCCGAATGCGAGACGAAGACCCTGGCAGGCGCGTCACATTCTTCGAAGGTCGGCTGGCAATGAGCCGGATCTTTGCGATTCTCGGCGTTCTCAGCGCGATGTACGGCCGCGATGCAGCCTTTACGCCGGAGATCGATCGCGCGCTTGTCGCCTTGGGCTGCTCACCGTTTGAGCGCGCGGAGGTCGGTCGTCGTCTGGCAAACGGGTTCGCTATTGAGGCCCTTACACCGGGGTCCGCGTTGGCGGGAGGACCGCCGCCGGAACTCTTGGTCGACTCGCTCAAAGCCAGCCACGGCGGCGATGTGGGTGAGGCGGTTATCACGGCGGCGCTCGCCTGGCTGTCGCGCTCTCGGGCGGCCTCCGAGCTGATCGCTGCAGCCAAATACAAGGCGGCGGCGGAAAATTATGAAGAGATGCTGAGGAAATCGTCGCCACCACGGGAGTTGCACAGATCTGTCTGTGGGATTGATTTGTCGCCGCCGCCGTTCGTCTTCACGGATGGCTTGGAGTGTAAAGGCCTTGAGGAAATCTTTGCTGGTGTTCACGTCGATAGAAAAGCGATGACGCTGCCGCAATTGCTGGAGATAATGGGAAACAATGGCTCATTGGCGAGCGACGCGTCACAGATTAAGAATGTTGCTTTGATTTTGGCGTCGATAGCGGGAACGAACGACCTGAGCCGTATTAGGCTCGAGCACGTTGCGTTATATCGCATACTTCTGGAGTTATTGCCAAAATTCTATGGGCAGTCGAGAGGATATAAGCAACTCTCATTACAAGACATATTACTTTCAACAGAGACCCTGCCGAGCAACGAGATTGGACTTGCGAAAGCTAGTATCAATCGGCACATCAGTCAGGCCGGCAAGCTTGTGAATGCCGCGTTGCAGCATGGTTTCGTGATCTGCGACCCCAAGGCCCTTCTTGCTCTTAGAGTTTCGGTGGGTGAGGGCAGCGGGAAAGGGTCGGCGAAATGCCGTCAAAAGCAAAGTGCGGACTATATCGTCTCGCTTGCCGCCGGCGTCAGACACACCATCGCGAGATGGGGCGCCGCGCCGAACATTCGCATTGATGCGCTCGACGTGATTCTCGGGCAGCGACTGCTGGAATCCCTCGACGAACGATCGGGTCATCGCTCATCTTCCTCGGACAGCCCGGCGTTCACGGTCGCTGACGCGGCGCTGGTCGTCGCCGGCTGGCGAAGTGGCCGCATTTTGTTCGCCGCCAAGTGGTGGTGACGTTCGCGACGGATGACGTGGCGACCTGACGAAGGGGCGTCAAAACGCGTCAAATCCGGGTTGGCGGCGACGAAAGCTGCGGCGATGTCGGTTGAGAATTGCGACGCCTACGACGTGGCCGGCATCGTGTGAATCTGGACGCTGGCGGCCGGCAATTTCGCGGCAATTTCGGCGACGTGCTGGTGGTGCGTGAAGGCGACGACCTGGGTTGTTTGGCCAAGCTCCGCCAAGATCTCCATCAATGGTAAGACGCGGTGTTCGTCGGAGCTGACAAACAAGTCGTCTGCGATGAAAGGCATTGGTTCGTTGTCCTGGCAGAATCGCTCGATGGCCGCGACGCGAAGCGACAGGAATAGTTGGTCGCTCGTCGCCTCGCTCAGGCCCTCTAACCCGCATTCGCTGCCGTCATGGCGCCGGCCGATCGGGACCGGTTTCGCCGCATTGCGATAGTTGATCGAGACGCGCTCAATCGGGTTTGCCGCGGTCTTGGCGATCCTGGCAAAGAGTTCGCTGGCTCGGGTGATCATGGGGTCTTGATTCGTATCCTGGAAACGCTGGACCGAACGCTCGAGCAGTTGCCGCGCGACCTCGAGGCGTAACCAACGTTCGATGTGGCCGCCCGCCGCCAGCGCGGCGTTGCGCGCCTCTTGGTCGGCGACGGCGGCCCCCTTTTTCCCGCCCAAGGCGGTCAGAGCGTGCTCGGCTTCCGTGACCGCACTTGCGAGGAGCTGGAGCTTGGCGATGAGAGGCGCCTCGTTCGCCTGGATCGCTGGCAGCTCGGCATTGGCCTGATCCGGCGGGACGGAGTCGACTTCCGCTTGGAGGGTCGGCTCGTCAAGCCCATCGCCAGCCTTGGCCAGTTCCTTCACGCGTTCATTCAGCTGCGTGACCAAGCTGCGGCGCTGCGATGAGCGGCGCGCCAGCTCGAAAGGATCGACGCTGCCGTCGAAACCATACTTTCTCTTTAGCCCGTCGATGACGAACTCCGCTTCTCGGCGTTGATTCTCAGCTACGCCGAGCGACGTTTGGACGGCATCAATGCGGCCCTGAAGATTGCCGCGCGCCTGAGCGGCTTCCTTCGCGGCGTCGAGCCTCGTCTTAAGGGTACGGACGGTCTTCTCGATAGGGGCGCCGGCCGGCGCGGCTTCACCGAGATCGGCAGCAACCGCTAGGACGTCGGTTCGGAAATGCTCAAGGTCCTGATTCAACCCCTTGTGTCGACGCTGATCTTCTCTGCGTTTGGTGAGGGGAGTGGCGACCGCCTCCCACGCTTCAAGTGCAGCTTCCGCCTCCTTGGTTCCAGCGGTGGGCGCGATATGAATTTCGCTGACCGCCGCTTTCCAATCGGTGAGCCACTTTGCTTCGGCGGCAGTCGCGCGCTCGAAGGCGCCTTTCGTCTTTTGAAATGCCTCGCCCGCAGTGGTGAGCCTTGTTGTCGCCGCCAACCTCTCTTTCGCGGAAGCCTGCAACGTGGATAGCGTTTGACGCAGCTGGCGGTCGAGTTCGGCGAAGTCTTGAGCCGGCTGTTCCAGTCCGATGAGTTTAGCCGCGGCCTCAAGAAGCGTGTGGGCTTTGTCGGCGGCGGCGTGGGCCGCCCTTAGCATCCCTGCCGCCTTCGTCGCCTCGCCGCGGAGGCGGAGAGCTTCAGTCCTTCGATTGAGCCAAAGCCCCATCTCGGGCGGCGATTTGACGGTCACCTTTGTACCGTCCCAAAGCTTCAACCACTCCGACTCGAGCTCTTGCAACTTCGCGTTCGCGGCATCGCGCTGCGCTCCGAGTTCGTCGATCGTCGCCGCGAGGCTCTTTTGCTTCGCCGTCAATGCGGTGAGCTGGGCGACGCGCTGGGCCTCGGCCTCGCGGCGGTCGACGAGTTCGTCGGCGTGTCGAACATTTGTCTCAAACGCGCCAATGAGATTGGGGTCTGAGACTTCTGTTGCTGGTCCGGCGGCAAGCACAGGCTGGGGATTCAATCGCGAGCGGATTCGGCGCCAATTGCCGTCGCGTTCATCGCGCGCCTCCCTGATCGCCCCCGGCGAGGGGACTTCGCCGGCGGCGGCGAGGCCGGCCAGTTCGGCTTCGACCTGAAGCGCGTCGCGTTTGGTCTCCTGGAGCGCCTTTTCGACACTGACAATATGCTGCTTCGCTGCGAGGAGGCTGCCGTCTCTCTGCGAGAGCGCCGTCGCGTCGGGAACCGGCAAGCTCGCGAGTTCGTCGACGGCGCCAGACCACAGCCCCAGTCGTCCCAGCGCCTCGGAAAGAGCTTTGTCGGCCGCCTCCGCCTCGCCTTTGGCGGCGGCTAATGCATTCGTCACGTCGCCGAGCTTGGCGGCCTGATCGAGAAGTCTGGTCGGTTCTGAGACATCGACATCTGGAGGCAAACTCGTCAATGCTGACCCAGCGGCCGCCAGCGCCGCCTTGGCGACGTCATGGTTCGTCGCCGCGGTTTCCAGGGTAGAGCGCACGACGGCGCCCTGATTGATGAGGTCGCGGATCTTGGCGAACGTGACCTTGGTGGGCAGAACGCTCTCGACCTCGTCTGGATCGTGGTCGAGACCGAGATCGCGCATCACCAGACGGATTTGATCGTTCAATTCGGCGATCCGACGCGCGAGTTTGGGAAGGTCGTCAGCGTCGCCCAGATACTTACCCAGCCGCTCGCATAGCGCGTCGATCGTTGCCTCGAAGCCGATGATCGGGTCGATTGCCGGCGTTGCACTTACTTTCTCAGTCAGTTCCTTCGCCTCGGCGACGTTCTTGTTGACTGCCTGGGCGGCCGATCGAACGTCATCGTCGGCCGTCTTCCAGTCGTCGACGAAATTCTCAGGCAGGTCGGGAGTGTCGCCGTATTGGGCGACTTCGCGCCGAAGCGTAGCCAGAGCGGTGAGAATCGGCGCCACCCGGCGTCCGCGCTCGAGGAAATTGCGGCGCGCTCGCAGTTGCGTCAGTTGATCGTCGACCGCGATACGCTCCTCGACAGCCTTGTCGCGCGCCGTCTCCGCGGCGTGGTAAGCCTCCGGCACGATCATGTCGGACTTCTTCGCCGCGACGGCGCCGGTGAAGCGGTCAATGGCCGACCAGATTTCACCCTTTGAGCGCCGGTCAGCCAGCGATCCGAGACGTCTGATCTCCTCCTCGAGCTCCGCTAGCACAGCGCTGACGGACTGGAGACCGGTTCCGGCAGCAAATAGGGCATGACCGAAGTTGCCGTTGGGATCGAGCATCTGCTTGCCGCCGCTGCGCAGCCGGCCTTGATCGAGCCCGAACATGAAGTGAAACCGATCGCGGTCGATTCCGCCGAGAAACGGTGTGAGAATCGCGTCGGGAAGCGTCGTCTCGGGTAGCGACAGGCTGACCAGCGTTCCGGCCCTGGCTTTGCGCCGCTTGAATACGAGGCGCTCGCCGGTCGACTTCACGAGTTGCGCGCCGATGCGAAGCTTTCCGTATTCGAACCGGAAATTGAACGGGGTGCGCTCGTCGATGCCAAAGAGGAGGTCGGATATGGCGGCGAGCGCGGTGGATTTGCCCGCTTCATTGGCGCCATAAATGACATGCAGGCCGCCGCCGTCGCCAAAATCCAGCACGGCGTCCTGAAACATGCCGAAACGCTCGAGGATCAGTCTCTCGAATTTCATCAGCGTTTGGCCTTAAAGCTGAGCCGGTGGCGAAGCAGGGCGTCTGCGTCGGCGACAATGCTGGCGAAACGTTCGTCGGTGAGGGGGTCGAGGCCCGCTTCGCGACGGATTTCGACCGGCGCCTTCTGCAGCCGGGGCTCGACGCTGCGTCGAAAATCGGCCGTCTCGGCGGCGTCCGAAGCGGTCGCGCCGATGAGCGTGGACAGCGCGCCATCTTCACCGTCGGCTGGGCGGGCGAGGCTGGGCTGCGTGTCGATCTGAATGCGCTCGATCCAGATTTCGCCGGGCGCGGTGAGCGCCAAGGCGTCGCATTCGGCCTCGACCGCCTCGGAGCTGGCGATCAACTCGCCATGAGCCGACGTTGCGCCGGTGAGAGCGAGGCGCACGGCCAGCGGACGGCCGCCGGCGTCGGAAAGGGCCGACTCGAACGCGGATCCAATTGCCAGCAAAGCCTCGTCCAAGGTTGTGGCAGCTGAAAGATTCACCTCGATGCGCTGCCAGCGCAGCACGTCCATCGGCACGAAGCGAGTCTCTCGGACCAGGCGGCCTTCGACGGTGACCAGCATGAAACCGCGCTCACCGGGCTCGTTGATGTGGCGCCCCTGGAGGTTACCTGGGAAAACGATCGGCGGCTGGTCGGAAAGCGTGCCGCGCGTATGGACGTGTCCCAGCGCCCAATAGTCGTATCCCTTGGCGACGAGATCGGCGACGCTGCATGGCGCGTAAGTGGCGTGCGCGGCGGAGCCACTGGCCGACGTATGCAAAAGGCCGATGTTGAACAGGTCGCCTCTTGGCGCTGGATAGGTCTGAGCGAGGTTCTGCGGCACCGCCCCGGTGGGGAAGCTTTGCCCATGGATCGCGACGCCGAGCTCCTCGATGACATGCGTGGCGGGGGCGCGGCTGCCGAATTCGAAGGTGTTGCCAGGCCATTTCAGGCGACGGCTCATTTTGTTGGCGGCGTCGTGATTGCCACGGATCATCGCGACAGGAATTCCCGCCTTGTCGAGATCGGCGAGGCCGCCGACAAAGCGAAGACCGCTCTTGAAGTCGCTCCAGTCGCCGTCAAAAATGTCGCCGGCGATCACAACAAAATCGACTCGCTCGTCGATGGCGAACTCGACCATCTGTCGGAAAGCCCGCTGCGTGGCGCCGGCAAGATCTTCCGCCTTGCTGCCGGCGCGTTCGCGCAGGCCGGTGAGCGGGCTATCGAGATGGAGATCGGCGGCGTGAATGAACCGCATGACAAGTCCCCCCGCTAACTCGAACTATGTCTCATCGCGCCAATGATGCAATTTCGTCCACCCGTCTTGTTTGCGCCGCGCAATATGCCGGCGCGTTCGGTAGAGCGGCTAGCGATCTCGAGTCCGATCGCCTCTTTGACGCCGGCGAGCGGACGGGTCGAGAGCGGCGCTGACAATGCGGACTTAAGAGCGGTCAACAGCAACTTTCTGGCGGGCGGCGAGCGCCTGATTATTTCGGGCGAAGACGGCGCCGTCCGGCTAGGGACGCGGACGGGCGCAGCGCGCTTCGCCTCTGATCGGGCCGAGAGGTCTGGCGTTTAATAGCACGCTCACTCGGGCAGTTAGACATTGTCGCCGTCACCCAGATCGATCGATGGATCGTTTGTGACGCCGCCGTGCGGCGATTGATATCAACGTTTGGGTCGTCTGGGCGACAGCCGCCCGGTCGGCGCACAGAATTGGCAGGATTGGCAGTCAGGGTCGATAACGCCGATATTGTCGTCGACGATCTCGACGACGAGCAGGCTCGTCACCTTGAGCCTGACACGGCCGTGCGGGGTGTCGATGTCGAAGATCGATTCGCTGGCGTGGCGGCTGAGTTCGCGCCCGGCTCCTAATTCGAAGGCGTAAAATCCGGCGTCGCGGGTCATGGCTGTTTCCTTTCGCAGGGAGTTCAGGTTAGTGCGCGCGTTTGACGAGGACGGCCGCGCCTAGGCGTCGAGACGCCGCACCGGCGATGTTGTTGTTGCAACTCGCACGAGTAGGCTGCTCGCGGTGGCTTCTTGCTGCCGGGTGCGCAGTTCGCTCGAGGGCCGGCGGAGACGGCGCGGACGGCCACGCCGGAATGTCTCGTTCGGTTCAGGCTCGGGCGCTCGCGTTGGCGAGCCGACGCGAGATTCTCAGCCCCGTTTGCTTGGTCTTCGAGCCGGGGCATGCCCATGCCCCTGGCGTCGCCGAGACCCGGGGGGCAAGGCGGGCAAGGGCAAATCCGCTGGGGTGGAGCGGGCGCAGCCGGACCGGCGAGCCACGGCCCACGGATTTGTCCTTGCCGCCGCGCGAGGGGCGGAGCCCCAGCACTTCCTTGGTAGCGGGATCGTCACCGCAGGCCATGACGCCGAGAGCGGCATGGGGCGCAACGCGCCTAGAGCCCGGTCGCACAGACTTTTCGCTAGCTGAGAATCGTCCAGACGCACGGCAGGTCCTTACCTTGTCGGCAAAGGCGACTCCGACGCCGGCGGATTCTCGGCCAACGCACGTTCCGCTGCACGATTCTCAGT
This sequence comes from Roseiarcus sp., assembly GCA_049513815.1. Lineage (GTDB taxonomy): Bacteria > Pseudomonadota > Alphaproteobacteria > Rhizobiales > Beijerinckiaceae > Roseiarcus. Next base: position 10,573 of record JBEKVR010000080.1, on the reverse strand, counting down.
CGAACAATCGGTGTCAGGCGTCGCGCCGGGCGCGCGACGAGGGCGGCGCAGCGCTCGCCGCCCAACGCCGCGATTCTCAGGGCGTCAGGCCAAGGAATCTCAACACGATCAGCTCCGTGATGGTGATGAGCCGTCCAGCGTCCTCGCGCACGCGCATACAGGCCACCTCGGTGGCCGGAGACACCCGCTGAGCTGATCCGAAGGGGTACCCGGTGACCCGAATGAGTTGCGACGGGTCGACCTCCAGAAACTGGCAATGCTGATTCCCAGCGGACGTCATCGCCCAGGTGTGGATCGCGCCCTTGGCGACTTCCGCGTCGAACGCGGTGTCGAACTCTTGCGGGCTCATCTTGGCCGGCAGCTTCACCGAAAAGACGCGCGGGCCGATGGTCACCGGGCTGCCGGCGACGGGCTGGGCGTAGGGCGTCATGTGAGACGGAAACCAGTCGGCCCACAGCTCTGGCTCGAAGATGTATTTGTCGCCTGAAAACCATCCGCTCGCATAGGCGTCGCGACGCAGCTCCTTCATCCTTTCAGGAATGCGTCCCGCCGCGGTGGTCGAGACCTTATACAACGGCATGTTGATCGCCGTCGCCAGACGACCAAGACCGGTCGCGGCGGCGCAGTAGATCTCGCGACTCTCACCCGGCGTGTAGCGATCACGGAATTCCTCGCTCAACAACAACGCCGAGGTTGACGGCAGGGGCGCGCGCCCAGCGATTCTCGGCCAGTCGGTGGGCAAGAAACGGCGCCGGCGGGGCAGGGCGTCGGGCGAGGACGTTTCGGCGGCCGGCGTCGGCGACTCAGAATCGCAAAACGATGCGATGGCCTGTTGCACGGTCGCCAAAGACAGGTTCAAGGTTTGCAGCTTCGAGCGAATTTCAGCGGCATTCATTACGGAGATTCCAGTTCAGCGCTTTTAGGGGGTTAGCCTTTTCCAACCCACAATTATTGAAAATATTCATATCTTTCAGAATCACAGATGCGCCTCTGGCGCGAACGGGCTGACCGGATGACGCGTCAACATCGAGCCTGTCAGCGCCGATGTCCGGCCTCCATGGCGCCAGTCTGAATCGGCCCGGCGACGCGGTGCGCACATCTCGGGGCGACGTCGCCGCGGGCGCCTGGCGCACATTGGCGATCGGGTGCGACGCGATCGGCGACAATTATTACTCGTCCAACTCCAAGGCGACGGCGCGTTCAATTTCCTGCTCGATCTTGGCCGCTATGCGGGGAGCGCCAAGCTTGCGCAGCGTCGCTACGGTCTCGGCGGTGCGCGGCGGACGCAGCCATTCAAAGATGGTCTTGAGGCTTTCGACGTCGCGCGCTGTCGCCGCGGCTTTGCCGCCGAGCCGCTCCACCAGATATGTCAACGGGGTCATCAGATCGAAGTTGGCGGCGATTATTACCGCCTCGGCCCTGCCGCCGTTTGCCGATGACTCCTTGTCTAGGAACAGATGAACACAAAGGCCCAGCCACTCTCGTTTGGATTCCGACACGTCATCGGGTCGGAAGACATAGGGCGCGCCGCTAGTTTCGATCAGCAGCGCGTCGAGTCGCTCGGCGCTGGGAGCGGGCCAAGGCAAGCATAAATCGAATGCCTTCAGGAGCACCGGCGGCAGCACGCCGCGCTGGCTTTTTAGGCGCTCGAAGAGCGCCACTAGATTGCGGCCGCGCTTGCCAAGACGCGTGGCGACGTTCTCTGCGTCATCGAGCCGGTCAGCATCGACAAGCACACGCAGCGCGGCGACAATTTCGCGGTCGGAATCTGGAATCTTGCTAGGGGACGGTGGGTTCGTTGCGAACTCGGGATCGCGGCGGCTCCGCAGCGGCATGATCTCATCTATAATATCCCGCCTCGTCCTCGTGTTGGCCCACTCGTCTAAGACCAAAGCCGCCTTGTACGTGGCAAAATCGGGCCGCTCGATCAGACGGTCGACCGACCTGACGACAAAGTCGGGCAAACATCCCCGCGAAGCGAGAGCCGACCATGCACAGAAGGCGATGGCGTCTGGGGAGGGTGCTTTCGCGCGCGTCGCGGCGCCGGCGTTGTCGATGGGTGCGGGTCTTTTCATTTCAAGGTTGAGGAGCTCACGGGCGTCGACATACTCCTGCAAAATCGTACGATCATCGTCGCTGAGGTCGATCAGCCGCCACGAATTTCCCGCTTCGCCAGTTGGCAGCGGGAAGGTTTCCTCAAAGTGGAAAACCTCGGCTTGGACGGCCTGAAGCACGCGTAGCCATGGCCCCGGGGTCTCGAGACCGGCGCCGCGCCGTTCGAAGGCCTGCAATTCAAAACACGCGTGAAATGGGGCTTTGGGCGTAGCGGGGAATAACCTGTCGACATCGGTGATGTAGCGCCGCGCGTGGACCATCAGGTGTTGGTTCAACGACACCGGCTTCAGCTTCATTCCTCGATCGTAAGCGGTCAGGAACGCGCCGTCCTGCTTGGAAAAGACCAACGACATGCGCGGGCCCGCGGACTTGAGCCACGCCGTCAGCTCTGCTCGTTCCTCTTCAAGCGTCTTGGCCATTGCCGTCGGGTCGGGCGCGGGCTGTTGCTCAGGCGGTGATTCTGACGGGGGCGGCGGCGCGCCTGCTTCCGTAGGGGGGGACTGATCGGCCGTTTTCTCCTGCCGTGAAGCCGAACCTGGCGGGCCTGCCTCGATTGAGGCGGCGCGACGGCTTGAGTTTTCGCCTTGATCGTCGTCGGCGGGCGGCGTCGACGGACCAATGGGTTCAGCAGTGAAAACATCGACCGATGAGGCGTCCGTCTCCGGTGCTGGATTGTTTGACGCCGCCGCGTCGCCCATTTTGGAGGGTGGCGCCGGTGACGAATTCGCTGGGTCGAAGTCGCCGACACCCGAATCCGCCCGGCCGGATTCTTCGGCGTCGCCGGATTGGGCGAGGGTCGCCGCCAAGACGCCGACCTGTCTAGTCATCGCGTCGATCTGCTGCCTCTTCCACTCGCTGGCGGGTTTAGGCTGGCCAGGGCGGTTCGCTGGCGTCTGTGGGCTGGCCGCGGGAGCAGGCCGCCCACGTTCGATCGCGGGCGGAGGTTGGTTTGGCTTGGCGACCTCACTGTTGGGCTCGCGCTCGCGCTGCGCCAGCGCGCCAAGCAACTGCCTCTCCGTCGCAAGCGCGTGGCGATAGGCCGCTTCGATTGGCGCGAGAAGGTCGGCTCTGAGTCTGGCGAGGTAGTCGGCGATCGCCCTCTTTGTCGCCGCGTTGTTGTTGTCGATGGGCGGTGAGACGCGGGATCGGATCCGCGCCAAATTGAAATCCAGCGCCGCCTTGTTGGCGAGCGCGGCGCGCTTGTCCTTGGTCGCCACGACGAAAGCGCCCAACTTCAATTTCCAGGTGTTGGCTTCTGAGAACGCACGTCGCGTCTTCGCAGCGGCGGTAACCGCCGCGAAGCGCTCGCGGATGTTTGGGTCGATGGAAACCGTGTCATAGAGCTTGGCCAGGCGCGCCTTTTCGCGTCGCCACTGTTCCTTGATGGTGAGTTCGGCGGCGCGTGTCGGCACGCCGCGTTTGGCCTTGGCGAAGGCCTTCGGGTCGCAGCGGGGAACCTTCGGCGTGGTGATGCCCATCTGCCAGTAATTGCGCGGATCGTAGCGCGTGGCGGCGCCTTCCCGCCCTGCCACTTCATTGACGATGCCGGCGAAGCGCGCCCTGGCGGCCCCGACCCAGCCAATCTGCGCGATGTCACGATTGTGCTGCTGGCGGAATGGGTGCCCGAGACGGGTCTTCCGGTTCTTCGTGTCGTGATCGACGACCGCGATTTCGAAATCCCACTGCGATCCGTGAACGTCGGGGTCCCGTGCGATCGGCCGTTCATACCAGAGAATGTGGGCGTGAAAATTCCGGCTGTCGTTGTCTTTGCTCGGCGCGTGCAGGGCGTAATAGTAGGGGAGGCTCCGGCTTTCGAATTCGTCGCGGCAAAATCGCTGCACGATCTCGAGCCGGGCCCGAGGCGAAAGGTCGGCGGGGAGTTCAGCGATCAGGCGGCTTTGGATTCGTCCGGCGCGCCCCGGCTCGATTTTGATCGCCGGCTTGCCGCCCGCCTCGCGGCCCTGATCGGCGTGCGCGATCACGAACGCCGCGATGCGTTCAGCCTCCTTGGCGTCTACGACAAATGACTCTGACTCGCCCTCCGCCAGGTCGCGAAGCGTCTCGGGAACCGTTTTGTTGGCGTCGGCGACGACGCCCCAGAATTTCTCATCGTGATCGCGGAGGGCAATGATGGTGAACGTTTTTGGTGGCGGCTCGATTGCCTCAATTCGCCGCCAGAGATCCATCCGCTGCTTCTTATCTTCGGGCAGCGTGCCGCCACACATGCGGATGCGATCCGGCAGCCGTTCAACTGCACTGTCGCGATCGACATAATCTTGCGCAGCGGCGGCCTCCGGGAGGCGGCGATCGACTTCAATTGCTTCGACTGCGCCAGCACGTTCGACGTACCGTTGATGCGCGGCAGCTTTGCCTGTCGATGATCTGCTTCCGCCGGGGAGCGGAAAGTCGGGCGCTCTGTTGGCGTGGCTGACGTCGAAGTGGAAAGAGACTGCGCCGTCGTCGCCGTGGGGACGCCCGCCGCCATGGAGTCCTGGGTGCTCGATCGCGTCACAAATGAGAAGCGCCAGACTCGGGCCTGTCGACACCGGGTCGGGAGGGCGGCTCGCGACACGCAATTTGATGTGCGCCGCGTCGCGGTCGATGCGAGCGCCGATCCTGAGCTGACGCTCAATCTCTCTTTCTTTGATTTCGTCGTCGCGCAGCATGCTCCCGTCCCGGACGAGGGTACGCGTGAGCGTGAAGAAACGGACGACGTGGTGAAAGGCTAATCCATCGCGTTCGCGTCGCCAAGGACCAATTTGAGGGGGGCGCGGATGATGGTCGGCGTGACGGCCGCGTGCCTTAATTTGCCGACGCTCGTTTTGCCCATTTGGGAGCTGAACTGGCGAAGATGCCTGTCGCTAGCTTGTTGCAGGAAGCCGGGTCTCGATGACAAGAAGCAAATCTGTCGCGTGAAATGCGACAGATTTGCGGTGTTGAGCCCTTCAACGTCGTTGGCCCGATTCAGGGCCAATCCGCGTCGCTGACGCGATCATCGCCGTGCTCGTTGCGCCCAAGCCTGGCGACTGAGCCATGGCGCGGGCCGCGGCCAAGCGCTCAAAAAGGGTGACCACTTGAGCGTAATCGGAAACCTGGAATTGTCGCCGTCGCACGCCTGCGCGGGCGGCGGCTATCAGCTTGAGGTGAGCGACTTCAGCGAACGGCCGATTTCAGGCCAAGCGACTAGGTGCTGAACTAGTCGCCACGCGCGCCGGTCATCGGATGGGGCCGGGACTCATAAGCAATTGCTGACGGTCGCGGCGATGCAGACGGCGGCGAGGAAATTGCCGGCGTTTAGATCGCAGCGCGTTGCGACGCGGCGAAAACCCTTCAAGCGGCAGAACATGCGTTCGATGGCATTGCGGTTGCGCCAATAGCACCCGCTTCAATAACGTCACATTCTTGGCTGGTGCCGTTACACTGCGGCCAAATTCGCGTCTGCATTGACGTGCAAACGTTCGAATTGCCGCCGTAGCGACTCCCCCGGGCATTGCGCAGCCTGGGTCGCCTTCGTGGTTGAGCGAGGCTGGCCCGTAACGCGCTGCGAATTGTCACGCAGGTGAGGCCGGGCGAGACGCGTCCATGAAGCAACGAACTGTGCCTCTGGTTATGTAACTGCCGGTGATCTAACGTCAAATATGCCGACTCATCGGCGGGGGCGGAAATGGGGAATTTGCCGGCGTCGGCACGGGGCCTCGTCTACCGAAGAGATTCTTCCCAACTCGTCGCGTCGTCGATGACCGCTGTCCGGGCGATCGGCTTAGGCGGACAGGTCAAGCCGGCGGCCTTTCCGCGTTCTGATTCCGGCATATGCCGAGGACACGTGGTCAGTAAGGTACTCGACCGGCTGATGATGTGCCCAGCGCTCAAAGGGCGTCAGTGGTGACGACGACCGATTATCAGGCGAAGTACTTTGCCTACGAGCTAACCCGTCGCTACGCCCCCGACAGCGCCGAGCGATTGGCCGGTGCGGTTGCGGGTGCCCAGGTTGATCTCAACCCGCATCAGGTCGACGCCGCCCTTTTCGCGTTTTCGTCGCCACTGTCCAAAGGCGCATTGCTCGCAGACGAGGTGGGCCTTGGCAAAACCATCGAAGCCGGCCTTGTCATTTCCCAGCGCTGGGCGGAGCGAAAGCGTCGTATCCTGATCATTGCTCCCTCTAACCTGAGGAAGCAGTGGCATCAGGAACTGAGCGAGAAGTTCTTTCTCCCCTGCGCGATCATTGAATCGAAGTCTTACAATCAAGCCGTCAAGAAAGGGAATGTCCGACCGTTTGACCAAGACGGTACGGTTGTCATTTGCTCGTACCAATTTGCGCGTGGGAAGGCTTCTGACGTCAGCGCGACGCCTTGGGACCTCGTCGTTATCGATGAGGCGCACCGACTGCGGAATGTCTACAAGCCATCCAATGTTATCGCCAATACGCTGAAGCTGGCGCTTGCGCAGAAGCAGAAGCTCCTTCTGACGGCAACCCCGCTCCAGAACTCCCTGCTGGAATTGTTCGGTCTTGTGAGTTTCATCGACGAACACACGTTCGGAGATCTCAAGAGTTTCCGCGAGCAGTTCGCCAATCTCGCGCAAGAGCGAGTGTTCGATGCTCTCAAAGAGCGATTGAAGCCGCTCTGCCACCGAACATTGCGTCGTCAGGTGACATCCTACGTGCCGTATACGCGTCGCCTTGCGCTGGTAGAGGAATTCACGCCGACCGATGGCGAGGATCGGCTCTATGAGCTCGTCTCCGAGTATCTGCGTCGAGACAATCTGCAAGCTCTACCAGCCAGTCAGCGTTCCCTGATGACGCTTGTTCTTCGCAAACTGCTCGCGTCGTCGACCTTCGCCATCGCGGGAGCGCTTTCCTCAATTTCGCAGCGAATGCGGACCAAGCTGAGGAAGAATGACGTCCAGGGGTCTGTCGAAGACGATCTCGGCGAGGACTATGAGAGTCTTGAAACCACGACCGAAGAGTGGGTCGGCGACGAAGAGGTTCAGCCGCTAGCGGACGCCGATCGCAAGGCGATCGAGTCCGAAATCGCCGATTTGGACGAGTTCGCTAGGCTCGCCACATCGATCGAACACAACGCCAAAGGAAAAGCGCTGTTGAAGGCGCTTGGTGTCGCCTTTGCCAAAGCGGAGGAACTTGGGGCTGCACCAAAGGCAATCATATTCACAGAATCTCGACGGACCCAGGCGTACCTGCTCAGGGTGCTAGCTGACAGTCCGTACGCCGACGGCATCGTGCTGTTCAACGGCACGAACACTGACGATGGCTCGAAGAAAATCTACGGCAGATGGATCGAACGACATCAGGGCTCGGATAGGGTCAGCGGGTCGAAGACTGCTGACATGCGATCGGCCCTGGTGGACTATTTCCGCGAACAAGGCCGCGTCATGATCGCGACGGAGGCCGGCGCTGAGGGAATCAATCTCCAGTTTTGCTCGCTGGTCGTGAACTATGATCTTCCGTGGAACCCGCAGCGCATTGAGCAGCGAATTGGCCGGTGCCATCGCTACGGCCAGAAGCACGACGTGGTGGTGGTCAACTTCCTCAATCGCAAGAATGAGGCCGACCAGCGCGTTTATCAACTGCTGTCGGAGAAGTTCAAACTCTTCGAGGGCGTGTTCGGAGCGAGCGATGAAGTGTTGGGTGCCATCGAGTCCGGGGTGGACTTCGAGAAGCGGATCAGCGCCATTTATCAGCAGTGCCGGCAAACGGAGGAAATCAAGACAGCGTTCGACCAGCTCCAGCTCGAGCTCAGCCTCGAAATCAACGAGACAATGAGTCAGACGCGGCAGAAGCTCCTCGAAAATTTCGACGACGAGGTGCGCGAGAAGCTCAAGATTCGCGACGAAGATGCAAAGGTCTACCTCGACCGCTTCGAACAACTGCTCATGCGCGTGACGCGGCACGAGTTGAACAATTTCGCCGAGTTCGTCAACGGTTCGTCCTTCCGCTTGCAGTCTAAGCCGGTTTGGGCTGACGGGCGCGATATTCCGTTAGGCCTCTACGAGCTGCCGCGGCGGTCGGGCGATGCCCACCTTTATCGGCTGAGCCACCCCTTAGGCGAGGCAATCGTCGAACGAGCGAGGGCCCGCGAGCTTCCCCCGGCGGAGCTGATCTTCGACTACACCAATCACTCCGGCAAGGTGAGCGCGCTCGAACCGCATAAGGGTCAGGCCGGTTGGCTCGTCGCATCCGTGCTGACCGTCGATGCCCTCGACCAGGCGGAAGATCACCTCCTCATGTCCGGACTGTCGGATGCAGGCGAACCATTGAGCGACGATGCCGCGCTGCGCCTCCTGACGGTTCCTGGGCGAGTTGGAGCCGAGGCCGCCCCGCCACCTGACAAGATTGATCGACTGAACGGAGATCTTCGCCTCCGGCAACAGGGCATCCAGCGCTCAATCTCGGAACGCAACGCGCGCTTTTTCGAAGCCGAGGCGGACAAGCTCGACGGTTGGGCCGACGACCTTAAGGTTGGGCTGGAGCGAGAGATCAAGGAGATCGACAGGCAGATCAAGGAGGCCCGGCGCGCCGCCACGACCGCGTTGACTTTGGAAGAGAAACTGGCGGGTCAGAAGCAGATCAAATCACTGGAGGCGGTGCGAAATCAGAAACGGCGATCGCTGTTTGACGCCCAGGACGAGATCGACAGGCAGCGCGCCGAGCTGATTGCGCAGATCGAGGGCAAACTGCAGCAGAAAGTCGGTCTCGTTCCGCTTTTTACGATTCGCTGGTCATTGGTGTAGTCCAATGCCGACTGCGGGGGACAAACTCAGTCATATCGAAGCTGCGCTCCGGCATCGCTTCTTTCCCTTGATTCCCAAGCGAAACCAAAACTGGACTAATGCGCAGCACGACGTCGACCGCTGCTCGCGATCTCTCGCCGCATATGCGGTTTGCGGCATGTGTGCAGTGACCGATACTGACGCTGCCGCTGTGGTCGTGGATGGCAGTGACGACGGGGGTATTGACGCCCTGCTCTTTGATCGTGAGACGCCGCGCCTCATCATCGTGCAATCGAAGTTCAAACGCCCCGCGAATCCGGATAATCCACAAGGAACGGGCCCCAACCAAGGGGAGATGCTCAAGTTCATCAATGGCATAAGAGCCCTGCTTGAGCGTCGTTTCGAGGTATTCAATGCCGCGGTCCGCGACCGTCTTGACGACATTGAGGCAGCGCTCGACACGCCAGGAATGAAGATTTGTTTAGTGCTCCCGTTTCTCGGCGAGACGCTGGACGTGCACGCGAAATCGGACCTGGATGCCTTCGTCGCTCAAGTCAACGGCTTGTCGGATTGCATGAGTGTCAAGATTGTCGGCATCTCTCAAATCTACGAATGGCTGATTGCCGAGCAGACGACGAGGGCCGTCGATGTCCAAGTCACTCTGGAGAAATGGTCTTCAATCACGGTGCCGCGCAAAGCGGTCTATGGGCTAATCAAGGGAAGAGAGCTTGTTGAATTGGTGTCCACCTACGGGACGGCGATCTTTGAAAGAAACGTCAGGCACTATTTGGGCTCTGTCGGTGTAAATGTCGCGATCGAGGAGACAGTCCGCCGCCGGCCGGAGGACTTCTTTTATCTCAACAACGGCATCACTGCGGTCGCTAGCGTCATCACGCCAGCGCCGGGCACGCCAGATAGATGCGTATTTGGACTAAGGTCATTTTCGATTGTGAACGGTGCGCAAACTGCGGGCTCGATAACGACTGCGTCGATGGCGGCGGCAATCTCGGAGCGGGCGAAACTCCACATCACAATTATAGAAGTCCCTGACCCACAGGACGACTTTGCAGTTCGCGTGACGCGCGCACGGAATCATCAGAATCAGGTTCGCGGGGTCGACTTCGCGGCACTCGACCCGAATCAAGAGAGATTGCGCCAGGAGCTTGCAGCCGTCGGAATTCGATACCACTACCGCCCATCTGCAGAAGCTCGGGTGAGGTCTGATGATGCCTTCACTCTGGAGGAAGCCGCTCTGGCGTTGGCTTGCTTCAATTTTCCGGTTCTGGATAGCCTGGCGAAAGGGCGTGGGCAGCAGAACGCAGTGGATTTCGTTGTGATCGCGAAGCGGGAAATCGGTCGATTGTGGGAACAGGATGGCATCACGTACGGCCAGCTGTTTCCCTCCGATTTGTCTGGCATGCGTGTGTGCCGGATGGTTCGCATTTATCAGCTGATCGATCGCATTCTCGCAGGGAGCGAGCGCTCACAAACTGCATATGATCGGCGCATGTTCTTCCGGCATGGTCGATACTTCATCATGGCCTTCGTTGGCCACCGGCTTCAACAACTTGTCAGGAAGCCTGACCCTGCGCTGTCCGCGGCTGACGAGAGAGCTATGCCTGAATTTGGGTGACGGCGTGGATCAGGCGGCGAATTTGGCTTCCGGCACGACCTCGATTCCGTCGCGGAATTTGGCGCCTTTGACGACCTTCGGCAACTGGTTCTGACCTTG
>JBEKVR010000079.1:0-21889 GCA_049513815.1 Roseiarcus sp. | reverse complement strand
GAACCTCCGGGAACAATGTCGTCTGATATCGCGAGGACCCGCTTACATGCGCCATCATGTGCCCCGCGAATCGCCGCCCCACCTCACGCCCCATCGAATCAGCGCGCAGCAGGCACATCAACAACGGAGTTCTCACACAGCCTGCAACGCGAGGGCGCCTCAGGATGAGGTCAGAGCAGACCTAAACGCAACGCGCGCTAGCCCGACAGCAGCCCGCTATCGACCTCGCCGACCGTCTTCAAGATCACCGCTTCCTCGAAGTCGCCGAGCGCCGGGTCGCCGGTGCGTGAGAACGCGATGGCGCCGCAATGGCCTTCCGCCGTCGCCAAAGAGTCGGCCATGCGGATCGCTTGGTTGGAACTGCGCGCCTCTTTCGGCTCGCACGCAACGATGTCGCCGTCTTCGGAACGCGTGAACGCGAGCGCGACGTAATACGTCATCGAGGCCATCTCAACCTCCCTGTCGTCCGCCGCCCACCTGCCGATGGGTCGGCGGTTCGAACACGACCGTTATGCGCCGACTTCCGCAGGCGGGACACATCAGCCGCGGCTCCAGGCGCGAGAGCGGAAAGCTCGGTCCCCGCGGGCAAACCAGGGTGTCGAGATCGAGCCGCTTGCAATAGAAGCGCCGCCGCATCGACTTCGCGCCTTCACGATAGCCCAGAATGGTCGCCGACCTCTCAGCCGATATCAGCCGGGACGCCTCGACGCAGCGACGGAATGCGAACGCCGAACGTCATGGCGCCTTAATGCCAGCTTATACTGTCCGCAAAAGAGGAGGCTCCCATGTCTCCGACCCGTGTAGAATCAAGGGACCCCGGTCACACGAAGGCGGGGCGGCCGTTTGATTTGTGGGTCCGGATCGAGGTCGATCAAACTCAACCGCACTCCCGGGACGCGTTAAGCCCGGAAGCGCATCGGCTTGAAGCGATGGCGTTTTGGCGTATCCGCGAACACCCAGCGTGCATTCGCTACGATTCGCGGCGCAATTTGATGGATGACAATCCGACGTCAGGATGAGCCGGCAAGGCCCGGTCCAAGGTCTTCAGCACCGGCGGCCGCCAATCCTGAAACAGCCGGTCGGGCGCCATGCTGGCGAGGCGCTGGAAATCGAGGATTGAACTTACGCCAGCGCCCGCGGGCCCATGTTCGTTGGGGGCGCAGGCGTTGCGCAATTGCCAAAGCGCATGGGGTCGACAAGCGAAGCGTCCCCTTCTTCAACAAACATCGCGTCGGAAATCCGATCGCAACGATCGAGCTGTTTGTCCGTCGCGCTTCGAACCGATTCGAGATCATAGATTCGAACTGAGAGACAGCCTCACCCGGTCACCACTTGGCTGTTGCTCGGCGGCTCGAACTCGACCGTTATGCTGCGACTTCCGCAAGCGGGACACATCAGCCGCGACTCCAGGCGCGACAGCGGAAAGCGCGGTCCCCGCGTGCATGCAGGAAAGCCCAGAAAGAACGAGTGGAGGTAACTCTACTGCCTCGTCAGTTCGGCGGTCGCGTCGCCCTGCGAACTGTGCAACTTCGCAGACGCCGTCGTCTTGCCGGTCCTTATGAGCGTAACGGTGATCCCATTGCTGATGTAAATAACTCTGTTCGGAGTCACTTTGCTCTTTGCTACCGGCGTGGACACGCCTTGGTATTCGTAGCTTACGACCCGATTTCGGGCGATCGTTATCGACGTGGAATCCCTGCCGCCCCACAGCCCGCTCCATGTGCCGTCCCAGGAACTTTTCGGCGCGGCTTGCAGGGAACTCGCGAAAAGAAGCGACAGCGGAATTGAGGCAAACACCATACGGCGATTGATTTTCATAAATGCCTCCACAGCGCGCAATTCTGAACCGACATCCGCCGGATGGCCGCCGCTTCAAGCCCAATCTCCGGCGGTTTCGGACGCCTGGCAAGTCCCGACCGCCAAGCGAATGCCGCTGACTGGTCGGGTGATGTTTGGCGCCGCTGCTGGCGTCGTCCCGCGCCAGCTTGGATTGGCCGCCGCGCCAACTTGAGACGAGTCGTATTTTAGCCCAGCAGACCTTCCCCTGTTGTGGCGAGGAACCGATGGGGGGATCTCCCGCCGCAACGCGTCGCGCCGACCTGTCGAAGCGTGCCCCACCCTGTGGCGGCGGCCGCCGTCGCCTGAGGCGCTGGACTGGGGTGCAAATGCCTCCGTTTGCCGATAGATAGGCGTAATTTAAACCACTTAGCGCGTCGCCGCCGTAATCCATTCCTGGGCGCCATTTCCCTGAATTGATTGGCGGCTTGCGAGCGGCGAGGTCTGTCCCGTGCGGGGAGCAGGGGCGGGTTGGAGGAGCCAGCGAGAGGACGTCGATCTGAGAATTGGGAAATGTGCAAGCGGCGCCGAAATTCCGCGTCGTAGGCCTTGTCGGCGCCGAGTGCGATCGGCCGCGGCCGATCGGCGCGCGGCTCGATCATGTGCAGCGCCGCAATCCGCTCGGCATGGCCGTTGGCTTCGGTCAAACAGGCGTCGGCGACCAGGCCGTTGCGGTTTTCCATCAGCGCGTGGCCGATGAAGCCGAGCTTCGCCTCCTTGCCCGGCCCCTTGCGGTAGAGGGGCGCCTGCGGGTCGGTCGTCGAAGCATGGGTCGCGTTCGAGCGCTTCTGGCCGCGAAAGTCCGCCTCGCGGTTCCGCCGGCCGTCTTGCGGCGGCGGTTCGTCAGAGCGGTCCCGCGGCTTGAAGCTCTTCATCGACGCTCACGCTTCGATCAGCGCGCCGTCGACCGAGAAGGGATCCGTGCTGGGCAATCGCTTGACCCGCGGCTGCGCCAGAACTGCGCTCAACAGCTTGGCGGCGACGTCGCCCTCCAACAGGCGCTCGCGGTTCTGCGAAAATGTCGAGTGGTCCCAGGCCGCGTCGTCGACTCCGACCCCGACAAACCAGCGAAACGGCAGGTGGAACTCCAACCGCTCCATCGACTGCCGCTCCGAGCGGATCGAATAGAACGCCTGCAACAGCATCGCCCGTAGAAGCTTCTCCGGCGGGATCGAGGGACGCCCCATCGGCGAATACGCCGCCGCGAACTGGTCCGACAGCGCCGCCAGAGCGTCGTTCACGACGCCGTCCGCTTCCAGAGACTCGCAAGGCGACGGAATCACATCACGATTCCGCTGGCTAGGGACTTCTTCAACAGCCTGCTAGGGCTGCGTCGGGGCCGGAAGCGGGGACGGCGGCGGCAGTGGGACTCGCGCTTTGGGTCGCGGTCGCGGCGTTTCGCCAAGGTCATTCTTGACCGCGATGGCGTAATCTTCGATCTGCTCGCCACCGTCGTCGAACTCATAATGCAAAGTGACGAAATCGTCGCCGACGTACCCTTTGTCAGACGTGTAGTAGACGCCGACGCCCGTGATGCGCCGCTGATTGCAGGCGCTCCTCGGGTTGTTTTGCGCGAAGCTCGGCGACGCTTGCTCGGGTTGGATTCGAACGCGCCCGTGCTGAGCGTCGTTGATGACATGAATGACGGGCGCGCCGGCAGAGCTGCAGTCGGGCTTCACATCGGACGCGAAGACGAGGCGCAGCTCTTGCCCCGACTGAGCGGTGAAGCGCGACGCGTCCGCATGCGCCAAGCCGCACGACTCGGCGAAGAGGCCGAACGCAGCCGCCGCTGCGCTGCCGGAGAATGCGATCTTCATGGGGGTTCCTCCGATCAGGTCGATTTGAGCGGATGACGCCGAGCAGAGTTGAGCGGTCCCCACATGCACGGGACGAACTCGGCGCGCCGTGCCGAATGTCCTTCGGCGCGCCCGTCGGCGCCGGCCGAAATCCTGAACCTATGAATGCTATCGCCTGGCCATGTTCGGCGCAATCGCGCCGGCGATGGCGGGGCTGAAGCGCGATTTGGTCGCGTCGTCTCGCTCACGCAGCCGCGGCGACGGGCGGCTTCGACGCCGCGGCGCGACCAAGACTGGCGTCGCCGGCCGCGATCGCGGCGTTTCGCCAAGGTCATTGGACCGTGATGGCGTAATCGTCCGTCGTCTCGTCGCCGCCGCCAAAGTCAAAATGCAAGCTGACGAAATCGTCCCCGACGTACCCATCGTCAGACGTGTAGTAGACGCCGAGGCCCTTGACGCGCCACTCATTGCAAAAGTACCTCGGGTTGTCCTCGTCGAAACTGGGGTATGCCTGCTCGGTTTGAATTCGAATGCGCCCGTGCGTAGCGTCTTTGACGACATGAACGACGGGCATGCCGGCGAAGGTGCAGTCGGGCTTCTCCTCGGATGCGAAGGCGAGGCGCAGCGTTTTGCCTGAGTTCGCCGTCAAATGTGACGGGTCCGCAAGCGCGACGCTGCACGACGCGGCGAGGAGGTTGAACGCGACCGCCGTTACGCTTTTGGAGAATACGATCTTCACGACAGTTCCTCCGACCAGGTCGAGTCGAGCGGCCGACGCAGGGTCGAGCGGGCGCTGCATGCACCGTCAAATTCGGCGCCGTCCGCCGCAAGTTTTCCGCCGCCCCCCAAGAGCTCGCCGAAATCCTGCATTCGCAAGCGGTATCACCGGGCGATGATTGGAGCAATCGCGCCGGCGAATGCAAGGCTGAAGCGCGATTTGGTCGAGGCGCCGCGCTTGCGCGGTCGCGGCATGCTGAGCGATGCGGCGCATCGCCGGCGGCATGAGAGTCGTCGTCGGGTCCGCGCCGCCATGCGGAGCGAGCCCGTCGCGGGGGGCGCCGCCGCCGGGGTCCGCCAGCTTTTCGAGGACTCGCGACAAGTCACGCCGTGCATTGCGCGATCCGGCTTTCCGCCGCCGACCGTCGCCCGATCACGTCATGTGCCGTCCGCCTCTCGCCGGGCAGCGACGAAAACCGAGACGGGCGGCGCCCGTCGCATCCGCAGCCGTCGGAGGGGCTCGCGCAGCGCGTCGAGGCCGCCGCCGATGGCTCTGAGTGAACGTCGCCGCCGCCTCACGCCGTCATATCGAACAGCAGCAGCTCCGCCCCGGCCGCGTCCGCCGCGATCGTCACGGCATCTGCGGCTTCGATCGCGACGCCGTCGCCGGCTGAGACCGCGGCGCCGTTGACGGTCGCGCCGCCTTGGACGACTTGCGCCCAGGCGAGACGGCCAGGCTTCAGCGCGTGGGACACGCTCTGGCCCGCTTCGAGGCGCGTCGCATAGAGCTCAGCGTCGACGCGGGCGCTGAGCGAGCCGTCGCGCCCATCGGGCGAAACAACGAGCCGAAGTTGGCCGGCCTTCTCCGCCGCGGGGAACGTCTTCTGTTCGTAGCGCGGCCGCAGGCCGTTCTCATCCGGCATCAACCAGATCTGCAGGAAATGCACCGGTTCGCTCGCCGAGTCGTTGTACTCGGAATGGCGCACGCCGGTTCCCGCCGACATGAGCTGCACGTCGCCGGGGCGGATCACCGAGCCGTTGCCCATGCTGTCCTTGTGGCGCAGCCCGCCGGAGATCACGTAGGAGATGATCTCCATGTCGCGATGGGGGTGGGTCGGGAAGCCGCCCGAGGGCTCGACACGGTCTTCGTTGATGACGCGCAGCGGGCCGAAGCCCATGTGCCGCTCGTCGTAATAGTCGGCGAACGAGAAAGTGTGATGGCTGTCGAGCCAACCATGCTGAGCATGGCCACGCTCGGCTGAGGGTCTAACGACGACGGACATAGCGAAGCCTCCAAAATGAAGAACGGGCGCGGCGCGCCCGTTCGATCTCACAGTCAAAGTCGCATTCAGAACGGAATCGGATTCAGATTTCGCGGCCGATCAGCGCGTCGACCGAGTAGGCGCCGCCGCCGCGGAATACGAAGGCAAGCGCGACCAAGCCCCACATCAGCGGGTATTCGAGACCGCCGGTCATCCAGAAATAGCCGATCGGCAAATGGACCCAGATGACCGCGACCGCCATCAGCGCGAACACCAGCGCCGCGGCGACGCGGGTGAGGAAGCCGACGGTGAGCGCGAGGCCGCCGAAAACTTCGATGAGGCCGGCGAGCAGCGCGAACGACGCCGGCAGGCCGAGCTTGGCGGCGAAGAACTGGCCGGTGGCGTCGACGCCGTAGCCGCCGAACCAGCCAAACAGCTTCTGCGCGCCGTGCGGCAGCAGCATCAGACCGGCGGCGACGCGCACCAGCGGTTCGGCGAACGGGGACAGCGCCTGTTCGAGCGCGGCGACGCCCGGGATGAGCGGCTTGGCGGGGGAGGACGAGACGAGCGACATGGTCGGATCCTTGCGAAGAGGTCATGCGGCGCCGCTGCGGCGCCCGCTGCCGGTCATTTGGATCCTTGCCGCTTCAGCGACAATTGGGCGCACCGGCAGAAGACTATTGCGAAACCGGCAACAAAGCTTGGCGCGGCTGGGCGTCCGAAGCGCTTGCCGCGTCCGGGCGGCGCGTCAATACTGAAGCCGCAAGCGAAACCTCGGCGGGCGCCGCCGGGAAGGAGGGGCCATGGGCAGGTTCGCCGCTTTCGCCGCAACATCCGCCGTTGTCGCGGTCAGCCAGGGAGCGACAACCGGCGCGCAGGCGGAAATCCAGTTCTGCAACAAATTTCCGCAGAAGGTGTACGTCGCGATCGCCTATCCGCAGAACGACCAGAGTTGGATCTCGCGCGGCTGGCTCGAGATCGGCGCCGGCGCCTGCGAAGAGTTCGATTCAGCTCTGCATCCGAGCACGCTCTATTATCGCGGCGAGAGCGTTCCCTATCGCGACGCGCACGGCGTTTCGTTCACGACCGTCTGGAGCAAGCCGGGCCATCAATACGCGATATGGGAGAAGGACAATTTCAACTACTGGAATGCGCAGCAGAAGGTGCTGAACTCAACCCTGGTTGATTTCGCGTTGGCCGCGGATGGCCTCGCGCCAGACGCCTCCCTCACGGTCACCTTCGAGCAGGACGGCGTTCACACCACGAAGTCAGTGACGACGCCGCATCCGCAGTCGACGCCGTGAACTGCTCTACTCCGCCGGACGGATGGGCTGGCCGTCAGGGCCGATCCGCCCGAGCGGTTCGCCGTTGCGCCGCCACAGGATGGCGCGCGCCTTGACCTTCAATCCGTCGAGGCTGACCGCGCGGGCGAGCTCTATTCGCGTCGCCAGCCGTTCACTGGCCGCGCGGGCGCGGCGGGCGGCGAAGCGCGCCTCCGGCGTGTCGTTGCGCTTCAACGCGATCAGCGTCGCGACTTCGTTGGCCCAGGCGCGCTCAAATGCGCGGCCTTGCTCGAGCAGCGCGGCGTCGAGCGCGCGCGGCGGAGCCATGACCGCGCTGGGCGCACAGCGCCTGCGGCGCGCCTCAAGCCGCTCAACGCGCCCGAACAACGTCCCGAGGTCGAAATAACGAGGTTCGCGGATGCGCAAGCTGTAAGACAACCCGTCGTCGCCGCTGAGACAAGCTGAGATATTCGCCAAGATAACCACCTGCAATTCTCAAGCGTGCTGATTCTGCGCGCGGCATTACGTTGTGTCAACTCTATTATCTTGGAAGAATTTGTTAGTCAAAACGATCGCCCAAGCGCGTCGATTGGATTCAACTTAAATTGCGTCGATCCGACTGCGAGCGTCTTTGCAGCGCCGCGTTCTTCCTCTAAAGCGTCACGATGCGACATTTCGTCGCAACGTGGGCGCGGTCGGCGCCGGGAGAATCAGAGCGCAATGGAACGCGGCGCAGGCCCCGAGACACCTTCCGCGCCTGCGGCGGATTTCGCGCCGGCAGCCGCCAGCGGGCCGGGCTTTGGGCCGATCGTCGTCAATCCGGCGACCGGCGCGGCCGTGTGGTCGCAGCCCGCTCGCGCGCTGTTTGGCGTCGATCTGCTTTCGCCCGCTGACGCGTTTCGGCTCTCCGAACTGGTCGATCCCGAGGATCGCCCCGCCGTCGAGCGGGAGCTCGCGCGCTGCGCTGCGACCGGCGACGACCTCGACGTTTCGTTCCGCGTCCGTCGCAACGGACAGCCGCATTGGCTGCGCCTGCTCGCTGCGTCGGCTGGCGACGGCGCGTCGCGGCGCCTCTCCGGCGGCGTGCTCGACGTCGACTCGCAGATGCGCGCCGAGGAGGCGCTGCGCAGCCGCGAGGAACATCTGCGCTCGATCCTCGAGACCGTCCCCGACGCGATGATCGTCATCGACGCGGTCGGAACCATCCAGCTGTTCAGCCGCGCCGCCGAGCGGATGTTCGGCGTCACCCAGGATCAGGCGATCGGCCAGAACGTCCGCGTCCTGATGCCGGAGCCCGACCGCGGCCGCCACGATTCCTATCTCGCCCGCTATCGCGCCGGCGGCGAGCCGCGCATTATCGGCATCGGCCGCATCGTCACCGGCCAGCGCGCCGACGGTTCGACCTTCCCGATGCATCTCTCCGTCGGCGAGGCGAAGTGGGGCGAGCGCAGCTATTTCACCGGTTTCGTGCGCGACCTCACTGAGCAGCAGCGCACCCAGACGAGCCTCGAGCGGATGCAGGCCGAACTCACCCACGTTTCGCGCCTGAGCGCGATGGGCGAGATGGCGTCGGCGCTCGCCCACGAGCTCAATCAGCCGCTCGCGGCGATCAGCAACTACATGAAGGGTTCGCGCCGGTTGCTCGTCGACAGCCCCGACCCGAACGCCGACAAGATCGAGACCGCGCTTGACCGCGCCGCCGACCAGGCGATCCGCGCCGGCCAGATCATCCGACGCCTGCGTGACTTCGTGCTGCGCGGCGAGTCCGAACGGCGCATCGAGAGCGTCGGCAAGTTGGTCGAGGAGGCGGCGGCGCTGGGATTGGTCGGTTCGCGCGAGCAGGGCCTGCAATTGAGATTCGCGCTCGACCCGACTTGCGACCGCGTCGTCGCCGACCGTGTCCAGATCCAGCAGGTGCTGGTCAACCTGATGCGCAACGCGATGGAGGCGATGGCCGACTCGCCGCGACGCGAGCTCGTCGTCTCGAGCGGCCCGGTCGCCGACGGCCTGGTCGAGATTGTCGTCGCCGACACCGGCCAGGGCCTGCCGGAGGCGGTGCGCGCCAATCTGTTCCAACCGTTCTTCACCACCAAGGAGGCCGGAATGGGTGTCGGGCTGTCGATCAGCCGAACCATCATCGAGTCGCATGGCGGCAAGCTGTCGGCAGAAGCCAATTCTGCGGGCGGCGCGACGTTCCGCCTGACCCTGCCGGCGGCGGCGTAAATGGCGTTGGCGTCACAACCTGAACTGGCCGTGTTCGTCGTCGACGACGACGACGCGATGCGCGATTCGCTCGATTTCCTGCTGTCGAGCGCGGGCTGTGCGGTGCGCACGTTCGAGGCGGCCGAGCGCCTGCTCGAGGCCTTGACCGACAGCAATTGCGGCTGCGTCGTCAGCGACGTGCGCATGCCCGGCGTCGACGGGCTCGAGCTGCTCAGGCGGATCAAGGCGGCGCGCCCCAGCCTGCCGGTGGTGATCATCACCGGCCACGGCGACGTGCCGCTCGCGGTCGAAGCGATGAAGCTCGGCGCCGCCGATTTCGTCGAAAAGCCGTTCGACGACGAACGCCTGATCGGCGTCGTCCAAGTCGCGCTCGCCGGCGCGCCGCGCGAAGTCGACCCGGCCAACGAGATCGGCGCCCGCGTCGCGTCTTTGAGCCCGCGCGAGCGCCAGGTGCTCGACGGGCTGGTCGCCGGCCTCTCCAACAAGGCGATCGCCCGCACCCACGACATCAGCCCGCGCACGGTCGAAGTCTACCGCGCCAACCTGATGGCCAAGATGCAGGCGGGGAGCCTGTCCGATCTCGTTCGCATGGCGATGCGAGCCGGCCTGCTGCGAGATTGAGTTGCGTCAAGCTCGCCCGTCTCGGTCCGCGCTATCGGTCAGCAGTCGCCAGCAACGGCCCGGCGAGGCTGGGCGCGCGGCGGCATTGGCGGGCGGGCAAGTGCGACAGGCAACCATTTTCGTCGTCGAAGACGATCAGGACGTTCTGGTCTCGCTGCGGTTCCTGCTGGAAACCGAGGGCTTCAACGTCCGTACCTTCGCCAGCGGACCGGCGTTGCTCGCCGAAGGCCTGCCGGGGCCCGGCGACTGTCTGGTGGTCGACTACAAGATGGCCGAAATGGACGGCTTCGAGCTGATCGAGCGGCTGCGCAGCCAAAGGGTCTCGGCGCCGGTCGTCCTGGTGACCGCTTATCCTGGCCCGACCGTCAGTGCGCGGGCCGAATCTTCTGGCGTGCGCCACATCGTCCTCAAGCCGCACATCGAAGACAGCCTGATCGGTCACGTGCGGGCGGCGATGCGCGAGGCGCACCCCGCCTGAGGGCGCCTCCGGGAAAGCCCTTAGGGCTTCATCCCAAATTTCCTGGCCCCGACGACGCCCCTAGATTGCAGGTGTCGCCCGTATCCAGGAGATGACCCCATGCTCAACCAGTCGCACGCCTCCGCGCCCGTCCGTCAGTATTGGGGTCAGCCGCTGCCGGGCGACGCCGCCAACAGCGCGCTTCTCTCCGGCCACCCCGAGCTCATCGCCACCGAATTCACTTACGGCCGCGACGAATGCATTTTCGGCGAAGGCGAACCGTCCGAATACGTCTACCAGGTCGTGCGCGGCGCGGTCCGCAGCTATCGCCTGCTCAACGACGGCCGCCGTCAGATCGGCGCCTTCCACCTCGCTGGAGACATCTTCGGACTCGAATCCGGACCCAACCATCGCCTGACCGCCGAAGCGATCGTCGAAACCACCGTGCGGATGGTCAAGCGCCGCAGCCTCGAGGCGGCGGCCAAGAGCGACGTCGTCGTCGCCTGCAAGTTGTGGGCGATGACCGCCGGCGAGCTGCGCCACGCCGAAGACCACATGCTGCTTCTCGGCCGCAAGACGGCGGCGCAGCGCGTCGCCACGTTCCTGCTCGAGATGGACAAGCGCCTGGCGGTCACCGGCCAGTTCGCCCTGCCGATGTCGCGCTGCGACATCGCCGACTATCTCGGTCTGACGCTGGAGACCGTGTCGCGCACCGTGTCGCAGTTCAACGACGAGGGCGTGCTCGCGCTCGCCGGCGCGCGGCAGATCCGCCTGCGCGACCGCGCCCGCCTCGCGGCGATGGACGCCTGAAAGCCGTTCGTTAGCGGGGCGGCGGCGGCGCGCCGCCGGCCCCGGCGAGCGCCATCGCCACGACCGCGGCGAGGATCGCCACGCCGCCGATCAGCGTCGTCGCCGGCGGCGTCTCTCCGAACAGCAACCACACCCAGATTGGGCCGAAAATCGTCTCGGTTTGCGCCAGCATCGTCTGGCCGACCGCCGGCACCAGGGGGGCGCCGCGCAGGAACAGCGTGAAGCCGAGCCCCATCAGCAAGAACCCGGCGCTGAAGCCCGACAACGCCTCGAGCGGCGGCGGCGCCAGCGTGACCCCGTCGCTGAGGCACACCGCGGCGGAAACCGCCGCTGACAGGACGCCGTAGCCGACCATCGCCGGCCCGAAGTCGCGCCGCGGCGCAAGCCGGGTGCAGACGCTGACGGTGGCGAAGCTCAGCGCGCAGGCGAGGGCCCACAGATCGCCGGCGAGCCGCCCGGCCTGGAAGCCCCCGCTCAGGATGATCGCCAGTCCGCAGAAGCCGAGCGCCACCGCGCCGATCTGCCGCGCGTTGAGGCGTTCGCCGAGAATCAGGAAGCCGAGCAGGGCGGAGAGCAGCGGCGCGCACGAGGAGAGAAACAGCGCGGTGGCGACGCTGGTCATCTTCAGCGCGACGATGAAGCCGATCGCCGCCACGCTCAGCGCCGCCGTCGCCACGAGGCCGAGCGCGCCGAGGCGGCGCAAGCCGGAGATTGAGCCGCGCCGGCCGCCGATCAGCCAAAACGCGCCGGCGACGCCGAGACCGCGAAAGACGAGGAACTGCCAGGAATCGAGGTGCGGCGCCAGGCGGACGAATACGCCGGTGAAGCTCCAGCACAGGCCGCCCGCCAGCACGCTGAGCGCGCCGGCGACAAAGCGGCTCTGCGGCGCGATCGCGGTGGTCTGCGCCATCGTCAGCGCCCGGTCCAGACCGGCGGGCGGTTCTCGGCGAAGGCGCGTGGCCCTTCGCGGGCGTCTTCAGAAGTGAGCGCCGCCGAATAGGCGGGAATGCGCCCCGACCGCATCGCCTTGAACATCGCTTCGATCGACAGGCCTTCGCCGGCGCGCGCCAGCGCCTTGATCGCGCGAATCGACAGCGGCGCTTTGGCGGCGATCGTCGTCGCAAGGGCGCGCGTCGCGCTCATCAACGAACCGAGCGGAATGACCTGATTGGCGAGCCCGAGCTGTTTCGCTTCGGCGGCGTCGATCCGGCGGCCGGTCAGCAGCAGCTCCATGGCCAGATTGGGGGCTATCCGGCGCGCCAGCCGCTGCACGCCGCCGGCGTCGGCGACGAGGCCGAGCCCCGCCTCGGGCAGGGCGAATTCGGCGTTCTCGGCGGCGACGATCAGGTCACAGGCGAGCGCCAGCTCGAAGCCGCCGCCGATCGCCAGGCCGTTGACCGCGGCGATCACCGGTTTCTCCAGCGCGAAATATTCGGTCAACCCTGCGAAGCCGCCAGGGCCGTGATCGGAATCGCTCGCCTCCGCGCCGTCGCCGGCGGCCGCCGCCCTGAAATCCCATCCGGCGCTGAAGAAGCGGTCGCCGGCGCCGGTGAGGATGGCGACGCGGGCGTCCGGATCGTCATTGAAAGCGCGAAAGGCGACGAACAGGGCGCGGCTCGTCGCCGCGTCGATCGCGTTGGCCGACGGTCGGTCGAGCGTGACTTGATAGAGCGCGCCGTAGCGCGCGACATGGACGGTCTGCGGCATGACGAGGCTTCCCGAACGGCGCCCGCGAGCGCGATTCCACCTCGTCAGCTTGCGTCATTCGTCGCCCGCGCACAACGCGGCAGGCCGAACGGCGTCCGCGCCGGCGACCGCCGTCGCGCCGATCGTCCAGGCGGCGACGCGCAAACGAGCGCGCGCCGCCTGTGGCGGATCAGCGATCAGTCGTCTTCCGTGTCGCCGGGGCGATCGCCGTGCGGGCCCATTCCGTGCGGTCCGCCGCCGCCGTGCCGGTCCATCATCATCCCGCCGGGCCCCATCATGCCGCCGGGCCCCATCATCGCGCCGTGATGCGGGCCGTGCTCGATCAATGTCGCCATCAGTGGGCCGAAGTGGCGCCTTTGGCCGTCGTCTAGGCTGTCGTAGAGCGGCTTGGCCGCATTGGCGATCGCCTTGATCTCGGTCGAAGCCTTGGCGAGATGGTCAGCCATCGCGTTCATGCGCTCGATCGGCGAGGGGCGTTCGTCGCCGCGCTCGGCGTCGCGCATCGCCCGCATGGCGTCGCGACGCGCTTGGGCGGCGTCGCGCACCGAGGCTTCGAACGCGGCCCAGTTCTTTTCCTGGTCCGGCGTCAGTTTGAGCGCCGCCTTCATGCCCGCGAGATGCGCGTCGAGCATGAAGCCGCCGACTTCGCGCGCGTCGCCGGGCGGCGGCGGCGGGTCGCCGGGAGCGGCGGCGGCGCCAAGCGCGAAGGCCGAGCCGCCGAGAGCCGCGACGGCGAGGGAAGCGACGACGAATTTCTTCATGGCGGAGCCTTTTCTGTTGAAGAGACGCGGGAAAGACTCGGCCCCGCGCGGATTAAACTCAAGTTACAAGGAATTCATCCGGGTCGATTGACGCGCGGGCGCGCCTGTCCGACAAGCGCCCAGCGCGCGAATGGGGAAACGACGATGAGCGACGGCGGCGTGATCGGGAAACTGGCTCATGGATTGGCGGAGCGGCGCGACGTGCTCTCCGCCTGGGTCGGCGTCAATGACGCCGCGGTCGCCGAGGCGTTGGCGCGCGAAGCGTTTGACGCGGTGACGCTCGACCTGCAGCATGGCGGTCTCGACTTCGTCGGCGCCGCGCAAGCGATCGTCGCCGTCGCGCTCGCCGGCAAACCGACAATTGCGCGCATACCGGTTGGCGATTTCGCGCTTGCCAGCCGGCTTGTCGACGCCGGCGCGGCGGCGGTCATCGCGCCGATGATTGACGATGCGGCGACGGCGCGTCGCTTCGCCGAGTACGTAAAGTTTCCGCCGCTCGGCCAACGCTCGTGGGGGCCGCGCGCCGCCCATGCGCTCAGCGGCCTTGTCGGCCCCGGCTACCTGCACGGCGCCAACGCCGTCACTCTGGCGATCGCGATGATCGAGACTCGCGAAGCGCTCGCTTCGCTCGACGCGATCCTGGCCACGCCAGGAATCGACGGCGTGTTCGTTGGCCCCAACGATCTGTCGATCGCGCTCCACCGCGGCGGCGCCATCGATCCTGACGGCGCGGAAGTCGATCGCGCCCTCACCGAGGTCGCCGCACGCGCCGCCGCGCACGGTAAGTTCGCAGGTCTATATTGCCACGACGGCCGCCGCGCCAAGGCCGCCTTGGCGCGCGGATTCGCGTTGCGCTCGGTGTCGAGCGACCTCAATCTGTTGCGCGCCGCCGCACGGGTCGAGCTCGCCGCGGCGCGTTGACAAATCCCCGTCCGCCATCGAGACGAAGCGAAGCCACCCTGCGTTCGTGAGTTGAGCCCCCTCAACCCTGAATGGCTTCGTTGCGCCGCCCCTTGCGACGACGGCGCGAATTAAGCGGAAGTTTTCAATCGCTTCGGCGCAACGGCGCCGATGTCGCGCGCCGCTTCGTCGGAATCGAAAGGCAGGCATTCGCCGCGCAGCACGAAGCGGGCGCCGGGCGCGTTGTCCTCGACCGTCAGGCGGAATCCATGCAGCTTGGCGACGGCGGCGACGATGCTCAAACCCAGCCCATATCCCTGCGCCGCCCCGTCGCGCGCGCCGCGATAGAAGCGGCGGAAGATGTCCTCCCGATCTTGCGGCGGCACGCCGGGGCCGCTGTCGCCGACCTCGACCGTCGCGCACCCGTCCGCCGCTGCGGCGGCGATCAGCACGCGCCCGCCCTCGGGCGTGAACTTGATCGCGTTGTCGACCAGGTTCGAGATGGCCTCGCGCAGCAGGTCCTCGTCGCCGCGCACCAGCGTCGGTCGCGGCGCCACAAGGGCGATGGCGACGCCTTTACTCTGGGCGAGCGGCTCGTAAAACTCGAACAGGCCGGCGCAGACTGCCGAAAGGTCGACGGGACCGAAGCTGCGCTCGCGCCGGCCGCTCTCCATCGCCGAAACGCGCAGGAAAGCGCTGATGGTCGCCGCCGAGCGGTCGAGATGATTGAGCGCTTCCGCCATCGCCGTGCGCAACTCGTCGATCGTCGAGCCGCGCTCGAGTCCGCGCTCGATCTTGGCGCGCGCAACGGCGAGCGGCGTGCGCAGGTCGTGGGCGATGTCGTCGCCGATGTGGCGCAACTGATCGAGCAGGCGCCAGATTTCGTCGAGCATGAGGTTGACGCCGCGCGCGACGCGGTCGAGGTCGTCGACTTCGCTCATCACCGGCAGACGCTGCTTGAGATCGCCTTTCATGATCTCGGCGATGGCGGCGTGAATGGAGCCGAGCCGGCGTTGGGCGCGGCGGGCGAAGACGGCGCCGATGGCGAGAATGAGAATCGTCGTGGGCGCCAGCGCCAGCGCCAGCGCTCGAGCCACGGTCCCGCGCAGATCGTTGATCTCGGAAAGGCTCCGACCGAGGACGAGAATCGAGCCGTCGGCGCGACGAACGGCGACGAAGATCGCCTGATCGGGACGCCCGGCGTCGCGCACGGGGACCGACGCGACAAGATGGGGGCGGCCGTCGGGTCGGATCGGCGGCAGGCTGGGCGGATCGCCGAGCAGCAGAACGCCTTTGGCGTCGAACAACCCGGCGTAATCGAGGCGGCGCAGGTCGGAAGCGAGACGTTGCGCGATCTGCGCGCGCAGTTCGTCGTCGCTCTCGACCAACGCCCGGGTCGCCTCGTCGGCGAGGCGCGCGCCGACCATCTGCTCGGAAGCCGCGGAGAATTGCATGTAGATGAGGGTGAAAACGACGGTCGCCCCCGCCGCGATCGCTAGCGCGAAAGCCAGCGCCAGGCGGAAGGCGCGGCTGCGCAGGACGTCAATCATCCACATGCAATTTGAAACCTGCGGCGCGGACGTTGACGATCAGCCGCGGCTCGCCGCCGGCGTCGATCTTGCGCCTGAGATTGCCGATGTGGACGTCGACGACGTTGGTCTGCGGCAGGAACTTGTAGTTCCAGACGTCCTCGAGCAGCATCGCCCGGGTGACGATCTGGTTGGGCCGGCGCATGAAATATTCGAGCAGCTTGAACTCGCGCGGCAGCAGATCGACGCGCCGTTCGCCGCGCCTGACCGAGCGCTCGACGAGATCCATCTCGAGCGGGCCGGCACGCAGGCGGGTCGCGCGCGAATCGGGAATGCGCCGCGACAGAGCCTCGACCCGGGCCGTCAGCTCGCGCAGCTCGAACGGCTTGACGAGATAGTCGTCGCCGCCCGCCTTCAGGCCGCGGATGCGATCGTCGACCGTCGACAGGGCGCTGATCACCAGGATCGGAGTCGCGTTGCCTTCCTCGCGCAGCGCCTCGAGGATCGACAGCCCGTCCTCATGGTTGAGCATGCGGTCGACGACCAGCACCGCCGCGCCGCCGGCGCGTGCGACGCGCAGCCCTTCGGCGCGAGTCTCGGCGAGCGCGACTGGATAGCCCTCGGCCTGCAGCTCGTAACGAATTTCCTCGGCGAGAGCGCGCTCATCCTCGATGACCAGGACGGCGGGCTTGGCGCCGGTGCTGGCGGTCTGCGGCATGGCTGGCGTTCCGGCGTCGGCGCGATGCGCGCGTCGGCGA
The DNA here is from genome assembly GCA_049513815.1 of Roseiarcus sp. Lineage (GTDB taxonomy): Bacteria > Pseudomonadota > Alphaproteobacteria > Rhizobiales > Beijerinckiaceae > Roseiarcus. The sequence goes on along the minus strand of JBEKVR010000079.1, from coordinate 5,229 downwards.
TCCTTTCGCAGAAACACGACCGGCGCAAGCCGCAAACTGGGATCGCGGCTGGGTTGCGACCGGCGCCGCCCGGACCGCCGCCAACTTATCATATTATAGTGGCGTATCAGCGCATTACTTGGGCGCCGGGCGAAGGTTCGCGTTGGCGCTCATTCACGCCGTTCGGCGACCGCCAGGCCGCCTGCAATCCAGCCCTTCGCACGAAATATTCGCCAAAGACCGGCGCTGTTGCGGCCGCCGCAAGTCTTTTGCTCGTTGAGCCAAGGCAGATAAGGCCCAAAACGACAATTTCAACGAAATAGCGATGTTCGTACATCACTCGCTTCCGCCTGCACAGGAAGCCGGTCAGACATCTTACTCGCCAATTAATCCGGCCGGCTCCCAGCCAACAGCGCCGTTGTTATGAGAAAGCGCCCGTAACGTCACAAAGCGAAATCCGACCCGGGTGTGGATTTGGCTCTGAGATTTGAGTTGCGTACATCAGATTTTTGATGCATCAATCCGTGCGCGCAAGCGGCGCTATGATCCCTGCGCGCTGGGAAGGGTTCGTCGCGACAGGGAGGTTCGCCACTTCGCAAAACGCCGAGGCCGAACGTTTCGTCTGGTTCGGCTTGGCTCGTTCGAACAGGACGGCAACGCCCTCGGGGAGGGCATTTTAGGGGGGTTCACTATGAAGCTACTGACATTACTGGCCGGTTCGGCGGCGGCGATTGCCCTCTGCCTGCCGCTCGCCACAACGGCGAGCGCCAGCTCGGCGAAGCCTGTGATCGGCTTCTCGATCGACGATCTGCGCGTCGAGCGTTGGGCCCGTGACCGCGATTACTTCACGGCTGCGGCCAAGCAACTCGGCGCTGACGTCATCGTCACTTCGGCCGACGCCAACGAACAGAAGCAGGTCAACCAGGTCGAGAACATGATCTCGCAGAAGGTTGACGCGATCGTTGTCGTGCCGATGAACTCGAAGGTGTTCGCCGAGGTGATCGACGAAGCCCACAAGGCCGGCGTCAAGGTTCTGTCCTATGACCGCCTGATCCTCAACGCCGACGAAGACGCCTACATTTCCTTCGACAACGAGCGCGTCGGCACTATGGAGGCCGAGGCCGTCTTCAAGGCCAAGCCCGAAGGCAACTACTACCTCCTCGGCGGCTCGCCGACCGACAACAACGCCAAGCTGCTGCGCGCCGGCCAGATGAAGGTTATCCAGGCGGCCGTCGACTCCGGCAAGATCAAGATCGTCGGCTCGCAGTGGGTTCCGGAATGGAGCCCGACCACCGCGATGTCGATCATGGAAAACGCCCTGACGGCTGCCAACAACAAGATCGACGCGGTCGTCGCCTCGAACGACGGCACCGCCGGCGGCGCCATCCAAGCGCTCGCCGCCCAGAACCTTGCCGGAAAGGTTCCGATCTCCGGCCAGGACGCCGACCTCGCCGCCGTCAAGCGCGTGATCGCCGGCACCCAGACCGTCACCGTCTACAAGCCGCTGAAGCTGATCGCCACCGAGGCGGCCAAACTGACCGTGCAGCTCATCAAGGGCGAAAAGCCGGCTTACAACGCCGAGCTCGACAACGGCACTAAGAAGGTTCAGTCCTTGCTGCTGACCCCGATCGCTCTCACCAAAGAGAACATCGACACGGTCGTCAAGGACGGCTTCTACACCAAGGAACAGGTCGAGGGTAAGTAACGCCTCGCAGCGTCCGGGGCGCTTAAGCGCCCCGGACGACGCTTCCGCTGCGGGCGTACCTTGCGTGCGAGGTTCTTGGCGGCTCGGCCGCCAATGGGGGACGCCAGCAGCGCCGCGGAGTTGGCGCGCGCGGCGGGTGGTATTCCCAGCGGCCTTTCATCGCCCGGAGGGCGCTTGGCGGCAGGGCGCGGCTGTTGGCGGCGTCCAGGGTTCCGATCTGACACGCTGCTTCGTAGAACCCTGTGGATTGCTGCCGGCCGACCGCGCAAACTGTTGATCTAATCCAGGCCGGCGGTTTCTCGGTCGGTATATGTTGGGAAGCGAGACTGGGCAGTCGCGTCCGGGCGCTGCTCGTTTGGGGGTGAGGCGTTCATGGCCGAATATCTTCTGGAGATGCGCGGCATCACCAAGGAATTCGCCGGCGTCAAGGCGATCTCCGGGATCGACTTGAAGGTTCGCGCGGGTGAGATTGTCGGGCTCTGCGGCGAGAACGGCGCCGGCAAGTCGACTCTGATGAAAGTGCTTTCCGCCGTCCATCCTTACGGCACCTGGGAAGGGACGATCCTGTGGGAAGGCAAAGAGCTCAAGGCCCACACGATTCGTGAGACGGAAGACGCGGGGATCGTCATCATCCACCAGGAATTGATGATGGTGCCCCATCTGTCGGTGGCGGAGAACATCTTCCTCGGCTCGGAACTGACTCGGGGCTTCGGTTTCATCGACTACGAATTGATGAACGCCAGGGCGACTGCGCTGATGCAGCGGCTGAAGATGCCCGACATCAACGTCGCGCTTCCGGTGTTGGCCTACTCGGGCGGCAAGCAGCAGCTCATCGAAGTCGCCAAGGCCCTCAACAAGAACGCCAAGCTGCTCATTCTCGACGAGCCGACGTCGGCGTTGACCACCACCGAAACCGAGACGCTGCTGGAGCTGCTGAGAGAGTTCCGGTCGCATGGCATGGCCTGCGTCTACATCTCGCACAAGATCGACGAGGTGGCGGCGATCGCCGACACGGTGACGGTCATCCGCGACGGCGCGCACATCGGCACCCAGCCGATGCGCGAGCTCGACACCGGCAAGATCATCACCATGATGGTCGGTCGCGAGATGAAGAACCTGTTTCCGCGCGAGGAACACCCAATCGGCGACGTGGTGTTCGAGGCCAAGAACGTCACCTGCTGGGATCCGATCAATTCCGAACGCAAGGTCGTCGACGACGTCTCGTTTGAACTCAGGGCCGGCGAAATCGTCGGCGTCGCCGGTCTCGTCGGGGCCGGGCGCACGGAGCTCGCCTGCAAGCTGTTCGGCTACTGGCGCGGCGACCATGAGGGCAAGATCTTCCTCGAGGGCAAGGAGATCACCGTCAAAAGCCCGTCCGACGCAGTCCGCCAAGGCATCTGCATGGTGCCGGAAGACCGCAAGCGCCTTGGCATCATTCCCCTGATGCCGGTCGGCTACAACATGACGATGTCGGTGCTCGGCCGCTTCGCGCACAATCAGCTCATCAACGCGGAGGACGAGCTGGCGGTCATTCAGGCGGAAATCATCCGCATGAAGATCAAGACCGCGCATCCGCTGCTGCCGATCGCCAGTCTGTCGGGCGGCAACCAGCAGAAGGCGGTCGTGGACAAGATGTTGCTGCCGGAGCCGAAGGTGCTGATCCTCGACGAACCGACCCACGGCGTCGACGTCGGCGCCAAATATGAAATCTACAAGCTCATCTTCGAACTCGCCCGGCAGGGCGTGGCCATCCTGATGATCTCTTCAGAAATGCCGGAGATTCTCGGCATCGCCGATCGCGTCCTGGTCATCGGCGAAGGGAAGCTGAGAGGCAACTTCCCCAACGTCGCTTTGAGCCAAGAGAAGGTCCTCGCCGCGGCCATTGGCGCTGTGGAAAACGTCGCCGCGTGAACGCCGCGGTCTCAAACGGGTAATGCAAACTATGACGCTCTCAATCCCAACCCAAGCAACAGCGCCCGCCAAGAGAGACATTCGGCGGTTGATCGCCGAATACAAGATCGTCGCCCTGTTGCTCGTCATCGCGATCATCTGGGCCTTCTTCGGGGCGTTGACTTACGATCACGCCTTGGGCGTGTCGGAGTTCCTCACCGCGCGCAACTTCTCCAATCTGCTCAGGCAGATGGCGATTACCGGCATGCTGGCGAGCGGGATGGTGTTCGTCATCGTCGCCGGCGAAATCGACTTGTCGGTCGGCTCGCTCTTGGGCCTCCTCGGCGGCATAACCGCCGTGCTCGACGTGTGGTGGGGATGGCCGCTCTATGGCACCATCGCGGCTGTGGTGTTGCTCGGCGTCGCCGCTGGCCTGCTGGTCGGTTGGCTGGTCGCCTATGTCGGCATCCCGAGCTTCATCGTGACGCTCGGCGGCATGCTCGCCTTTCGCGGCGCCGTGCTGGGGATCACCGGCGGCATCACCATCGCCCCAGTCCATGCGGACCTGAGGTTCATCGGGCAGGGTTATCTGCCCGGGGCGATCGGCAACGTCCTGGCGGTGACGCTGTTCGCGCTGCTGGCGTTCCTCGCCTTCCGCACGCGGGCCGGCCGCATCAAACACAGGCTGCCGGTCTCCTCGATGCCGGTCGAGATCTTAAAGCTCGTCGTCATCGGCGCAGTGATCGCCGGCTTCGTCGTGACGCTGAATTCCTATCAGGGCGTGCCGGTGCCGGTCCTGGTTCTGCTCGTCATTCTGGGGGTCTTCACCGTCATCGGCGACAGGACGGTGTTCGGCCGCCGCATCTATGCGGTCGGCTCCAACCTCGAGGCGACCCGCCTGTCGGGCGTCAACGTCAACCTGGTCAAGATGATGGTCTGGGGCCTGATGGGCCTGATGTGCGCCTTCGCCGGCATGACCACCACCGCGCGCTTGGCGGCGGGCACGCCGTCGGCCGGCTTCGGCGGCGAACTCGACGCCATCGCCTCCTGCTTCATCGGCGGCACGTCGATGCGCGGCGGCATCGGTTCGGTGATCGGCGCGCTGGTCGGCGCGGTGATCATGGCCAGCCTCGACAACGGCATGTCCATGCTCGGCATCGACACCTTCTGGCAGCAGATCACCAAGGGCATCATTCTGGTGGCCGCCGTTTGGCTGGACATCGTCACGTCCGGCTCCCAGCGCTGACCGTTTGACGCGTCGCGCCCTCTTCAGCCCGGCCGCTCGTTGCGGCCGGGTTTTTCTTTGGCCGAGCGCATGTCGCCAATCGACAAAAAATCCCCGGCGCCGCAAGGCGCCGGGGATGCCGTCAAACCAAGGTTCTGGACCGGTCGCCGCGGTCACAGCCGACGGGCGAGGATCGTCTCCAGATACTCCTGCTTGCCGGAGCGAGGCTGCGGCGTGATGTTTTGGCCGATTGCGCGATCGGCGACCTGAGCGAGCGTGCGCTTGCCGGCGAGGATCGCCTTGCCCTCTTCGCTGTCCCAGCCAGCGTAGCGGTCCTTGATGAACCCGGTGAGAACGCCGTCGTTCAACAGCTTCTCCGCGTTCAGCAGCGCGCGGGCGGCGATGTCGATCGAGCCGACGTGCGCCTGCA
>JBEKVR010000078.1:0-21937 GCA_049513815.1 Roseiarcus sp. | reverse complement strand
ACTTCCAGGTCTCGTCCATGGTCGGCCCTCCGTGATGCCGACCACCCATGAATCACGCAACGCGCGTTCCGGGAATCCCAAAAACGCCCGAACCCTCAAAAATCTGCCAAAGTAGTGCTAGCGCAAGGAGGCACCAGCCGGTTTGAGAGTCGGCGAGCAATCCGAAAAAGATGCAGTTTCCTTCGAAAACGGCTTGCCGCCGAGATTATGGAGGCTCCGCGCGCGACGAGCGTCTCTCATGCGGCCACCTTCGGGCCGGAGCAGCATTCGGCTAGGTGGGTCGCCTCTCGCCACCGCCGCCAGCAACATCCTGGATGAAATTCGGCGCGGAGTGCGAATTCTGGTCGGCGCGCTAACTCTCCGACGATGACGGGATGAAGGCGTCGACACGTGACGCAGCTTCATAGGCTAATGGAACGGGTGGGGTGAGCGATATTGCGTCACACCAGTAACCTCAGAGCCACCCTCCTCGTGAGTGGCGGATCGTCCAAGAGATAACCGCTGGCGGGCAATAGTCGTGATGGGCCCGCCAGCCGCAAGGGCAAGCCTTCGGAGCGCTTTGCCCACGCGCCGTTCGCGTCGCGCGCCAGCAGCGCGACGTCGCCGACCCGCAACCCGCCAGCGTCGCACTCGACGCCTCCCGGGCGCAGCCGGAAGCTGCGGGCGAACGATAGACCGCCCCTCTCATGCTCCGCTGAAGTTCTGAAATTCAGCAGAACATAAAGTGAACAGTTTAACAAGCATTATGCGGTGTTTCTCTCGCGTCGCTTCGTCGCGGCGGTCGCCAACCACCGCGATCGATTCTCATCTCCATCTTCTCTATCGCGCCAGCCTCATTTCCCGAGAGCTTCGCGAGACGGGCCCGGTGAACGTCTTGATCAGACCAACTTCGTCTGCGGTTCACGCCGTATCCGGCGCGACCGGCGAACGAACGACAGGCCAGTTGGCGGCACTATGTAACAACTTCAATGACATACGTGTTCGCAGTTTTATCCAGAGTGGTGCGCCATAAAATCAATGACTTAACCAAAAATCGGGCCCTTTCGTCGAATATCCATCAAATTAGCGCGTGCGGACAGCCGCGCATGCGCGTGGATTCCTGAGGGCGATTCGGGCGTCGGCGCAGATCGTCTCATACCTCGCCGCTTAAGCGTAAGCGCATCTGCTCGACGCCGGCGCCTTTCCCCGCCCCGGTCGCCAACGTCGGCCGCAACGACCTGTGCCCCTGCGGATCGGGAAAAAGTACAAGACGTGCTGCGGTCTCAACTAATCCACGGTCAACCGGTCACGCTTACCGACAATCTTACTGCGACGGCTGCTCAAGGACGGAAGCGCGTGACGCCACACGAAGCGGCAACGGACCGTTGCGCTCCAGCGCCCTCGCCAAATCAGCAGACCAATTCGCAGCCAACGGCTGAAGATATGTGGTCAAGCCGTGGTTCAAGCGACAAAGCCGACCAGCTTCCCGCGCGAGCGATGACCCTAACATATTGAAACAATTGGAGCGGGCGAAGGGAATCGAACCCTCGTATGAAGCTTGGGAAGCTTCCGTTCTACCATTGAACTACGCCCGCGTCGGCCCGCGAACGGGACGCGCGGCGACTTTATAGCGCGGCGAAAGCGCGGCCGACAAGCTGCGCCGCCCGGGCTTCCGTCACGGCGCCTTGAAGTCGCGGAAGTGCTTACCGAGCTTGAGGCCCTGGCCCTGATAGTTGGAGGTCGGGCCGGCGCCGTATAGCTCCTCGCGTTCCGGCGCGTCGCCGAGCGCCTCGTAGACCAGACGGCCGACCGGCTGGCCGTGCTCGAGCAGGAACGGGACGTCGCGACTGCGAACTTCCAACACCGCGCGCGCACACGGGGCGCCGTCGGGACCCTGGCCGAAGCCGGGATCGAAGAAGCCGGCGTAATGGACACGGAACTCGCCGATCGCCGGGTCGATCGGCGCCATTTCGGCGGCGAGATCGGCGGGGATCTGCACCTTCTCGCGCGACGCGAGGATATAGAATTCGTCCGGATCGAGGATCAGCCGTCTGTCGACGCGGGCGCGGATCGGCTCCCAGAAGTCTTCCGCCGCATAGCCGCCGGCGCGATTGACGTCGATGACGCTTGAATTCTTGATCGCGCGATAGCCGACGATGTCGTCGCCGGCGCCGCCGAGATCGACGCGCAGCAGCACGCCTTCGCGCGCCGTCAGTTCGCCGTCGACCAGCGGGCTCGCCGCATGGCGCTCGCGCAGCTTTTCGTCGGAAAGGGCGAAGTTGTGCACGCCCATTTGCTGCGAGTTGCGGCTGCGGAAGCGGATCTGGCTGAGCCGCGACCCCTCGTGAACGCGCACGCTGAAGCTGCGCGGCGAGACTTCGAGCCACAGCTCGCCGCGATAACCGAGCGGAACCTCGTCGAACGCTTCCGAGCCGTCGACGATCAGGCGGGTGAAGATATCGAGCCGGCCGGTCGAACTCTTGGGGTTGGCGGCGCCGGAAATGCTCGGCAGCAGGGCGAGGCTTTCGGTCAGTCGCGCGACATATACAATGCCCTTCTCAAGCACCGCGCCTTCGCCGGTCAACGCGATGCGCTCGGCGTCGAAGCTTTCGAGGTGCTCCTTCACGCTGCGGCCGTGGCCGGGCAGGAAGCTCGCGCGCACCCGATAGGCCTCTTTGCCGAGCCTCAGGTCGAGGCTCGCCGGCTGGAATTGGCCGTCGTCGAACGCCGGGCCGCTGCGGATGAGCTTGCGGCCGGCCATCGCCTTGATTTTGCGCCGGCCGAACAGGCCGAAAGGCGCGTTGAAATAGGCGGCCTCGGCGGCGCCGGGCTCGCTCGCGTCGAGCAGATGCGACTTCGACGCGCGGATCGTTGTGGTCATGGAAGCCTCGAAGCGCCGCCGTTTCCTGTCCGGTCCGCGCGGGCCTCGCCGGAAGCGGCGCAACTTTTGTTAGCGCCTGGCGATCTTGACGCCAAGCCGTCGTGGGGGCTAAGTCCGACCCATCCCGTGGTCATTTGAGCCGGTCGGCTTGCCGCCACGTTAAACAACGGGCTAAAAGATCGGGGCCCTCAGACCGCGCGCCCCTGTCCGGAAGCCCTTGCTTGGCCATGGTTTTCGGCCGTGAAAGGAGCGCCTATGAGCAGCCCCCGCAAGTCCCGCGATCCGCGCACGTTGCGCCCCGCCACCCGTCTGGTGCACGGCGGCGCGATGCGTTCGCAGTTCGAGGAGACCTCGGAGGCGCTGTTCCTCACCCAAGGCTATCTCTACGACACGTGCGCGCAGGCGGAGGCGCGCTTCAAAGGCGACGCGCCGGGCTTCATCTATTCGCGCTTCGCCAATCCGACCGTCGCTATGTTCGAAAAGCGCATGGCGCTCATCGAGGGCGCTGAGGCGGCGCGCGCCACCGCCAGCGGCATGGCGGCGGTGACCGCGGCGCTGATGGGCCAGCTCAAGGCCGGCGACCATATCGTCGCGTCACGGGCGCTGTTCGGTTCGTGTCTTTACGTCGTTGAAGACCTGTTGCCGCGTTTCGGCGTCGCCTCGACGCTGGTCGAAGGAAGCGATCTGGCCGCGTGGAAAGCGGCGATCCGCCCCAACACCAAGACCGCCTTTCTCGAAAGCCCGACCAATCCGACGCTCGAAGTGGTCGACATCGCCGCCGTCGCCGACATCCTTCACCAGGCGGGAGCGACCTTGGTGGTCGACAACGCTTTCGCTTCGCCGATGCTGCAGCATCCGCTGGCGCTCGGCGCCGATTGCGTCGTCTATTCCGCGACCAAGCACATCGACGGCCAGGGCCGCACGCTCGGCGGCGTCATTGTCGCTTCGGAGAAGTTCATCACCGACAACGTCCACAATTTCCTCCGCCAGACGGGCCCGTGCCTGTCGCCGTTCAACGCCTGGGTGTTGCTGAAGTCGCTGGAGACGCTGCCGCTGCGCGTCGGCCAGATGGACCGCTCGGCGGCGAAGATCGCCGACTTCCTCGCGACCCACCCGAAGGTCGCCCGCGTCGTCTATCCCGGCCGCGCCGACCATCCGCAGCGCGCGGTGGCGGCCAAGCAAATGTCGGGCGGCGGCACGCTGGTCGCGTTCGAGGTGGTCGGCGGCAAGGCCGGCGCCTTCGCCGTCGCCGACGCGCTGACGATCATCGGCATTTCCAACAATCTCGGCGACGCCAAGAGCCTCGTCACCCATCCCGAAACGACGACCCACCAGCGGCTGAAGCCCGAGCAGCGCGCCGCGCTCGGCATCGGCCCCGGCCTGCTGCGGCTTTCGGTCGGGCTCGAGGATCCCGACGACCTGATCGAGGATCTCGATCAAGCGCTCGGCAAGCTCGTCGCCGTGCGCAGCGCCGCCGAGTGAGGGCGGGCCTCGCAGGGGGCGACAAACGCGTTCAGCGAATGAGCCTTTTCAAAGCGCTAGGCGCCATTTGACGCCCCTTTTGGCGATCGCTGCGGAGAGCGGTGGAGTCGAAGAGGCAAAATATAACAATATTAGTAGGTCTATTATCGCATTGCCCCGGCGTTGCACGCAGAACAATACAGCGGCCTGACCCGTGCTCGCCGTCGCCGCCCGCTCTACGCCCCTTCCCACCGCTTGGCCTGCGCGTCGTCGTCCGCTTTCGCCTCGACCCAGCCCTCGACGGCGCCGTCGACGCGGGTGGCGCGCTTCCAGAACGGCGCGCGGGTCTTGAGGAAATCCATCAGCATTTCGGCCGCGGCGAACGCTTCGCCGCGATGGGCCGCCGCGACGCCGACGTAGACGATCTGGTCGCCCGGCCGCAGCTTGCCGAAGCGATGGACGACCGTGATCCCGTAGAGCGGCCAGCGCGCCTCCGCCTCGGCGACGACGCGCGCGATCTCGGCTTCCGCCATGCCGGGATAATGCTCGATCTCGAGCGCCGCCAGACGCCCGCCCTCGTCGCGACACAGGCCGACAAAGCTCGCCAACGCGCCGATTTCGCGCCGCCCGACGGTCAGCGCGCGGCCTTCCGCCGCGGCGTCGAAATCCTCGGCCTGGACGCGGACGGCGCCCATGCTCAGCCGCCGGTCATCGGCGGGAAGAAGGCGATCTCCTTCGCCCCGGCGATCCGTGCGTCGCGCGCCACGTGGGCGCGGTCGATCGCGACGCGGATCACTTGCGGCTTGTCGAAGGCGTAGGCGTAATTCTCACCCCGCCCAGCGAGCCAGGCGACGAACTCGCCGACCGTCGCCACTTCCGCCGGCGGCGCGATCTCTTCCTCGTTCTTGCCGATGCGCTCGCGCACCCAGGCGAAATAGACCGCTTTCATCGCGCTTCAGGCGCCCCCAACGTGGTCGTAACTCGCCCTCATATAGTCCCATCCGGTGTAGAACGTCAGGATGGCGGCGACCCAAAGCAGCCAGATGCCGATTTGCGTCGCGTAAAGGAAGACCGCGTCGCCGGCCGGCCCGGCGATGAGGAAGCCGAGCGCGACCATTTGCACGCCGGTCTTCCACTTGGCGACGGCGGTCACCGGCACCGGTACCCTCAACTCGGCCAGATACTCGCGCAGGCCCGAGACGAGGATTTCGCGGCAAAGAATGACGATCGCCGCCCACAGCGACGCGCCGGCGATGGTGTGGTCGGCGGTCAACACGAGTAGGACCGCGGCGACCAGCAGCTTGTCGGCGATGGGATCGAGCATGCGGCCGAGCGAGGACTGCTGCGACCAGGCGCGCGCCAGATAGCCGTCGAAGAAATCGGTGATCGCCGCCGCCGTGTAGATCACCAGCGCGGTCCAGCGCGCCCAGGAGTCGGCCGGCCAGAACAGGAAGGCGACGACCAGCGGCACAGCCGCGACGCGGCCGTAGGTCAGCAGGTTGGGCAGGTTCCAGTTGCGGCTTGCGACGCGGGCGGGAGAGTTGGCCATCGGCTCGCCACCAGACAGCGAAGCCCGCCCCGCGTCAATAGATCGCGCCGGCCGCAAGAACGCGAATATCTGGGGATGAGCGGCGCCGCGACGACAAGCCGTCGCTCGCTTTGGGCTAAGTTCGCGCGCGGTTCGCTTGAGGTCCGGAGCGTCGTCATGTCCAACGTCAATGTCGTCGAACACCCGCTGGTGCAGCACAAGCTGACCTTGATGCGCGACAAGACGGTCTCGACCAAAGGCTTCAGGCAGCTGATGAACGAGATCGGCATGCTGCTGTGCTACGAAGTGACGCGCAGCCTGCCGCTCGAACTCGTCGAAGTCGAGACGCCGCTGGCCAAGACGATGAAGCCGACGATCGCCGGCAAGAAGCTCGTCTTCGCGCCGATCCTGCGCGCCGGCATGGGCTTCCTCGAAGGCATGCTCAACCTCGTGCCGAGCGCCCGCGTCGCCCACATCGGCATCTACCGTGACCCGAAGACGCTGGAGGCGGTCGAATATTACTTCAAGGCGCCCACCGACATCGCCGACCGGCTGGTGATCGTCATGGACCCGATGCTGGCGACGGCTAATTCGGCGGTGGCGGCGATCGACCGGCTGAAGCAGCGCGGCGTCAAGGACTTGCGCTTCGTCTGCCTGCTCGCCGCCCCCGAGGGGATCGAGCGCCTGACCCACACCCATCCCGACGTCGAGATCTGGACGGCGGCGATCGACGAGCGGCTCAACGATCACGGCTACATCGTCCCCGGCCTGGGCGACGCCGGCGATCGCATGTTCGGGACGAAGTGACGGGCGCCTGTCGCCGAGCGCGTCCGGCGTCTTCGTCGAAGCCAATCCTCGCTCGCAGATCGGCGGGCGTCGGTCTGCGCGCCAATCATTGACGCTTGGCCTGCGCCTCAAACGCCTTGTCGAATTCCACGTCGCCTCTTGGCATATCGCCGGCAAATCGAAGCGCCATAAAGACCTCCGGCGGCACGCCGGGCTCGCGCATCGCGTCCGTGTTTTCAAAACCAAAACGCGGGTAATATCCCGGATCGCCCACCACCACGCCGCCTTTGCCGCCGAGCGCGCGCAACCGCGCCAGTCCCGCGCGCATGAGGGCGCCGCCGACGCCTTGCTTATGGCGTTGCGGCAGAACCGACAGCGGCCCGCAGCCGTGCCAGCCGACATCGGCGCCGCCGACTTTCACCTTTGAAAACGCCACTTGTCCGACGATCACGCCTGCGTCTTCGGCCACCAGCGCCACCGTCGCCGCGCCCGTGCGCCACAACGCGTCCATGACAAACTGCTCGCGACCGCAAGCGTACGGCATGGTCTTGAACGCCGCGATCACCAGGTCATGCACGGCTGCGAAATCGGCTTCGGTCTGGTCGCGAATAGCGATGTTCGCCATAACAGAGCGCCTTCTGCTGCGGGCTCGAACGGCGGGAAGGGCCGCGGTCGGCGACCGCGGCTAACAAGTGGCGCGCCGCTCTCTACTCCGCCTGCTGCTGCGTCGCGACGCGGAACGGGTGGGCGGGGTAGACGCCGAGCAGGCGAACTTCGCGCGAGAAGAAGTCGAGTTCCTCGAGCGCGCGTTTGAGCGGCGGATCTTCCGGGTGGCCGTCGACGTCGGCGAGGAACTGGGTCGCCGTGAACTCGCCGTTGATCATGTAGCTTTCCAGCTTGGTCATGTTGACGCCGTTGGTGGCGAAGCCGCCGAGCGCCTTGTAGAGCGCCGCCGGCACGTTGCGCACCCGAAAGACAAAAGTCGTCACCACCGGCCCATTGTGCGGGGTGGCCCAATGCGGCGTCTTCGACAGCACGACGAAGCGCGTCGTGTTGTGCGCCTCGTCCTCGACGTCGGCGGCCAGCGTCGTCAGGCCGTAAATCTCGCCGGCGAGCTTGGTGGCGAGCGAAGCGCGACTGACGTCGCGCGCTTCCGCCACCTCGCGCGCCGAGCCGGCGGTGTCGCTCGAGACGATCGGGGTCAGGCCGAGCTTGCGGATGATCTTGCGGCACTGGCCGAGCGCGTGGACGTGGCTGTGGACGGTGCGCAGGGTTTCGAGCGTTGCGCCCGGCGCGGCGAGCAACTGGAACCGAATCGGCAGGAAGGTCTCAGCGATGATGTGCAGGCCGGAGGCCGGCAGCAGCGCGTGGATGTCGGCGACCCGGCCGGCGATCGAGTTCTCGATCGGGATCATCGCCAGATCGGCCCCGCCGTCCTGGAGCGTCACGAACGCGTCCTCGAAGGTGGCGCAGGCGAGCGGCTGATGATCGGGGTAGTCGTCGAGGCAGGCGATGTGCGAATTGGCGCCCGGTTCGCCCTGGTAGGCGATGGTCTTGGCGGTCATATCGTTCCTTTCGGCGCCAGCATTTCGCGGGCGCGACGCAAGTCTTCCGGCGTGTCGACGCCGAGCGGGGCGACGTCGACGAGCGCGATATCGATGCGCATGCCAGCCTCCAGCGCCCGCAATTGCTCCAGCCGCTCGCGCCGCTCGAGCGGCGAAGACGGCAAGGCGACGAAGCGCTGAAGCGCGGCGCGGCGGTAGGCGTAGAGGCCGATGTGGTGCAACAGCGGCCCCTCGCCCCACGGCGCGCGACAGCGAGTGAAGTAGAGCGCGCGCAACCGGCCGGGCGCCACTTCGCTGCCGACCGCCTTGACGACATTGGGGTCGTCGCGCTCCTCAGGGCGGCGGATTTCCGTCGCCAGCGTCGCGATGTCGACGTCCGGGTCGGCAAGCGGCCCGACCGCCGCCCGCACCGCCTGACGCGCGATCGTCGGCAGGTCGCCCTGGACGTTGACGATCACGTCGTGCCGGCCGTCAGGATCGACCGCCGTCAATGCCTCGAAGATGCGATCGGAGCCGGAGCCGTGATCGAGCCGGGTCAGCGTCGCCCGACCGCCGACGGCCGCCACCGCCTCGACGATGCGCGCGTCGTCGGCGGCCACTAGCACCGGGCCGACGTCGGCCTCCATCGCGCGCCGCCAGACGTGGACGATCATGGGTTCGCCCCAGATGTCGGCAAGCGGCTTGCCGGGCAGCCGCGTCGAGGTCATGCGGGCGGGGACGAGAACGATCGGATTGGCCATGGCGGCTATGAAAAACGCGCCCAAAAATTGGGTCCGGCGCCGCGCTTATACGTGTTGCCAAGACAGACGCAAAGCGGCTAATCAGGATTCGCCATGGGGCCGCCGTGCTCCATTCGCCGACTTCGACACTGGGGCCGTCATTGCGCATGGAAACGACCAACGCCAACAAGATCGCGCTCGCTGTGCTCGGCGCCTTGCTTGGAACGATGGCCCTCGGCGTCTTCAGCAACGCTGTTTTCACGCCCAACAAACTTGCGCAGCCGGGCTACGCGCTGGCCGGCGGCGAGACTGCCGCAGCGCCCGCCGCCCCGGCGGCGGCGGCTGAAGTCCCTCTGCCGGCGTTGCTCGCCAAGGCCGACGCGGCCAAGGGCCAGAACGACGTCAAGGCCTGCCAAGCCTGCCACAGCTTCGACAAGGGCGGCGCGGCCAAGGTCGGTCCGCCGCTGTGGGGGGTCGTCGGCCGACCGGTCGCTTCCGTCGCCGGCTTCGCCTATTCCGACGCCGTCAAGGCGATCGGCGGCGACTGGACTTACGAGAAGCTCAACCAGTGGATCACCAAGCCGGCGGCGATGGCCGCCGGCACCAAGATGGCGTTCCCCGGCGAACCCGAGGCGACGAAGCGCGCCGACATTCTCGCCTACCTGCAGAAGCAGTCGGACAGCCCGCTTCCGTTCCCGCAATAGGCGGATCGCTGGCTGGAATCGCGAAGGGCCGGGTCTTTCCCGGCCCTTTTTCGTTGGCGGCGGCGAGGGGCGGCGCGATCGGCCTTCGGACGCCTGTCCGCTCGAGCTCCGCCCGTCGCGACCGCTTCCGCGCCCTTGGGGGAGGCGATCCGGCCGCGACCGCTCCGCATTGAGCCCTGCGGCTTAGCCGCAAATGAAAGAGCCGGCGGCGGGGTCTCCGCGGCCGGCTCTTGTCTGTGCGCCGCGTCGGCGCGAATTCGAAGCGAGAAGCGCCCTATTCTTTGCTCTTCTGGTAGAGGTCGACGTAGACCGCGGTGAGCAGCACGATGCCCTTGACGACCTGCTGCCAGTAGATACCGAGGCCGTAGATCGACATGCCGTTGTTCATCACGCCCATGACGAAAGCGCCGATGACCACGCCCATCACCTTGCCGACGCCGCCGTACGCCGAGGCGCCGCCGATGAAGCAGGCGGCGATGACGTCGAGCTCGAAACCGAGGCCGGCGCTCGGCGTCGCTGAATTGAGGCGGGCGGCGACGATCAGACCGGCGAGCGCGGCAAGCACGCCCATGTTGACGAAGGTGAGGAAGATCAGCCGGTTGGTGCGGATGCCGGACAGCTCCGCCGCCAACCGGTTGCCGCCAATGGCGTAGATGCGCCGCCCAATCGTCGTGCGGGTCGTGACGAATCCGTAGATCAGGATCAGCACGGCCATGATGACCAGCACTTCCGGCAGACCCTTGTAGCTGGCGAGCTGGTAAGTGATGAACAGGATCAGCGCCGAAAAGATCGTCATTTTGCCGATGAACAGCGCCAGCGGCTCGGTCTCCATCTGCTCGGCGCGCGCGTGGCGCCAACGACGCAGGCCGAGGACGATCATCAGCACCACCGCGACAACGCCGATGGTCATCGCGCCCCAATGGAAATGCGAGCCGCCGAGCAGCGCGTTCAACGCCGGAAAGTCGGTGACGTCGGGCAGGAAGCCGGCGCTGATGTCCTGGAAGTTACGGTCGAACGGGCCAACGAACTGGCCCATCAGCATGTTGCCGGTCAGGCCGCGGAAGACCAGCATGCCGGCGAGGGTGACGATGAACGAGGGAATCTTCGCGTAGGCGACAAAATAGCCCTGCACGCAACCGATCAAGCCTCCGAGCATCAGCGCCAACGGGACCACCGCCTCCCACGGCAATTTCACATCGACGTTGAGGCCCGGCACGTGGAATCCGACCATGAACATCGCCGCCGTGCCGCCGACAAAGCCGACGACCGACCCGATCGACAGGTCGATGTAGAAGGCGACGATGATCAACAGCATGCCGAGGGCCATGATGACCACGTAGCTGTTCTGCAGGATCAGGTTCGTCAGGTTCAGCGGCGCGAGCGAAATGCCGCCGGTGAGGAAGTAGAAGAACGCCATGATCACCAGCAGCGTCAGCAGCAGACCGTAGTCGCGCAGGCTGCTCTTCCAGATCGCGGCTTGGATTTCCGCCTGTTCGGTGCCGGGCGACGGCATAGCTTCGTGTTTCATTGCACTGTTCCGTACTGTCGCATAATCGACGCCATGATTTTCTCTTGGGTGGCGTCCGCGGCCGGCATCTCGTCGACGAGTTTCCCTTCGTTCATGACGTAGATGCGGTCGCAGATGCCGAGAAGCTCCGCCATCTCTGAGGAGATGAGAATCACGGCTTTGCCGGCGTCAGCCAGCTCGTTGATGATGGTGTAGATTTCATATTTCGCGCCGACGTCGATGCCGCGCGTCGGCTCGTCGAGAATGAGCACCCTCGGCTGGGCGAACAGCCACTTGCTCAGCACGACCTTCTGTTGGTTGCCGCCCGACAGGTTGAGCGCGCGCTGGAAGATGCCGGAAGAGCGGATATTCAGAGACGTGCGATAGCGGTTGGCGACCTGCTGCTCGCGCGCTTCGTCGATAACGCCGCGCCAGGCGACGGCCGGCAGATTGGCGAGGGTGACGTTGCTCTTGATGTCTTCCTGCAGCACCAAGCCGAGCGTCTTGCGGTCCTCGGTGACATAGGCGATGCCGGCCGCCACCGCCTTTTGAATGCTCGAGAGGTCGACGGGCTTGCCATTCATCGTCGCCTCGCCGCGCACGTTGCGGCCGTAGGCGCGGCCGAACACGCTCATCGCCAGTTCGGTGCGTCCCGCCCCCATCAGACCGGCGATGCCGACGATCTCGCCGGCGTTGACGTACATGCTGACGTCTTTGACGACCTCGCGGCCGGCGTGGTGCGGATGCTCGACCTTCCAGTTCTTGATCTCGAGCAGCTTCTCGCCGATCTTCGGCTGGCGATGCGGATAGCGGTCGGACATTTCGCGGCCGACCATGCTCTTGATGATCCGGCCTTCGCTGATCTTCTCCTTGTGGCAGTCGATCGTCTCGACCGTCGTGCCGTCGCGCAGCACGGTGATCGAATCGGCGACCTTGGCGAGTTCGTTGATCTTGTGAGAGATCAGGATCGACGTGATGCCCTGGGCGCGGAACTCGGTCAGCAGCTTGAGCAACGCGTCGCTGTCGGCCTCGTTGAGCGAGGCGGTCGGCTCGTCGAGAATCAGCAGCTTGACGTCTTTCGACAGCGCCTTGGCGATCTCGACCAGTTGCTGCTTGCCGACGCCGAGATTGGTGATCGGCGTGTTCGGCTTCTCTTTGAGGCCGACCTTCTTCAGCACCTCGCGGGTGCGGTTGAACGAGGTCGCCCAGTCGATGACGCCCATCTTGGCCGGCTCGTTGCCGAGGAAGATGTTCTCGGCGATCGACAGCAGCGGCACCAGCGTCAGTTCCTGGTGGATGATGATGATGCCGACGTGCTCGCTGTCGGCGATGCGGTCGAAGCGGCGCGTCTCGCCTTCGTAGACGATGTCGCCTTCGTATGAGCCGTAAGGATAGACGCCGCTGAGAACCTTCATCAGCGTCGATTTGCCGGCGCCGTTTTCGCCGCAGATGGCGTGGATCTCGCCGGTCTTGACCACCAGATTGACGTCGACCAGCGCTTTGACGCCGGGAAACGTCTTGGTGATGCCTCGCATTTCCAAAATCGCGGTCATCGAACACTCGGCCGATTGTTTCTGGTCGTTTACGCAGCAAACGCGTGTGTGGAGTCGATCCAGATCAAAAAAACCCCGCGTCGTCGCCGACGCGGGGGCCTGATTTTTTTGTCAGCCGATCATTTGAGCTGGTCGGCCTTGTAATAGCCACCGTCGACCAGCTCCTTCTGCACGTTGTCGGCGTAGATCAACACTGGCTTCAGCAGATAAGAGGGAACGACCTTGACGCCGTTGTTGTAGGTCTTGGTGTCGTTGACTTCCGGCGTCTTGCCGCTGAGCAGCGCGTCGACCATGGCGGCGGCCACCTTGGCGAGATCGCGGGTGTCCTTGTACACGGTCGAATACTGTTCGTGAGCGAGGATCGACTTCACCGACGGGATTTCCGCGTCCTGGCCGGAGATGACCGGCATCGGCTGATCCTTCGAGCCGTAGCCGACGCCCTTGAGCGACGAGATGATGCCGATCGAGATGCCGTCATACGGCGACAGCACGGCGTCGACCTTCTTGCTGGTGTAGAAGGCGCTCAGCAGGTTGTCCATGCGAGCCTGGGCGGTGGCGGCGTCCCAACGCAGGGTCGCGACCTTGTCCATGCCCGCCTGTTTCGACTGAATGACGAGCGTCCCCTTGTCGAGCAGGGGCTGCAGCACCGACAACGCGCCGTTGTAGAAGAAGAAGGCGTTGTTGTCGTCGGCCGAGCCGCCGAACAGCTCGATGTTGAACGGGCCGGTCTTGCCGGCGTCGATGCCGAGGCCGTGCACGATCGACGTCGCCTGCAGCACGCCGACTTGGAAGTTGTCGAAGGTGGCGTAATAGTCGACGTTGGCGGAGCCGCGGATCAGGCGGTCATAGGAAACGACCTGGATTCCCGCGTCATGCGCCTTCTGCAGCGCGTCCGAGAGCGTCGTGCCGTCGATCGCCGCGATCACCAGGATCTTCTCCTTCTTGGTGATCATGTTTTCGATCTGCGCCAGCTGGTTCGGAATGTCGTTGTCGGCATACTGCAGGTCGGTGTTGTAGCCTTTGCCCTGCAGCACTTTGACGATGTTATCGCCGTCGGCGATCCACCGCGCCGACGACTTGGTCGGCATCGCAATGCCGATCGTGGGTTTGTCGGCGGCGCTGGCGACGCCAGTCAGGGCAAACAGCCCGACCGCGACCGCCGCGGCGAAAGAATGAAACTTCATGCAAGTCCTCCCGATAAGCAAACCAACTATCATCCCATGCGGCGCTCGCGCGTAGACGACATCACTTATCGGCCGCCCCCCGGCGGTCGGTCGTCGTCGCTCGAAAATGCGTCGCGCGGCTAGCTAGTTGGAAACTGCCATGACAGTCAAATGCTTGGACTGGCGCAATCCATGCCAAGTTGATATATCTGATTTAATGCGGCGTCAGAAGGTCCCCCGGGGAATTCACGGACGATGGTCGGTAAATCGAGCGTTGGCCGCGCTGCGCGCCAACGGCGGGCAAAAGTCGCTGTCGACGACGAAGCGGTAAGTCGCCTGAAACTGGCGCATTTGCGGCTGGTGGCGGCGCTCGCCGACACCGGCATGATCAGCGCCGCGGCCAAGGCGGTCGGCATGACGCAGCCCGCCGCGTCGCGTCGAATTGCCGAATTGGAATCGTTGCTCGACGCGCCTCTGTGCGACCGTCTGTCGCGCGGCGTGCGTCTCACGCCGCTCGGCCATTCGCTGGCGCGCCATGCGCGCTCGGTGCTGCTCCATCTCGCGCAAGCTGAACGCGAGTTCGCCGATCTCAGAGCCGGTCGGCGCGGCGCCGTCGCCATTGGCGCGGTTTCAGGACCGGCGGTGGAAATCGCCGCGCCGGCGATGGCGCGCATGCGCGCCGCGGCGCCGGGCGTTGAGGTCGACATTCGCATCGACGCGTCCAACGCGCTGGCGAGAGAGTTGCTCGCCTCGCGGCTCGACTTCATCATCGCTCGCGTGCCCGACGACCTCGACCCGCAGGCGTTCGACAGCCTGACGATCGGCGTCGAAGAGGCGCGCGTCGTCGTCAGGCGCGGCCATCCGCTGCTAAGCCGTGGACCGGCGACGCTCGCCGACGCGAGCGGCTACGAATGGGTGATGCAGCCACGCGGCTCGCCGTTGCGGCGCGCGGTCGAGACGCTGTTTCAGGTCGCCGATATCGCAGCGCCCGATCGCTTCCTCACGACGACCTCGATCTTCCTGACAATGACGCTGGTCGCCGGATCGGACGCGCTGGCGCCGTTGGCGACTGCCGCGGCGCGCTTCGTCGGCGACGAAGGCGCGCCGGGCAAGCTCGCAATCCTGCCCACCGCCTTCTCGATCGTCGTGCAGCCGTACAGTCTCATCGGCCTGCGCAATCGCGCGCTGTCGCCGGCGGCGCAGACGGTCTACGACATCATTCGCGATCAGGCGTTCGCAGGCGCGCACAAAGGCTAGAGCGTGAGCACGGCGGCGCCTTGCAGGCGTCCGTCGCGCAGATCGGCGAGGGCGAGGTTGGCGTCTTCGAGTCGATAGCGCGTCACCTCGGTCCGAATGTCGATGTGGCGGGCGGCCGCGAAGAATTCGGCGGCATCGGCGCGGGTCAGATTGGCCACCGAGACGATCTGCCGTTCTTCCCACAGCCAGCGGTAGGGGAAACTCGGAATGTCGCTCATGTGGATGCCGGCGCAAACGACGCGACCGCCTTTTCGCGTCGCGCGCAGCGCGATGGGAACGAGCGCGCCAACCGGCGCAAACAGGATCGCCGCGTCGAGCGGCGCCGGCGCGGGTTGATCCGAGCCGCCGGCCCACGCCGCGCCGAGCCCGCGCGCGAAGCTTTGCGCCGCTTCGTCGCCTGGGCGGGTGAAAGCGTAGACCTCGCGACCCTCGGCGCGGCAGATCTGGGCGAGGATGTGCGCGGCGGCGCCGAAGCCGTAGAAGCCGACGCGCCGGCCTGATCCAGCCGCCTTGAGCGCGCGCCAGCCGATCAACCCCGCGCATAGCAGCGGCGCCGTCGCTGCGGCGTCGGCGTCGTCGGCGAGCCGCACGGCGAAGGCGGCCTCGGCGACGATGTGCGTCGCGTAGCCGCCGTCGCGGTTGTAGCCGGTGAACGCCGGATCGTCGCAGAGGTTCTCGCGGCCGTCGCGGCAATAGGGGCAGTGGCCACAGGCGCGCCCGAGCCAGGGAACGCCGACCCGAGCGCCGACTGCGAAACCCTCGACGTCCGCCCCCGGCCGCACGACCCGGCCGACAACTTCGTGGCCGGGCACGATCGGCGGCCGCACGTCGGGCAGCTCGCCGTCGACAACATGCAGATCGGTGCGACAGACGCCGCAGGCCTCGACCCGGATCAACAGCTCCGAGGGCCCTGGTTCGGGATCGGGACGCTCTTCCAGAACCAACGGCTCGCCGACCCGTTTCAGCACCATCGCCCGCAACACGCTCTCCTCAGTGCGACATGAAGATCGGGGCGGTCGGCTGACGCAGCAGGTCATGGCTGACGCCGCCGAACAGGGTCTCGAACAGCCGCGAGTGGCCGAACGCGCCAGCGACGATCAGGTCGGCGTCCTGCGTGTCGAGGCTGGCGAACAGGGCCTCGAGCGCCGAGACGTCGCCGGTGTCGGTCCAGTCCGAGATATGGGCGGTGACGCCGTGGCGAAGCAGATGATCGGCGAGGCGCTCCGCCGAGGCCCTGAACGCGTGCGCGCGCGACGAGAAGCTGAAGATCGTCACTTTCTTGGCTTTCTCGAGCAGCGGCATCGCGTCGTGAACGGCGCGCGCGGCTTCGCGGCTCGCGTTCCAGGCGATGACGACATTCTTGCCGAGCGGCCCGTAGGCCCAGTCCTGCGGCAAGATCAGAATCGGCGCGCCGGCTTCGACCAGCACCCGGTCGGGCACCTCCTCGCGCACCAGCTTGCGCGCGTCGCCCTCCGGGCGCGAGGCGACGATCAGATCGACGCAGTGGGCGAAATCGCTGCCGAGCGCCGGGTCGGCGTCAGCGCCGATGTAATGGGCGGCGACGCCGGCGTCCTTGACCGCAGCCTCGAACGCCGGACGAATGTGCAGCACGCGGTCGCCCCACGCGCCCATCAGCGCCGATTCGTCGCTGGCGTCGACGCCGATCAGCCGCGCGCCGTGCGTTTTGGCCAATTCTACAGCCAGACGCAGACGGTCCGTCGTGTCCTTGCTAGCGTCGAGGTAGACCAGAATGTCTTTGTAGGACATTTGCCCTCTCCCTGTTTTCCTCGCCTTTTGACCAACGCGTCGAGCGCGCTGGCGTTCTCTGTCGCCGCTTTCTTGTCTTGCCCATGGCCGCGCCCAGGCTTGCCCGGTCCCGGATCGCGGCCGCTTTGGCCGACGCAAGCGACAGGAAATCCTTAGCGCTTTTGCGCGGCGATGTCTTGATCCGGCCCAAGATCGCGCCACAGCGCTTGATTGGCGCGTCTGAATCGGGCATAGGAGCGCGCTCATCGTTTCGCCGTGGGTTCGCCCGCAGCTCATTGTTCCCTGGGTGCTCCCGTGAAGGTCCGTAACTCGCTCAAGTCGCTCCGCAATCGCCATCGCGACAACCGCCTGGTTCGTCGCAAAGGCCGCGTCTACATCATCAACAAGACCCAGAAGCGCTTCAAGGCGCGTCAGGGCTGAGCGCGGCGCTGGCCTTGCGGCCTGCCGCAATCGTGCTTTGACCCCTGCGCGGCGAGGCTTTAGGCTCGCCGTCATGACGGGTCGGCCGCTCCTCGTCTTTTTCTGTCTGCTGGGACTCGCCGCGCCCGTGCGCGCGGCCAGCGCGTCTGCGTCTCCTCCATCTCCCCCTGCCCGACAAGCCGCTCCTCAGGCCGACGCCGGCCAGGAAGCTGGGCGAGAGGCCCTACTGGCGCGGCTTGCGACCGCCGCCGATCCCGACGAGGCCGGCGGCATCGTCGCCCGCATCGACCGGCTCAATCAGCATTCGGGCTCCGACACCGGCGATCTGCTGCTCAGCCGCGCCGCGGCAGCGATCGACGGCGAGAACGTCGAGGTCGCGCAGCAGCTGCTCGACGCGCTGACCGCGCTGCAGCCGCAGTGGGCGGAGGCCTGGGCGGCGCGCGCCAACGCCGACTATCTCGCCGGCGATTCCAAGGCGACGTTCGTCGATCTCTCGCGCGCGCTCGCCGACGACCCCAAGCACTTGAAGGCGATGGCCGACCTCGGGGCGGTGCTCGAAAACTCCGGCCGCCGCGACGACGCTTTGCGCGTCTATCAGCGCGCGCTCGAGATCGCGCCGCAATGGCGGCCCGCCCGCGAGGCGGCCGACCGGCTGCGCGCGGCAATCGCCGGCCAAGACCTGTGAACGCGCTGTGATCTTCGCGTTCGTCGGCCTTGCCGCAGCGGCGGCCGGCCTGCTGGGCTTCACTGCGCTTGCGGCGCGCGTCATCGAAGCGCGTTTTCCGCCGGTCGGCGAACGCGTGACGGCAGGGCCGCGCGGCGCCGCGATCCATGTCGTCGAGCGGCCGCCGAGCGCGACCGCGCGCGGCGCCGTCCTGCTCGTCCACGGCGCTTCGGGCAATTTCGCCGACTTGGACGTCGCTTTGGGCGAACGCCTGGCCGCCCTCGGTTTTCACGTTTTCGCCGTCGATCGTCCCGGCCACGGCTGGAGCGACCGCCTCGCTGGCGCGGACGCCGCCTCGCCCGCCGATCAGGCCGCGGCGTTGCGCGCGGCGGTGGCGCGACGCGGCGTCGAGCAGGCGATCGTCGTCGTCCATTCGCTCGCCGGCATGCTTGGCCTCGCGATGGCGCTCGACGCGCCGAAATTCACTCGCGGCCTCGTCCTGCTCGCGCCGGTCAGCCATCCCTGGCCGGGCGGCGTCGCCTGGTACTACCGACTGGCGGCGTCGCGATTTTTGGGGTCGGCGTTTCGCCGCCTATTTGTCCTGCCGGCGGGTCTGATATCGATTCGCGGCGGCGTCCGCGAAGTCTTCGCTCCCAACCCGCCGCCAAAGGATTACGTTGTCGCGACGCGCCTGCCGCTGGTGTTCCGGCCGCGTCACTTCCGCGCCAACGCCGAGGACGTCGTCGCCGCGGAGGCCCATGTCGCGGCGCTGTCCCCGCGCTATTCGACGATCCGCGTCCCAACGGCGATCGTCACTGGTGACCATGACGGCGTCGTCTACGCGAAAATCCACTCCACCGGCTGCGCGCGCGATATTCCCGACGCGACGCTGACGGTGCTGCCGGGCGTCGGCCATTCGCCGCACCACAGCGCGCCCGATAGCGTTGTTGCGGCGATCCTGGAAGTCGAAGCGCGCGCGCTCAGCGAGGAACGGCGTCAGCTCGACCGCGCGCGAGCGCCGGCGTGAGACGACGCGCGAACAAGGCGTCGAGCGACCACGCGCCGGCGCCGAGCGCAGCGAGAGCGAAGAGCCCGCCGGCGATGGCGAAGTCCTTGCGGAACTCGAGCACCTCGCTGAAGTCGGCGCCCTGGTGGAAAATCAGCGCCGCCAACAGCGAGAAGATTCCGAGCGCCAGCGCCAACGGACGCGTCGCGCCGCCAAGCGCCAGCAGCAGCCCGCCGCCGAATTCGAGCGCGATCACCAGCGGCAACAGCCGTGGCTCAACGCCGAACTGCACCATATAGGATTGGGTGGCGGCGTAGCCGTTGATCTTGCCCCAGCCTTCCGGGACGAACAGGCTGGCGACGAGCAGTCGCGCCGCTAGCGCAGCAATGTCGCTGAGCACTGGTACGCTGGCGAGGCGGGCGGCGAGAGTCAATAATCCTGTCTGCATGGAGTTCGCGCCTCAAATCGAAAAAGCGAGGAAAAGACGGCGCGCCGTGGCGGATCAGATGCCGCCGTGGGCGAGCGCGTCCGGATTGGCGATCGCCTTCGAGAGGTCCTCGTATTCCTCGCAGTCGGTCGAACCGCAGATTTTGGCGATCGTGTCGAGCTGCTCATGCGCGAGATCGAACTTGCCCTTCAGCACGTAGGCTTCGCCGAGATATTCGCGCACCTGAGCGTAGGTCGGATCCATCGCCACCGACTGGAGGTAATAGCCGATGCCTTCGTCGGTGCGTCCAAGCTTGCGGGTCGCATAGCCGCGATAGTTGAGCGCACGCGGCGTGTTGGGGTCCTTGAGCAGATCGAGCGTCTGCAGCGCTTCGTCGAAGCGCTGCGCCTTGGCGAGCGCGAAGGCGTATTCGACGATCTGGGCGTCGGGCAAGACGTCGCCCTTGAGCGTCAGGCAGCGCTTCGTCCTGACGTCCCAGATTTCGCCTTTGGGGCAAGTGGTGAGGTCTTGACCCCCGCCGCCTCCGCCGCTGGCGCTTCCGCCGCCCCCGCCGCCGCTTCCGCCGCCGCCGCCGCCTCCCCCGCCGTGCGCGAAGGCGTAAGGCGCGGCGAAGGCGAGCGTGACTGCGAGACCGGCCGAGACCAGAACTCGCCGAGCGTTGAATTGAAAATCGATGCGCATTGGGTCAGTCTCCTCTGTAGGGACGAGACAAGAACACGCGTCGGGCGCCACTTATTCGGTTCCCGGGCGCACGAGGCGCCGAACGATGAGCAACGGAGCCCGAGAGGAAGTGCGGGGCGACCTCGAGGCGCATCTGGCGCGCCTGTGGCGCTACGCCCTGTCGCTATCGGGCGCGCGCGACGTCGCCGAGGATCTCGTCCAGGCGACCTGCCTCAGAGCGATCGAACGCGCCGACCAGTTCCGACCCGGCACACGGCTCGACCGCTGGCTGTTCGCCATTCTGCGATCGATCTGGCTCAACGAGAGCCGGGCGCGTCGGGTCAGGGCCGGTCAGGGCGTGCTCGACGCCGGCGAAGCGCTCAGCGTCGACGGCGCGCATGAGATCGAAACGAATATTTCGGCCGCACAGGTGTTGAGGGCGATAGGCGCCCTGCCGTCCGCGCAACGTGAAACCGTGCTGCTGGTCTATGTCGAAGGCTATTCCTACCGCGAAGCGGCCGAACTCCTGGGCGCGCCGATCGGCACCGTGATGAGTCGCCTCGCGGCGGCGCGTGCGACGCTGACTCGGACGCACGAAACGAAGGACGCGTAAGGTGGCGACAAGCGAGGACGACGACCGCAAGCTGACCGCCTACCTCGACGGCGAGCTCGACGAGGCGGAGCGCGCGGCGCTCGACGCGCGGCTCGGCGCCGATCCGCCCCTGCGAGCGCGGCTCGAAGCCCTGCGCGCGGCGGCCGACCGAACGCGTCTGGCCTTCGCGACGCTGCTTGAGACGGCGCCGCTCGCTGACATCCGGACGCGGCTCAACGCGGCGCTTACCGGCTCGCCGGCGCGCGCCGCGCCGCCCGGGCGACAACGCGTCGCCGCGATCGCCGCCGCCGCCGCGATCGTCGCTTTCGCCGCCGGCCTCGGCGCCGGACGCTGGAGCGTCGGCTCCGGCGGCGGCCTCGCCGAGCGCGACGACTGGCGCCAGGCGGTCGTCGAATATATGGCGCTCTATACGCCCGAAAGCTTCGGCGCAGCGGTCTCGCCGCGGCTGGGCGATGAACTCGCTTCGCTGTCGCGGCGGCTCGAAGCGCCCCTCGACGTCGACCGACTGAAAGTCGACGACCTGTCGCCGCGCCGCGCCGAACTGCTGCAATACGACGGCGCGCCGCTCGGCCAGATCGGCTACCTCGACGGCGCGACGCCGGTCGCCTTCTGCATTCTGCGCGACGGCGAACCGGACGCCGCGCTCGCGACTTCAACGCGCGGCGGCTTCGCCGTCGCCTCATGGGCGCAAGGGGGGCGCGGCTTCATGCTGATCGGCAAGATTCCGGTCGAGCGACTGACGGCGCTCGCCCGGTCGCTGAAGGAGAAGACGGGATGACAGCAACGCTCACGCTCACGGCGCCCCGGCGCCGCGCCGCCGCCGCCTGGCTCATCGCGGCTGTTTTGCCGGCGCCGCCGCATTCGCCGATCGCGACGCCAGCGCTGCAACGGAACGCGGCGCCTGGCGCATCGACCCGGCGCGCACGCACATCGGCTTCGTCGTCGACGCGGTTGGCTTTCCGCGCACCCAGGGTGAATTCCATGTCTTCACTGGGCGACTGTCGATCGACTTCGACCGGCCCGCGGCAAGCCACGTCAGTTTCACCGTCCGCTCCGATTCGATCGAGGTCGGTTCGTCATCGTTCGACGACACCTTGCGCGGCTCGAACTTCCTCGACGCACAACGCTTTCCCGACATCCACTTCGAATCGACGCGGGTCGAGAAGCGCGACGAGTCGACCATCGAGTTGTCCGGCGACCTGACGCTGCTCGGCGTCACGCACCCGCTGACGGTCGAGGTCGATGTCAAGCGGCTC